>NZ_JBTLMO010000004.1:0-312314 GCF_054462255.1 Streptomyces sp. SD15 | reverse complement strand
TCCCGGCATCCCGGCATGCCCGGGCCACGCGGACAGCGATTTCGCCACGGTTGGCGATGAGCACCTTGCGCACGATGAACCTCCCCTGACTCCGCTCGGAGTCACAAGACTGTTCGAGCGCGCACTTCCCCTTCAATACGGTCCGTTGCAGGACTGGGTCAGAATCCGCAGACCCGGCGCAGCAGGTTCCGGGAGAGGAAAGAAAAAGGTCAGACATCCGTCAAATAACCGGACCCGGCGGAGGGAACCGCCGGGTCCGGATCGAAAAGGAATGCAGTATTCCGGGGAGGTGCTTTCAGCCGTCCCGCCGGGTTTCGCGGGACCGGGAGGCGGCGGTCGCTCAGGCGCTCTGGAGGGTTTTGCGGTACCAGGGCACGGCAGCCGGGAAATCGGCGCCGAAACCGGCGCCGGGTGTGCGGCGCAGGTCGGACCAGAGCGGGGAGCTGTCGAAGACGTGGTCGGTCGTGAACAGGTCGAGTCCGGCCGGGGGTACGCCGTTCTCCCAGAGGACCGCCCTGGCCTGCTCGACGGTGATATCCCCTCCCGGCCACTCGATCCCCGTACACCCGGCGACGGTGCGCAGCAGGGTTTCCACGGGGACAGGCACCGGGTGGGTGGCGTGGTAGACGGACGCGGTCAGGTCGGCGGCGGGGGCGAGCGCGGTGGACACCAGCAGCCCGGCGAGTTCGGTCACGGAGATCACGGACGCCAGGGAGGGCCAGCCCGCCACGGTGCCCGGCAGCGTGCGCAGCAGCCGGGCCAGGCCCGGCACCACCCACGCGTCGCCCTCCCCGTACACCAGATGCGGCCGCAGGACGATGCCGCCGGCCGCGAGAACGGCGTCCTCGGCCGCCGCGCGGGTGAGCGAGGTGGGCGAACCCGGGTTGCGGGTCAGGTCCTCGGGCCGTTCGCCGCGGAAGGTGCCGCGGCCGTAGACGGACGCGGTGCTCAGCTGGACGATGCGCGCGACCCCCGCGCGGCGCGCCTCGTCCACAAGGGCCGCCGTGCCACGGGCGTTGACGGCCTCGTTGGCCTCGACGCTGCCGCCGATCTGCGAGGCGCAGTGGATCACGACGTCGACGCCGTCGCACACCCCGCGTAAGGACGCGGGTTCGGTCAGATCGGCCCGGACGACCTGGGGGCCGGGATCGGGATCGGGATCGGGATTGCGATCAGCATGGGGAGCTGGATCGGACAGTGGGCTGCGGTGCGACATGAGCCTCAAGCCGGCCTGTCGCCGCTCGGCTTCGCGGGTGACGTGACCCCCGACGAAACCGGCCGCGCCACTGATCAGGATGGTGGGCACGGGACACTCTCCTCGGGCTGGGGACATTCTCGGGCACGCGACGTGCACTGCGGCGTGCAATGCGAGATGCAATGCGACGCGCACTGCGACACGCACTGCGGGTTCAGCGACCGCTCGGCTTCAGGACGAGGTCGGCGGTGAACACGGTCTCAGCGTGCTGGGTTCCGCGCACCCGCACCAGTACGCCGTCGTCGGTACTGCGGATTTCGGGGTACGGCTCGATCCAGCACGGGGCGTCGAACTCGGCGTAGCGCGCGAAGTTGCTCTTGAGGCCGAGCAGGAGGGCGTCGGGCAGCCCCGTCGAGACGAGGGCGGCCTGTCGGGCGGCCTCCAGCAGCACCATGCCCGGTATGTGGTCGACGGGGTGGTCGAAGAAGGTGGGGTGGGCGGTGTCGACACGCAGTTCCCAGCGGTTGTCGACGCCGGGCGCGGGCTCGGCGAGCAGGACGTGCCGGTCGTCGGCGTGTCCCACCGCGGCCGGGTCGATCGACGGCGGCGCGACGCGGTCGGTGGTGGTCGGCCGGCCGGCCCGCAGCCTCCGGTGGACGGCCGGACTGGTACAGCTGAAGGCGGCGCCCGCAGTGGCCAGGGCCTGTCCGTCGCGGAGCACTGTGACGTCGTAGCGCATGCCGCCGAGCACGCGGCCCCGGCGGACGATGTCGCGGCAGACCGTGCGCAGTTCGACCTCGGTGGGGGCGGCGCCCGCGACGAGGAGTTCGGGTGCGGTGCTGAAGGACATGTCCCACATCAGGAACTGGTGCCCGAAGGGAACCCCGAACTCGGCGTGCGCGAGCAGGGAACCGATCTGGCGGACGGACTCGATCAGGAGCATCGGATCCTGGTACCCCCCCGAGGGGGTGAAGAAGGAGTGGCTGCGCGGCCACTGGGCGCTGACCGCGAAGACGTCCGGGAGGTCGGGCCCGGCGAGTTCGGCGGCGGCTTCCCAGCCGGTCAGCAGGACTTCGGAGACGGCGGCGCGATGGACGTACTCACGCGGAACCGTCGTGGTCAACCGGGGCTGCAGGGTCCTCGCAGCGGGTCGCGGGGCCCTGGTGGCCACCGCTGCGACCTCGTCTTCGACGGACACACGGGTGGAAGTGATGTACGACATGTAAGGCACTCCTGTCTCGTTCCGAGCAGGGGGCAGCAATCCGTACCGCCGGCAGCCACCCCCCGTGGCCGACGCCGTCTTGCCCCAACAAGATACAGACATGTCTGTAGGGTTTTTCAAGTAAAGCTTTAGTATCCGTCGAGCCGTGACCCGTCACTACCGGCGGGTACGGCACGATCGCGCCACTTGTACCGGCAGATCTCCGAAACCATGCAGACCTGCATGGTTAGAGCCAGAGATGGGCGCTCGACAGCAACGCTTCCCCTCGCTGCAACCTGCCGGAAACATGACCTCGAAACGTCGAATGCCGGTGCATCTATGCAGCTCAGAGCGGGTAGATGGGAGCAGGTACGGGCCGACTCGCGGGGGATTTCGAACGCGTTGACAATCAGACAAGTCTGTTTGCTATCGTCCTCATTGTGAGAGTTCAGCAGTCCGTTCCGTGATGACGAGACTGTGCCTCAGGAGGAGCAGATGAATCGGCAAGCCGTGGATCTACTCGACGCCCGATCGCAGCGCAATCTTCCGCACCGCCCCACGATTCCCCAGCCCGGGCGGCCAGTTGCCTCCCAGGCCGCCACCGACCACCCCGTCCCCGGCCCCCCGGCCGGAGCACTGCGCGTCCTGGTCGTGGAGAACGATGTCAGGGCCGCCGACTCCCTCGTCCAGGGCCTGCTGCGGCAGGGGTACGCCGCATACAGCGTGGCCACCGGCACCAAGGCGCTCCAGGCGCACCGCGACGCCGATCTCCTGCTCCTCGACCTCGACCTGCCCGACCTGGACGGGCTCGAGGTGTGCCGGGGCATCCGGGCGGTCTGCGACACCCCGGTCATCGCCGTCACCGCGCGCGGCTCCGAACTCGACCGGGTGCTCGGACTGCAGGCCGGCTCCGACGATTACCTGGTCAAGCCGTACGGCTTCCGCGAGTTACTGGCCCGGATGGAGGCGGTGATGCGCCGGGTGCGCAAACAGCCGGCCGCCGCCCAGGTCATCACCCATGGGCCGCTGCGCATCGACGTCGGCACCCGGGTGGCCACGCTCAACGGCCGGCAAGTGGACCTGACCCGCAAGGAGTTCGACTTACTCCACCTGCTGGCCTCACAGCCCGGCACCGTGATGCCGCGCCGCCAGCTCATGGCGCAGGTCTGGGACGACACCTGGTCGCACCGCGGCCGCACCATAGACACCCATGTCAGCAGCCTGCGCGGCAAGCTCGGTTCGAGCAGCTGGATCATCACCGTCCGTGGGGTGGGCTTCCGGCTCGGCCATCCGTAGGCCACCGCCCCTCGGCCGCTCGAAGGGCACTCGACGGACGACGGAGGCCCCTTGAGGACCCTTGAGCACCGCTCGAGAACCACTCAAGGGCCACTCAAGGACCGACTGGAAATCGCGTCAAAACGGAGGCAACTCCTCCCGCCCCCTGGCGGCGTGCCGCCTTGCAGATACAATACAGACCAGTCGGTAAAATTCCAGCGGGCGAGAGCGGGACCTGGCATGGCCACACAAGAGCGCGGGACGAGGTCGAGGCACTCGATCCTGGAGTCCGCGGCCCGGGTGTTCGACGAGCGGGGCTACGACGCGGCGAGCACCAACGACATCCTGGCCCGGACGGGCCTCACCCGAGGCGCGCTGTACCACCACTTCCCGTCCAAGGAAGCCATCGCCGTGGCCCTGGTGACCGCGCACAGCGAGGCCCTGGTGGTGCCGGACCAGCCGGTGAAGCTCCAGGCGGTGATCGACCTCACGCTCGAGTTCGCCCAGCGCCTCCAGCGCGACCCGGTGCTGCGCGCCAGTGTGCGCCTCGCCGTCGAGCAGACGTCGTTCTCCCGTCCGCCGCAGACCGCCTACGAGCAGTCCGGTGCGGCCATACTGGCCCTGTTGCGGCAGGCCGAGGACCAGGGCGAGATCCTGCCCGGCGTGGACATCCAGGAAGCCACCTCGACCATCATCGGCGCCTTCACCGGCCTCCAGTTGATGTCCCAGGTCTACAGCAACCGCGAGGACCTGCCCGAACGCATCGGCGCGTTCTGGCGTTTCCTGCTGCCCGGCCTCGCCACTCCGGGCATGCTCGGCCGCCTGCGCACCGCACCGCAGCCGCCCGCCGTGCCGTCCTCGCCGACCCAGGACGCCTGAACCCCCGCCGAGCCCGGGACGCGCCCCCCCACCCTTCCGACCGAGCCGCGAACGGGCTCCGCACGCGGGCCCCCGGACCAGTCCCGTCCCCAACGCCCGTCGTAAGACCCTGGCGTGCCCGAGCCGGACCCCAGCCCCATTCCCTCGGCGTCCGGCCGCACTTCCAGGCCCGCGCGCAGCGTCCACCCCACCCTCGCAGCCGGGCCCGCCCGCCCGCAGCCCCGGCCGAATGCGTGCCACGGCCCTCAGACCCGCTTCTCCCCGACCCACTGCTCTTTCTCCCGCCCCACCGGTTCTCCTCGCTCCTCCCCACCCGGTGAGAACAGCGGGCGCAGCAGTGCCCACAGCCGCTTCGAGGTCTTGGCGTCCCACCACTCGCTGTCGGTGTGCCCCAACGACTCCAGCCCCGCGGCCACCACCACGGCCAGGTCGGCCAGATCCTCCGGCACGGGCACGATGTCCCGATGCGCGTCGATGACGCGCCTGTGGACGAGGGCCAGTACGTCGTCCCGCAGTCGCGGCGGCCCCGCCGACCCGTCCACCGCCAACTGCATGCCCGCCCGGACGAGTTCCTCCGTGCGCAGGGCCTCGCACAGGGCGACGAGGATGCGCTCCGGGGCATCCTCGACCGGGCCGTCGAAGGCCTCGTCCATCAACGCGACGACCCGCTCGTGAGCCTGCTCGTACACGGCGGCCGTCAACTCCGTGGTGGACGAGAAGTGATGGTAGAGGGCACCCCGGCTCACCCCGGCCCGACGGCAGATGTTGACCAGTCCCGCATCGGAGAGCCGGCCGTTCGCTATCAGCTCCGCCGCGGCACGGACGAGAGCCTGACGGGTCTGTTCGGACCGTGTCTGCATCAGGCTGCACCTGCCTATTCCTGCTCTTGGCATGAAGGAGCGCGCGGCTGCCCGGGTAGGCGCCAGCACCAACCGGAATCATACAACCATGCCTGTTTTAGACGACAGCCTTTAGACAGCAGAAGACAGCAGACCTCCATCCAACCCCCATAAATCCTGCAGCTCTTGGCCGCAGACGGACCCTTGACTACCGAGCGGTGCCGTGGTCACACACCACTCGGATCATCCTGCGACTCTTGACAATCAGACAAGTCTGTTTGTTACGTTGAGGGTGGCCACGTTGCCTACGGCACCCGAGCGTCATCCGAGCGTTGAGGAGTCCGATGAGCAGCACGACCGTCCCCGTCGTGGGAAGCGGATTCAGCGAAGCCCTGCACGCAGGTCTCGTCCGGGCAGCGGCCCGCATGTCACCGCGACCGGGCCGCGCCGCCGGGTCGGCCGACACCGCGCTGGGGACCTGGGAGACCGGGGCCGTCCTGGATCGGTTCGCCGCCCGCCTGCCCGCCGTACTCGCCCCCGCCGAGGCGGAGGTCCCCGCGCTGCGCGCCACGCTGGCGGAGTTCGCCCACGCGATCCTGGTACGAGCCACAGCCACAGGCAAAGACTCAGACGCAGGCAAAGACACAGGCACGGGCACGGGCACGGGCAAAGACACAGGCCCAGACCCGAGCCCGGCCGACACCCCGCCGTCCCCCATCGCCCCGTCCCCCATCGCCCCGCCCGCCGCCGCCCCGCACCAGGTGGCCGCCGCGGTCGCCCTGCTCCTGGAGTGCGCACTGCTGCACGTCCTGGAGAACGGCATCGCGCACCACGAGAGCGGACTGCTGCGCGCGGTCGCGGTCGTCCGCCGCCTCGGCGAGGTCGTCCGGGACGCCGGGGACGGGGTGTGGTCCGGCGACGACGGCCGCGGCGAGCGCCGCCGGCTGGCGCGGCAGCTGCACGACGAGCTGGGCGGCGCCCTGTCCGACGCCCGCCTCGGCCTGGACGCCGCCGCGACCTGCGCCCCCGGCCCCCACACGGCCCATCTCGCCACCGCGATAAGGGCGTTGACCGAGGCTGCCCAGGAGAACCAGGCGCTCATCGACGGGATGCGCCGCCGCGGCGACCTGCCACCGTTGCGCGAGGCCCTGGAGACCTTCCTGGCCGGCCCCCGTCCCCGGGACGGCCTGCGGATCCAGACCTCCGTCGAGGTCATCGGAGACGAGCGGACCCTCTCCGAGCTGCATCGGGTGGAGATCTACCTCGCGCTGCGCGAGGCCCTGCGCGACCGCCTGGCACGCTCGGGCGCGCGGCGCGTGGACACCGTCGTACGCGTCACCAGGCGCTGGCTGTACGCGAAGGTGACCGACGACGGCCACCGGCCCGCGGCCGACTCCGCCGAGGCCCTGCGCTCCCTCACCGACCGGATCGAGGACCTCGGCGGCCGTACGGGCATCACCCCGGGCACCCCCACCGGCACCCTGCTGGAAATCCATCTGCCGCTGCGCCGCCACCCCTGAACAACCGCCCCCATCCCATATGGACCACATCAGCGGAATACGTCGGCGGAAGCGCCGGTTGGGGCCGCTGTGCCGTCCAAGTGGCGCGGCACAGCACGCACACGGAGGGGACTCGGAGCTGATGGACGACGTCACGACGGTGGATCACGGAAGTTCCCTGAAGGACGCGGTGGGACGGTACGGCGTGTGGAGTGTCGGGCTGCGTTCGGAGGAACCGGCACAGCGCGGCGAGATCGCCGAGGCCGCGGCCGAACTCCAGGAACTCGGCTTCGGCGCCGCATGGCTGGGCGGCAGCAGCGGTGTGCGGCACGCCGTACCGCTCCTCGACGCGACCTCACGGCTCGTCGTGGCCACCGGCATCCAGAGCATCTGGCAGTACGAGGCGACCGACACCGCGGCGCGCATCGCCGAACTGGACGCGGCCCATCCCGGTCGCTTCCTGCTCGGTCTCGGGGTGAGCCACGCGAAACTGACCGACCAATACCGCCGCCCCTACTCGTCCATGGTCGACTATCTGGACGCCCTGGACGCCGCCGGGTTGCCCGACCGGCGCCGGGTCCTGGCCGCCCTCGGCCCGAAGATGCTGAAGCTGTCGCGCGACCGCGCCGCCGGCGCGCACCCCTATCTGGTCACCCCCGAGCACACCGCCCTGGCCCGCGAGACCCTGGGCGACGCCCCCCTGCTCGCGCCGGAGACGAAGGTCGTCCTGGAGGCGGACCCGGACCGCGCCCGCTCGACCGCCCGCGGCAGCATCGCCCTCTACCTGGGACTGCCGAACTACACCAGCTCTCTTCTGGAGCTCGGTTTCACCGAGGACGACTTCGCGGACGGCGGCAGCGACCGCCTCGTCGACGCACTCGTCGCCTGGGGCGACGAGGACCGGATCCGCGCGAGGATCGACGCCTTCCACCAGGCCGGCGCGGACCACGTGGCCCTGCAAGTGGTCGACGACCAGCCCCGCGATGCCCTGCACCGCCCCCAATGGCGCCGCCTGGCCGACCTGCTGACCTGACGACGGCTTCCGGCAGCGCGGGTTCGTCACGCCGTCCCACCCTCGGCCCTCCAGCCGAGGCCGAGGGTGGGACGGAGGGCACCCGGCCTCACGCCCTCAAGTAGGCGAGAACCGCCAGCACCCTGCGATGGGTCTCGTCCGCGGGCGGCAGGTCCAGTTTGCTGAGGATGCCGCCGATGTGCTTGCCCACGGCCGCCTCGGACACCACCAGTTCGCGTGCGATCGCGCCGTTCGACCTGCCCTCCGCGATCAGGGCCAGCACCTCCCGCTCGCGCGGGGTGAGCCGCTCCAGCGGATCGCGGCGCCGGCGCAGCAGTTGACGTACGACTTCGGGGTCGACGACGGTGCCGCCGTCCGCGACCTCGCGCAGGGCGTCCACGAACTGCTCGACCTGCCCGACCCGGTCCTTCAGCAGATAGCCGATGCCCGATCCGTCGCCGGAGTCCAGCAGTTCGGAGGCGTACGTCCGCTGCACATACTGACTGAGTACCAGGACGGGCAGTGTGGGCCGCTTCTCGCGCAGTCGCACCGCCGCGTGCAGTCCCTCGTCCTGGAACCCCGGGGGCATGCGCACATCCGTCACGACGATGTCGGGGGCGTGCTCCTCGACCGCGGCGATCAGAGCCGGGGCGTCCCCGACGGCCGCGACCACCTCGTGGCCACAGCGGCCGAGCAGGCCGACGATCCCTTCCCGCAGCAGCACGCTGTCCTCGGCCAGTACCACCCGGAGCGGTCGATCCGTCAGCAAGGAATTCGGCAAGGAATCTCCACACGCAACAGGGTCGGTCCACCCGGCGGACTGGACAGGGAAAGTCTGCCATCCAGCACCGACACCCGGTCCGCGAGTCCGGTCAGCCCGCTGCCGGCCCCGGCGTCCGCGCCACCCCGGCCGTCGTCACGTATCCACAGGAACAGACGCCCGTCACGATGCCCCCCGCTCACCTCCGCGCGGCCGGCCCCGCTGTGCTTGGCGATGTTGGCGAGAGCCTCGCAGACCACGAAGTACGCGGCGGCCTCGACCGCTTGGGGCAGCCGTCCGGGCAGCTCCAGGTCGACGTCCACGGGTACCGCGGAACGGTCCGCGGCGTCGGTGACCGCCGCGTGGAGTCCGTAGTCCGCGAGGACCTTGGGGTGGATACCGTGGATGAGTTCGCGCAGCTCCGCGAGTACCTTGCCCGCCTCCTCATGGGCCTTGGCCAGCTGGTCGGCGACCGGCCCGGGCGGCGCGTCCAGGCGGGCCAGGCCGAGCGTCATCGTCAGCGCCACCAGCCGCTGCTGCGCCCCGTCGTGCAGATCGCGCTCGATACGCCGCCGCTCCGCCTCGAAGGCGTCCACCAACCGGACGCGGGAACGCGTCAGTTCCACGACCTTCGCCCCCAGATCGCCCTCGCGCGGGGCGATCAGCAGACGCGTCAGTTCCGCCCGGGCACCGGCCACGACTCCCAGGACATAGGCGCCCAGGGCAAGAAGGACGAGCCCGAGCACGGCAACACCGAAGGCCGCCGGCCAGGTGGTGACCGTCCACAGCTTGAGCACCTTGGTCTCCTGGCCGTCGCCGACCGTGGCCATCAGCAGCGGGGCCGCGGTCATGGACAGCGGGAAGAGCAGGCCGACCGTGATCGCGAGGGCGTCGACCGGCCACAACAACCCCGCGAACAGCAGGGCGTACCCGAGCTCCCGCCAGGTCGCCCGCTCCCGCAGGCGTGTCGACGACCAGGACCACCACCCCGTGGCGGCGGGCTCCTGATGCTGCTCCGGTGCCGGGTCCCGGTCGATCAGCCACAGCCGGCGCCGCTCCACCCGGGCCACCGGGATCCCGGCGAGGGCCACCGCGACGAGCAGCGGAAGCCCCACCAGCACCAGGGAGAGGACGCCGCCGACGGCCGCCGTGGTCACGATCCCCACCAGGGCGACGACACCGGTCAGCACACCGGTGAGCAGATATCCGGCCGAACGCCACGGCCACGCCGACCGTAGGAAGCCCGGCCCGGACATGGCCTGCCACACATTCCGAGGATGCATGGGCGTCACCGTAGAAGGCCCGCACCGGCCGATGCCATCGGTCCAGACGCCGGATCCCAGGTATGCCTGGCCCTACCCCAAGTGTCGCTTCCGCCGCACTGCGCCGCGGTGCCGCCGCGCGGTTTCGTGGAGTCACCCAGCGGACGAGAGAGGCCGAATGAACCACGACGCGATCCAATTGCGCTCCGTCAGCAGGCGGTACGGGACGGGCGACAGCACGGTGACGGCGCTCGACCAGGTCTCGCTCGCCTTCCCCGGGGGAACGTTCACCGCCGTCATGGGCCCCTCGGGGTCGGGCAAGTCGACCCTGTTGCAGTGTGCCGCCGGCCTTGACCGCCCGACGTCGGGAACGGTCACCGTGGGCGGCACCGACCTGACGCAACTGAGCGAGACCCGGCTGACGCTGCTGCGCCGCGAACGCATCGGGTTCGTCTTCCAGGCGTTCAACCTGCTGCCGTCCCTGACCGCCAAGCAGAACATCGCGCTGCCCCTGCGGCTGGCCGGCCGCCGCCCCTCCAAGGCCCGGGTGCGCGCGGTGCTCGAACAGGTCGGCCTCGGCGACCGGGCCCGGCACCGGCCCACGGAGCTGTCCGGCGGCCAGCAGCAGCGCGTCGCCCTGGCCCGTGCCCTGATCACCCGCCCCGAGGTGCTCTTCGCCGACGAGCCGACCGGGGCCCTCGACTCGGGGACCAGTCGTGAGGTGCTGGCGCTGCTGCGCGGCATGGTCGACGGCGAGGGCCAGACGATCATCATGGTCACGCACGACCCGGTGGCCGCCTCGTACGCCGACCGCGTCGTCTTCCTCGTCGACGGACGGGTCAACGGCGAGCTGATCGGAGCGAGCGCCGACGACATCGCCGCGCACATGACCAAGCTTGAGGCCGTGCCGTGCTGAGCGTCGCCCTGCGCACCCTGCGCACCCGCTGGATCACCTTCGTCGGCAGCTTTGTCGCCCTCTCGCTGGGCGTCGCCCTGATCGCCGTGATGGGCCTGGCCCTCGCCTCGTCACTGGACGCGCCCGACCGGAAGCCGGAACGGTTCGCCGCCGCGCCCGTCGTGGTCAAGGGCGCGGACACCCTGCGCGTGCCCACCGCGATCGGCGACCGGGTGCAGCGGCTCGCCCAGCCGCGTGCCGTGCCTCCCGCGACCGTCGCGAAGCTGAGGGAACTCGGCACCGTCGTCGAGGACCGGTCCTTCGCCGTACGGGCCCGGGGCGGGCCCGCCGACCTGGTGGGCCACCCCTGGTCCACCGCCGCCTTCGCCCCGTACGCGATCGACACGGGACGCGCGCCCCGCGCCGCCGACGAGGTCGTCGTCAGCGGCGACTGGGCGAAGCCGGGCGACCGCGTACGGACCGACCGAGGCACGGTACGGGTCGTCGGGACCGTACGGACGGCCACCATGGCCGGGCGCGGCTTCGAGAACGCCGTCTTCTACCCGGACGCACGCGCCGCCGCACTGTCGCCGAGCAGCGTCCAGCTCGTCGTGGACGCCGACGCGACGGCCGTACGCGAAGCGGTGCGTACGACGGCACGCGGCGCCGGTGTCCAGGTGCTCACCGACGACGCGCGCCGCTACGCCGACGCGGACCCCGACCGGGACAGCGAGGCCCTCACCGCGATGAACGCCATGTTCGGCACGGCGGGCGGAGTCAGCGCCTTCGTGTCGGTGTTCGTGGTGGCGTCCACGTTCGCGTTCGCGGTCGACCGGCGGCGCCGGGAGTTCGGGCTGCTGCGCATCGCCGGGGCGACCCCGGGGCAGATCCGTCGGACGGTCCTCGCCGAGGCCCTCGTGGTGGGCGTGCTCGCCTCGGCCAGCGGCTGTGTGCTCGGCGCGTACGGTGCGCCGCGGCTGGCCGACCGGGTGGTCGACGGCGGTCTCGCGCCGGGCTGGTTCACCATCGGCGACTCCACCTGGCCGTACCACCTGGCGTTCTGGACGGGCCTGCTCGTCGCGCTGTGCGGCGTCGTGGCCGCCTCCTGGCGTGCGGGCCGCACCGGCCCCGTCCAGGCGCTGCGCGAGTCGTCCGCGGACACCACGACGATGACCCGGGGCCGCCTGCTGTGCGGTACGGCCCTGCTGCTGACCGCCGCCGTGACGCTGGGCCTGGCCCTGGCCGGCGACCCGGGCGACCTGCTGCACCGCAAGACCTACGTGAGCCGGCCGATGCTGCTGATCTCCGCGGTCGCGCTGCTCGCGCCGGCCGTGGTGCGCCCGTTGACCCGGCTGCTGGCCTGGTTGCCGGCCCAGTTGCCGGGGGCCGGCGGCCTGCTGGTGCGGGAGAACGCCGCCGCCGGGGTGCGGCGCACCGCCGCCATCGCGGCACCCGTCCTGGTCACCGTCGCCCTCGCGGGCTCGCTGCTGGGGGCCACCGCGACGCTGAACGAGGCCAAGGCCACCGAGACGCGCGAGCGGACGGCCGCCGCCTTCGTCGTCACCCCGGCGAGCGACGCGGGCTTCGACGCGGCCACGCTGCGAGAGCTGCGCGAGGTGCGTGGCGCGGTCGTGTCCGTGACCGCGTCGAGCGCCGTCCACGTGCTGACGGACGGGGTGGCGCTGATCAGGTCCGAGGCCCGTGCCGCGGACCCCGGCCCGCTCGGCGCCACCACCCGGCTGCCGATCGGGGCCGGGAGGGTGAGCGACCTCGACGACGACTCGATCATCGTCAACGAGGAGTGGCAGCGGCACACAGTGGGGCAGCGAGTGCGGGTGTGGCTCGGGGACGGCACGGAGAAGTCGCTGCGGATCGCCGCGGTCATGGCCACGGGCACCGGCGACAACGGCGTCTACGTCACCCCGCGCAACGCCCCCGGCGCGAGCGCCGACCGGGTCGACGTCGCCCTCGCCGACGGCGCCGACGCGGACGCCGTGGCCGCCGGACTGCGGGCCGCGGTGGACACCTCGGGCGGGCAGGTCCTCACCAAGACCCAATGGGTGCGGGCGAGTCACCCCGAGGCGAACCGGACGACCCGGACGGGCTTCCTGCTGGTCCTCGGCATCGCCCTCCTCTACACCGGCATCTCCCTGGCCAACACCATGGTCATGGCGACCTCCGACCGGATCCGCGACCTGGCCGTGCTGCGGCTGGCCGGAGCCACCCGGTGGCAGGTGCTGCGGCTGGTGGGCGCCGAGGCGCTGATGGTGGTGGCCGTCGGCGGAATCCTGGGACTCCTCGTCGCCGGGCTCAACCTGATGGGCATGTGCGGCGCCCTGGGCCTGCTGTCGGTGCGGACCACGATCGAGACTCCCTGGGCGGCCATCGGCGGGACGATGGGCGCCTGCGCGGTGATCGCCGTGGTCTCGTCCGTCGTCCCCGCCGCACTCGCCCTGCGCCGCCGGGCGGTGCAACTGGCGGGCGTTCGGGCAAGGCCGTGAAGTTACGGCGTTGTGCCTGATCGCAAGGTCGGCTGTGGATCTCGCGGTTGGGCGGACGCAGGAAGCGGAGCTCCGGTAGAACGGCTTGTCCTCCAAGACGAGTCGTTCACCACGGGAGCTTCGCTGTCCGGTCAGTGTGACCCACGAGATCGCGGTACCCGAAGGTCTCTTCGCGCCGGGCCACCTGGGCGAGTTGACCCAGCTCGTGCTGAACCCCGTGCGATACCCGGGTGGGAGGCCGCCTTCCTCTCACCGCCACCGGCGTGGGCCTGGTGCTGCTCGCCTTCGCGCCGTCGGCCGTCCAGGACCTCTCCCATCGGCTCGCTGAGGACGGCGGTCGGGCCATGCCCTCCAGAGGTGCGGATGCACGTCGGTGAAGGCACCGGGCAGTCGCTGCAGCAGGGCATGTGACACCTCTTGCCACCGGCGTCGCCGTGTCGGTCGCCGTCGTGCCGGATCACCGGCGGGGCGTGCGGGCCGGAGGTCAGATGTCCCACCAGTCGAAGGAATGGGTGGGCACGTGCATGCCGCAGGCACGATCGAGGCGGACCAGTTGGCCGCGGTGGAAGATCAAGGGTTTGCGGGGGCCGCCGGCCGCGGCCAGACGCTGCACTCGGCCCACCACCGCTACGTGGTCGCCTGCGGGGAAACTGTCCTCCACGTCGCACTCGATCCAGGCCGCCGCCCCGCCGAGGCGCGGAGCCGCCTGGTCCGTCAGTTCCCAGTCGCCGGTGGCGAACCGATTGGCCGAGCGGCCTGCGAAGGCCGCGCACACCTGCTGCTGGTCTTCGGCCAGCACGTTCACGCAGAAGTGCCCTGAGCGGATGATCGCCTCTGCGCTGGCTGACTGCCCGCCGCAGTAGAAGACCACGAGAGGCGGGTCGAGGGAGACGGAGGTGAAGCTGCCTACCGTGACGCCCACCGGGCCCTGCGGCGTCATGGCGGTCACCACGCACACCGAGGTCGGCACATGGCCGAGTACGCGGCGGAACACCGCGGGCTCGGCCGTGGCGGCGGTCAGGTCTGTTGCGGCAAGAGCGGTTGCGGACACAGCAATCTCCAGGAGAGCGGGAGCCGGACCATGCGCCGCCTGCCGTGGCTCGCGGCGTCGGCGGCGCGGGTTTCGCTCCAGTGAATCCACGGTTACCTCCGCATGGCATTGGGCTGGGCGGCCAAGTCGGGCGCACGACTTCGGGCCACGGAGTCAAGTTGTCGCCGAACTGGTCCGGCGGCCCAACCGGCAAGAGGAACTCTGCGGTCCCGGACACACGACAGCGATGCGGACCGGGCGTGGAATGCCGGTAGCGGCACCTCGCCACGTGAGGTGCGCCACATGAGCCGCGAAAATCCGGAGGACCCCATGACCACGACCGCATCCGCCCCGCAGGCGACCGCCGCGTCCGCCGCGGCGCTGAAGGAGAGTGCTGCGGCACTGGTGCCCTTGCTGCGCGAGAACGCCGCCCGCACCGAAGCGGACCGCAAGGTGGCCGAGGAGAACATCGCGGCCCTGTCCGAGGCGGGGCTGTTCCGGTTGACCGTGCCGCGGCGCCTTGGCGGTCACGAGGCCGACATAAGGACCTTCCTGGAGGTCACCTCCGAGCTCGCGCGCGGATGTGGTTCCACGGCCTGGGTGGCAACGCTGATCAACGTCTGCAACTGGATGGCCGGCCTCTACCCGGAGCGGGCCCAGCAGGAGGTGTGGGGCGAGAACCCCGACGCGCGGGTGTGCGGAGTGCTCGCCCCCAGTGCCACCAGCCGGGCCGTCGAGGGCGGACTGGTCGTCACCGGGCGCTGGGGCTTCGCCTCGGGCAGCCTGCACTCCCAGTGGGCGTGCCTCGGCATCCCCGTCGTGGACGCCTCCGGACAGCAGATCGACCAGGGCTCCGCTCTCATCCCGATGGAGGAGCTGACGATCGAGGACACCTGGTATGTGGCCGGCATGCGGGGCACGGGCAGCAACACCCTCGTCGCCGACGAGGTCTTCGTACCGGCGCACCGCATCCTGTCGGTGACCCAGGGCGTGCAGGGTACCTATTCGACCGAACGCAAGGACGAGGCGCTGTACCGCTCGGCGCTGGTTCCGGTGCTCGCGCTGGTGCTGGCGGGCCCGCAGGTGGGCCTGGCGCAGGCCGGCATGGACGTGGTCACCGCCTCCCTCGCCAAGGGCAGGGGCATCTCCTACACCTTCTACGAGCGCGCCAGTGACGCCCCGTCCACGCAGATCCAGCTGGCCGAGGCGGCCCAGCTGATCGACACCGCCCGCCTGCACCTGATGCGGGCCGCGGACGACATCGACAGCTGGGCTGCCCGCGGAGAGTACATGCCGTTCGAGACCCGGGCCCGGGTGCGGATGGACACCGGCTACGTGGCCCGCCGCTCCCGTGAGGCCCTCGATCTGCTGCTGAGCATCCAGGGCGCCGGCAGCTTCGCCGAGGCCAATCCGCTGCAGCGGATCTGGCGGGACCAGGAGACGGGCAGCCGGCATGCGGTGATCAACCCGGCCATCGCCGGTGAGTTGTACGGGCGGGCGCTGCTGGGCATCGAGGAGCAGGTCACTCCCCTGATCTGAGCGAATCAGCCGTAATCGTCAGGAGCGCCGGGAAGCACCGTCATGCGAGTCATCTTCCTCCGGTCGGAGCACGGCGGGGCCCAGCGTCTGCGCGGCCTCCAGGGCGGTCATCAGCTCGGGCAGTCGGTCCGTCAGGTCGTGCCCGAGCAGTTCCTGAGCACGCTTGACCCGGTAGGTGACGGTGTTGCGCGCCACGTGCAGCTGCGCCGCGGCGACCGTCAGGCTCCGCTCGTTGCGCAGGTACAGGCGCAGCGTCCGGCGCAATTGGCCCGCGTGCCGGCTGTCCGCCGCCAGCGCCCCCAGCTCGTCACTCACGAAGCGGCGCAGGGCGGGCAGGTCGGCCGAGACCAGGGCCGCCAGCCCGACATCCGGGTAGTCGACGACCGAGCCCGTGCTGCCGGGGTTGAGCTGCATGACTCGGACCGTGTGCTGGGCGTCCTCATGCGACTGGCGGAACCCCGGCAGCCCGTGCCGTACCGAGCCGCAGGCGAAGCGGATGCCTTCCTGGTACGGCAATTCACCCGGCGTGCCGGTCGGGGGCGCGGCGTGCGGTTCTCCCCACGCCCACACAGTGGTCCGGCCGGTGGGGATGACCAGGGTCGACGTGCAGCCGCGCCGGTGCAACAGTTCGGCCGCCGCCCGCTGCAGATCGCCGGCGGCGTCCGCGGTCGGGCTGTCACACCAAGCGATGACGGCGAGATGGCGGCCCTCCAGCCGGTAGGCGAGGAGCTCACTCGCGTCTTCCTGCCGTACCGGTTGACCGCCGAGAATCAAGCGGACGGTCTCCTCGCGGGCTGCGGCGCCGCTGGTGAGCCAGCGGTCGTGCTCGGCCAGGTACTCGGCGGTCATCCGCGAGGAGAACTCGTCGACAAAGCCGAAGAGCAGCTCGGAGACGCGGCGGAACTGCTCCGCGCGTTCGGGCAGCGGCACGATTTCCTGGCACGCGGCCATCAGGGCGTTCGTCAGCGCAGCGTGGGAGACGCGGATGCCGCGCAGCACCTTGTCCAGGCCGAGGCGCCTGCGAGCGAACTCGCGGTCTCCCAGCAGGGATTCCTCTGGGATAACCCGGTCGGCCGCAGGGTCGGCCAGCAGGAGCAGCGCGTACAGCGTCGCGGCTTCGGTCCCCATCCGGAGCGTTTCGTAGGGCGCCGGTCCGCCTCCCAGTTCGGGAACCTCGTGGATGATGACACGGGCCAGCTCGTCACCGACAGCGATGGCCCAGGCCACGGGCTGGGGGCCGAGGCGGTCGGTCGCCTCGGTGATGCTGTGCGCTGAACTGGCGGGAGTACGCGGCGCGTCCCCACGGCCGGGGGCGAGCCGGTAGATCCAGTCGGCGGGACCGGATGTGTGGTGAGCCGTCATGACGCCGCCCTTGCCGTAGTGAGAGCAGCACGCGCTGCTGTGCCTTGCGGAGCTCCCGTGGTGAACGACTCGTCTTGGAGGACAAGCCGTTCTACCGGAGCTCCGCTTCCTGCGTCCGCCCAACCGCGAGATCCACAGCCGACCTTACGATCAGGCACAACGCCGTAACTTCACGGCCTTGGGCGTTCGGGACTGACCCACCGGCCCGACACCGCAACCGCCAACCCGACGCCAAAGCCGCCAAAGCCGCCAAAGCCGCCAACCGCAGCCGGAGTACCTGGACTACGGCTGGTTCCTGGACGCCGCCGGTCTCACCGAGGTGAACCGGCTGCATGTGGAGGGCAGGCGCGATCGGCAGACCGCCGTCCACGAGGAAATCCTGCGCCGCTCCGACGCCCTGACCGAGGAACTCGGCGAAGCGGCCGCGGCCGTCCTGTTCACCGAGGCCACGAAGACACCCGCCCTGCTCCCGGCCACCGAGCGCATCGTCGTGACCGCGACAAGCACCGGGTGACGGGGGAGCAAGGAACAGGGCCCCGCCCGGTGAGAGCTACCTCACCGCCGGGGTCCTGCCACGCGCCACAGGTACTAGCCGACCGGTCTAGTAGAAGGGGGTCGACCAGTCGTACACTCGCTCCATGGGACGGACCAGCAACGCCCGGGAGAAGATCCTCAGCGTTGCGCAATCGCTGATCGAGCTGCGCGGTTACTCGGCCTTGGGCGTGGCCGAGATCTGCAAGACGGCCGACGTGCCCAAGGGCAGCTTCTACTACTTCTTCGATTCCAAGGAAGCTCTCGGCCTGGCCGTGATCGACGAGCACTGGGCCGATCAGCAGCGCATGTGGACCCGCATTCTGAACAGTGACGAGGAACCGCTCCAGCGGCTGCGTCGGCTGTTCGACGAGACGGAGGCCGGCCAGCGCGCCGGCCGGCAGAGCTGCGGCACCGTCTCCGGCTGCCTGTTCGGGAACCTCAGCCTGGAGATGAGCAACCACACCGAGGCCATCCGCACGCGGCTGCAGGAGATCTTCGACGCGCAGGTCGAGCTGGTCGACTCGGTCATCGCTGAGGCTCTGGAGCGCAAGGAGGTCTCCGTGACCGACACGCGGGAAGCCGCACGCGCGGTGGTCGCCCAGTTGGAAGGGCAGGTGTTGTTCGCCAAGCTCTACAACAACACCCAGCGGCTCGGCGCCCTGTGGGCGAACTGCCTGGCCCTGCTCGGTGCTCACGCACCGCGAGAAGCCGTCGCAGGCGTCTGAGGCCGGCTGCTGAACGGCCGATCAGGAATTTTTGAGGTCGACGACGGCTTCGGCGAAAGCTTCGGGGGCTTCCTGCGGCACGTGGTGACCTATGCCCTACAGCGTCCGGTGATCGTATTCACCCGTGAAGTGGTCGCGATACCCGGCGCCGTCTCCGGTTGTCGCGGTATTCGGTATCGGGGACACGGCTGACGATCCGCCCGTGTCTTCGTCCCGGGCTTTCGTCCCGTGGCTTCGTCCCGGGTTCTCGTCACTCGCCTCGCCAGATGTTGTCGAAGGCCGCCTCTTCGATGTGTCGCCGCTGCCGTACGGCTTCCAGTTCCGTCACCGCGTTGTTGACGGCAGCCAGTACGGTCACGACCGCGTCGCCGGGGAGACCCGCAGCCTCTTCGGCCGGCTCGTGGTGGATACCCACTGCGGCCGCGAGGCCGGCGAGGACGGGCTCGCCCGACGTCCAGCGGTCGGCTGCCTGGCGACGGGCCGATGAATCCGCCAATGCCGTTCGGCCGCTCCGGAGGGGAATCCAGCGGTTGCGTCGCCGGGTGACCTGACCTTCCGCTTCCAGAACGGCGAGATAGGCCGCGGCCAGACCACGGCCTCGGCGCCACAACCACTCCTCGACGGTCTCGTACGGCGCCTGCCGGGTGAGCGACGACGACGCCTCGTCCAACAGGCGATCACCCGTGGCCCACTGCGGGCCGGGCACGATGTGGTCGTCGTCCAGGACGAGAGCCTGGGCGTCGATGAGGTCGACCAGTTCGGCTCCCGCGAGGGCCAGCGACAGGTCGCCGTTCTCGACGGGACGGCTCGACGCGACGTCCAGGGCGGTGATCAACAGGTCCTGTGATGTGGTCATGGCGGGCTCCGCGTCAGATTCATCGGTGGCGAGATGTCCCGGTCGGATTCACCGGTGGTGATATGTCACGATCAGAGTCATCGGTGGCGATACGTCGCGTAGACGCAGGGTCCGGCCTGGCACCGGAGGCCGAGGCCGGCGGGCGGCACGGCCGGCCGAGCACCGCGGACGGAGTCCGGCGACCGGAGCCGCGACGGTTGGCGGCTGCGACATCCTCAGGCACCCCACCTCCTCAGGACCCCATCTCCATCAGGCACCTCGTCCGCCCTGGCCCGGAGCGGTTTGTGCCGGTTCAGATTGTCGTACCAGGGCGGCATGTCGCACTACCACCATGTGGTGCGGGAAGCCGATGCGCAGCACGGCGGCGGCCGCGGCGGCCGCGAGGACCACGACGGCGGCCAGGATCAAGGCCTGGTGGTAGCCGTGGTGAAGCAGTGGCGCGACAAGCAAGGGGCCGAGGATCTGGCCGACGGAGTACCCGGCGGTCAGGAGCGCGACGGAGCGGGGGAACTGCAGGTGGGCCCCTGCGGCAAGGGCGAGGGTGCTGACGCCGATGAAGGTCGCGCCGAACAGCACCGCGGAGACCAAGGCAGCCGCCGCTCCACCGATCAGGGCGGGCAGACCGATGCCGACCGCTTGGATGACGAGCGCGGCGATCAGCAGATCGGGGCGGGACCAACGGCGCCCGAGCCAGGCCCACAGCGCCGAGGACGGCACAGCCGCCAGTCCGACCAGCACCCAGGCCCCGCTGCCGAGCCGGCCGGGAGAACTCTGCTCGATCGCCGCCACCAGGAAGGTGCCCGCGACGATGTAGCCGATGCCTTCCAGGGTGTAGGAGGCGAACAGCGCGGTGAACCAGCGATGCGTACGCGTCCTGTCGGCCGCCGCCCTGCCGGATCCCGCGGACGCCGCGGACGCCGAGGGTGATGCTTCGGGGCGGAGGTTCCACGAGGCGGCGGCGAGGACCGCAGCGAGTGCGGCCGTGGCCCACCAGGCAGCCCGCCAGTCGGCCACGGAGCGCAGAACGAGGACGAGCAGTCCGGACAGCGCGATGCCTGCACCGACTCCGCCGAAAGCCCAGCCGGGAAGGTGAGCCGGGTGCTCCCGCAGGTGGCTGAGGAGGGAGCTGACGGCGATGACGAAGATCAGAGCGCTCGCCACCCCGGCCGGCAGCCGCAGCGCGATCCACACGGCCGTGGTGTGGGTGGCGGGCATGGCGGCCAGACTGCCGGTCAGCACGATGAGGGAGATGCGCAGGAGGGCGGCTGAGCGGACCAGCGCGGGGGCCAGGATGCCGGCGAGCGCGCCGCCGAGGTAGCCGATGTAGTTGGCGGTGGCCAGGTTCGCGCCGGCACCCGCGGACAGTCCCGCCTGGCTGTGCATCAGGGGGAGGATCGGGGTGTAGACGAACCGGCCGACCCCCATGCCCGCGGCGAGTGCCGCGGCGGGCTTGGGCGACGTGCCCCCAGGGCGAGCGGGGCGCGCCGACTCCTCGGGGCGAGGAAGCGCACAGGGGGCCTACGCTCATGTCGAAATCCTTGTGCGGTCGTGCGGTCGTGCGGGTTTCCGGGGCGGACACGGCTCACCGCCACGGTTGCGGCGGTGAGTGCGGACGGGGCCTGCCGTCACGGCGTGGCGTCGGTCCGGCCCGGGTCGTTGGGGTGGGACTCGAGCGCGGTGACGGTGAGAGTCATCCACGGGCGCAGCGGGAGGGTGCCGAGCACCTTCTCATGGAGCTCGTCCTCGTCCGCGGCCCGCCAGACGCCGATGCTGCGCAGCTCGCCGACCGGGCGCCACAGCCGCGCCAGGTTGCCGGTGCCGGCCAGTTCCCGGGCGCGGACGGCTTCGGCGGCGCGCCGCAGGTCGACCTCGTCCTGACTGGTTCCCTCAGGGACAGTGGTGGTGATCTCGACCAGGAACTCGCGCATGGTCCTGCTCCGCTCGGTGGGGCGTCCGGCGAGGACCGGAACGCCCAAGTGGTGGTGGCCTGTGTTTCAGTGGTGGCCTGTGTTTTCAGGGGCCGACCGCCGAGGTCAGGTCGTACGGCGGCCGACGTACCGGGAGTCGGCGCGCTCAACCCGTCCGCCGGGCGTCGACGAAGACCGCCGACTCACCTGCCGTCGGGTTTCCATGCCCTCATCGTCCGCCTGCCACCAGGGGTGACGCCACGACCGGCCTCCTCCCTGCTGGGAGCCGTGGCCTCGCACGCCCGTAGCATGACGAGCGTGGAGCTGCGCCAACTGCGGTACTTCGTCGCGGTCGCCGAGGAACTGAACTTCGGCCGGGCCGCCGAGCGCCTGCTGATCGCGGGCCCCTCCCTGTCGCAGCAAATCAAGGCGCTCGAACGCGACTTGGGCGTGCGACTGTTCGATCGCGACCGCCGCTCGGTGTCCCTCACCCCGGCCGGTTCGGCCCTGCTCCCGCACACCCGCGCCCTGCTGGAACGGGCCGACGACCTCCAGCGACGCGCCGTTCAACTGTCCGGTTCGGAACCGGTACGGCTCGGCTACGTCAACTGGCTCCCGCCGGACCTGACCGCCCGTACCGCCGCGGTCGCCCGACTCCACCTCGACGCGTGGATCGCCCCCTCGCACACTCAAGCCGCCCGGGTCGCCGACGGCAGCCTGGACCTCGCGGTGTGCTGGGTGCGGACCGAGGACCTGAAACACCGTGGCCTGCACGCCCGGCTCATCGGCGCCGACCGGCTCTACGCGGTGGCCACCGGCGACGACACGAGCGTCGTGCCCGCCCGGGACACCGTCGTCCTCCTCGACGACGACACCACCTCCTGGTCGTCCTGGAACGACTACGCCGAACTACTGGCCCGCGACAGCGGGGCCCGCGCGACACACATCTCCGACGGTGGCATCACCGGGCCGGCCTTCTTCGACCACGTCCGCCGCAGCAGCCGCCCGGTCGTCAACTCCCCCAAGGGCCAGACCACACCGCTGCCGCCCGATCTCGTCCGACGCCCGGTCGCCGCACCGGAGATCTACTGGACCTGGTCCTTGGTCTGGCGCGAGGGCGAGGACCGCCCCGCGGTCCTCGGCGTCATCGATGCCCTCTGCGACGGCGTGGGCGACCTCGGTATCAACGCCCCGGGTGCCTGGCTGCCCGACGGCGACCCGCACCGGCACTAGGACGGGCCCTACCTCCGGCTGACATGGGCTGGAAGGCCACGCCTACCAGCAGGGAGGAAGCCGGTCCTGGCCAGGGCCCTGTTGACCTTTGACTCTTCCTGCCGAGCCGCCTACCTTCCAAATAGTCGACCGGTCATCTAGTAGCTCGATCGCTGGTAGTCCGGTCCACGAAGCACCCGCCCCCGCCCCCATCCCGATCCCGATCCCGATCCCGAAGAAGGTCATCATGAGCTCTCAGAACCAGTCGGACCAGAAGGTCGCCGTCATCACCGGCGCCTCGCAGGGCATCGGCGCCGGCCTCGTCGACGCCTACCGCAAGCTCGGCTACGCCGTAGTCGCCACCTCACGCACCATCGCCCCCGCGAGCGACGCGGGCATCCTGACCGTCCAGGGCGACATCGCCGACCCCGCCACCGCCGAACGCGTCATCGCCGCCGGCGTCGAGCGATTCGGCCGTATCGACACCCTGGTCAACAACGCAGGCGTCTTCGTCGCCAAGGCCTTCACCGACTACACGCAGGACGACTACGCCACTTTGACCGGCGTGAACGTCACCGGCTTCTTCCGCATCACCCAGCTGGCCGTCGAACGCATGCTCGCCCAGGGCGGCGGCCACATCGTCAACATCACCACCAGCCTGGTCGACAACGCCGACGCCAACGTCCCCTCCGTGCTGACCTCGCTGACCAAGGGCGGCCTGCAGTCCGCCACCAAGTCCCTCGCCATCGAGTACGCCACCCGCGGCATCCGCGCCAACGCCGTCGCCCCCGGCACCATCAAGACCCCCATGCACCCCGAGGAGACCCACGCGGCCCTCGCCGCCCTGCACCCCGTCGGCCGTATGGGCGAGCAGAGCGACATCATCGACGCCGTGATCTACCTGGAGAACGCCCCGTTCGTCACCGGGGAGATCCTCCACGTCGACGGCGGCATGAGCGCCGGCCACTGACCCGACGGACGAAGGGGACACAGCAATCCGATGAACGGCACAACAGACGAAGAAGCGATCCTGCGCGGCGTCCTCGACCAGTGGAAGGCCGCAGTCGACAGGCACGAACCACAGCAGGTCGCCTCCCAGTTCACCGAGGACGCGATCTTCCAGGGACTGCGCCCCTACAGCGTCGGAAGGCCGGGCATCGCCGCCTACTACGACTCCCAGCCCATCGGGATGACGGCCGCGTACCAGATTCTCGAAACCAGACGCCCCGCCGACGACCTCGTATTCGGATACCTGAACGTCGACTTCTCGTTCACCGACCGGCCTGCCCTCAGGGTCAACCTCGGCGTACTGGTGAAGCGCATCGAGCAGGGCTGGTACATCAGCCACTACCAGGTCTCCCGGCTCGACTAGGACCTGCCCGGTCGACGCGGCCACCCCAGCCCACCCGAAGAACAATCAGCTGCACAAAGAGCAGGGCCCCGAGCGTGAGATACCTCACCGCCGGGGCCCTGCCACGTCACCGCCGGGCCGCCGCCCGTCACCGCAACGAGAAACGGGCCCTCACCAGGACTTTCGTCCTTGGTGAAGACCCGTTCATCGGTTCTTCGCTGTGCGCGAGGGGGGAGTTGAACCCCCACGCCCTTGCGGGCACTGGAACCTGAATCCAGCGCGTCTGCCATTCCGCCACTCGCGCATTGAATGTGTCGTCCGTCTCCCACCGAGTGGGGTGAGCGCCTTTCGACATGCAGAAGATTAGCACGGTGCCAGGGGCCGATTCACATCCCTTTCCCCGGGCTCACGCCCCCTCCCGCCCGGCTCCGGCCCAGGCCACCTCCCGTGCGCCGCTGCTCCGAGCACATCGGCACTGGTCCACGTATCAACAAGAACCGGTTCACGTATCAACCTCGTACCGGTCCGGGCCATCTCCCCAGGAGCCGGACCAGGTGCACGGTCGGGTGCGGGACACTGGTGACGGGCCGCCTCTACGATCCTTGGCAGAAGCAGTGCAGGAAGTAGTGCCGGGAAGAGTTCGAAGAGGAGCCCCGGAGGGAACTTCGGGAGGGGACTCAGGAAGGCGTCGACAACCCGGCGACCGGGCCGACAGGGGGAACCAGCCGATTTCCCGACGCGTGGATACGATCAGTAAGCAGTACCAGGACGGCTACGAAGGAGGAGGTGCCCCATGGGAGTCCTGAAGAAGTTCGAGCAGCGTCTCGAAGGTCTGGTCAACGGCACCTTCGCCAAGGTGTTCAAGTCCGAGGTCCAGCCAGTGGAGATCGCCGGAGCACTCCAGCGGGAGTGCGACAACAACGCCACCATCTGGAACCGCGACCGGACCGTCGTACCCAATGACTTCATCGTGGAGCTGAGCACGCCGGACTTCGAGCGCCTCAGCCCCTACTCCGGCCAGCTCGGCGACGAGCTCGCCGGCATGGTGCGCGACTACGCGAAGCAGCAGCGCTACACCTTCATGGGCCCCATCAAGGTGCACCTGGAGAAGGCGGACGACCTCGACACCGGTCTGTACCGGGTGCGGAGCCGTACGCTCGCCTCCTCCACCGACCAGCAGGCACCCGAGCGCGCCCCCGCGGGCCCGCCCCCGGGTCGGCCCGGTGGCGGCGGCTACGGCTATCCGCCGACCGCCCAGCCCGCCGGTCCTGGTCCGATGGGCGCTCCCCCCATGCCGTCCGCACCGCCGCCCGGCGCGCGCCCCGGCCCCACGCCCATGGCCTCCCGGCCCGGCGCGGCGGCGGGACCGCAGGCCGGCGGCCGCATGCGGCACTGGATCGAGGTCAATGGCACCCGCCATCAGATCTCCCGCCCGACGCTGGTGCTGGGTCGCAGCACCGAAGCCGACGTGCGGATCGACGACCCCGGCGTATCCCGCCGGCACTGTGAGATCCGGACCGGAACGCCCTCGACGATCCAGGATCTCGGGTCCACCAACGGCATCGTGGTGGACGGGCAGCACACCACCCGCGCTACGCTCCGCGACGGCTCGCGGATCGTCGTGGGCAGCACCACCATCATTTACCGGCAAGCCGAAGGGTGAAGCGGGGGCAATGTCAGAGCTGACCCTCACGGTCATGCGGCTGGGTTTCCTGGCCGTACTGTGGCTGTTCGTGATCGTGGCCGTGCAGGTCATCCGTAGCGACCTGTTCGGAACGCGCGTCACACAGCGCGGCTCGCGACGGGACGCCGCCAGACCGCAGCAGGCCGCGCGCCAGGCCGCGCCGCCGCAGCAGCGCCAACAGGCCGCCGCACCTAGCAGCGGCGGCCGACAGCGGCGCGGCGCCCCCACCAAGCTGGTCGTCTCCGAGGGCACCCTCACGGGAACCACGGTCGCGCTCCAGGGGCAGACCATCACCCTGGGCCGCGCGCACGACAGCACCATCGTGCTGGACGACGACTACGCGTCCAGCCGCCATGCCAGGATCTACCCGGACCGGGACGGCCAGTGGATCGTCGAGGACCTCGGCTCCACCAACGGCACGTATCTCGACCGGAGCCGACTGACGACTCCCACGCCGATTCCGCTGGGCGCACCGATCCGCATCGGCAAGACCGTCATCGAGCTGCGGAAGTAGTGCTACGTCATGAATGAGCGCGAGCGGAGCGAGCACGCAGCGGCGGTCCACGCGTTGGACGCCCGCGCGCTCCCGACCGGAGGGTGGGCACCGTGCGGATGTACCCGGAGCCGACGGGCGAGGTGCGCATGAGTCTGTCACTGCGCTTCGCCGCCGGATCGCACAAAGGCATGATCCGCGAGGGCAACGAGGACTCCGGCTACGCCGGTCCGCGGCTGCTCGCGATCGCCGACGGGATGGGCGGCCAGGCCGCCGGTGAGGTCGCCTCCTCCGAGGTGATCTCCACCATCGTCGCGCTCGACGACGACGTGCCCGGCTCCGACATCCTCACCTCGCTCGGCACCGCCGTGCAGCGCGCCAACGACCAGCTCAGGATGATGGTCGAGGAGGACCCCCAGCTGGAAGGCATGGGGACCACCCTCACCGCCCTCCTGTGGACCGGTCAGCGGCTCGGTCTGGTGCACGTCGGCGACTCCCGCGCGTACCTGCTGCGTGACGGCGTACTGACGCAGATCACACAGGACCACACCTGGGTGCAGCGCCTCGTCGACGAGGGACGCATCACCGAGGAAGAGGCCACCACCCACCCCCAGCGCTCCCTGCTCATGCGCGCACTGGGCAGCGGCGACCACGTCGAACCGGACCTCTCCATCCGCGAAGTCCGCGCCGGCGACCGCTACTTGATCTGCTCCGACGGCCTCAGCGGCGTCGTCTCCCATCAGACGATGGAGGAGACCCTCGCCAGCTACCAGGGCCCGCAGGAGACCGTGCAGCTGCTGATCGAGCTCGCGCTGCGCGGCGGCGGCCCCGACAACATCACGGTCATCGTGGCCGACGTCCTCGACATCGACGGCGGGGACACCCTCGCCGTCCAGCTCTCCGACACCCCGGTCGTGGTGGGCGCGGTCGCCGAGAACCAGCAGCACCAGCTGCACGACAACGGCGCGATGCAGACGCCCGCGGGGCGCGCCTCCAGCCTCGGCCGTCCGGTACCCGGACAGGGCGGTGGCGGCGAGTTCGGCCCGCCCGGCAGCGGCGGCGACACCACCGGCTACGTACCCGCGGGCGGCTTCGGCGACTACTCCGACGAGGACTTCGTCAAGCCGCGCACCGGACGCAAGTGGCTGAAGAGATCCCTCTACACCGCGCTCACGCTGGGCGTCATCGGCGGCGGTCTGTACGGCGGCTACCGCTGGACGCAGACGCAGTACTACGTCGGCACCCAGGGCGAGCACGTCGCGCTGTACCGCGGAATCAGCCAGGACCTGGCCTGGGTCTCGCTCTCGAAGGTGGAGAAGGACCACCCCGAGATCGAACTCAAGTACCTGCCGCCGTACCAGCAGAAGCAGGTCAAGGCGACGATCGCGGAGGGCGGCCTCAAGGACGCCCAGTCGAAGATCAGCGAGCTCGCCGTGCAGGCCTCCGCATGCGAGAAGGACGCCCAGCGCCGCGCCGCCGAGACGACGAACAACGCGAAGACCGGTGAGGGCGAGGCAGGTGGGACCACGGGAACCACAACCGCCTCTCTGACGTCCAAGGCCACAGTCACGCCGTCGGCGACGCCGAATCCCTCGAACTCGGCACCGTCGTCCTCCAATTCCACGACCGCACCCGCACCCACTCCCACACCCGGCCCCAGCCTCTCCGACGAAGAGCAGAAGCTGGTCTCGCTGTGCGGTAAGCAGTAAGAAGCCGTGAGGGGCCCTGTCACACCATGAGCAGTAGTACGAACACGCCGACGCACCACACGTCGACCATCGGTTCCATCGGCACACCGAGCCGCCGCAACACCGAGTTGGCGCTGTTGGTGTTCGCCGTTGTCATCCCGGTGTTCGCGTACGCCAACGTGGGCCTGGCCATCAAGAACCAAGTGCCCGCGGGCCTGCTGAGCTACGGTCTGGGCCTCGGCCTGCTGGCCGGAGTCGCACATCTCGCCGTACGCAAGTTCGCGCCGTACGCGGACCCGCTGCTACTGCCCCTGGCCACCCTCCTCAACGGACTCGGTCTGGTCATCATCTGGCGGCTCGACCGGTCCAAGCGGCTCCAGGCGCTGGACGCCTACGTGGAGGCCGCACCCCGCCAGCTGCTCTACACCGCCATGGGTATCGCCCTGTTCGTCGTCGTGCTGATCTTCCTGAAGGACCACCGCGTCCTGCAGCGCTACACGTACATCTCCATGGTCGGCGCGCTGATCCTGCTGCTGCTGCCGCTCGTACCGGGCCTCGGCCTGAACGTCTTCGGCGCCAAGATCTGGATCTCGGTCGCCGGTTTCACCATCCAGCCCGGTGAGTTCGCGAAGATCGTCCTCGCGGTCTTCTTCGCCGGCTATCTGATGGTGAAGCGCGACGCGCTCGCTCTCGCCAGCCGCCGCTTCATGGGCCTCTACCTGCCGCGCGGACGCGACCTCGGCCCGATCCTGGTCGTCTGGTTCGTCTCCATCCTGATCCTGGTCTTCGAGACCGACCTCGGTACCTCGCTGCTGTTCTTCGGCATGTTTGTGATCATGCTGTACGTCGCCACCGAGCGGACCAGCTGGATCGTCTTCGGTCTGCTGATGTCGGCCGTCGGCGCGGTCAGCGTCGCCTCCTTCGAACCGCACGTCCAGCAGCGCGTCCAGGCCTGGCTCGACCCGATGAAGGAGTACACCCTCAGCCAGCAGGGCGTCGCCGGCCACTCCGAGCAGTCCATGGAGGCCCTGTGGGCCTTCGGCTCCGGCGGCACCCTGGGCACCGGCCTCGGCCAGGGCAACTCCGACCTCATCAAGTTCGCCGCCAACTCCGACTTCATCCTCGCCACCTTCGGCGAGGAGCTGGGCCTGGCCGGCATCATGGCGATCCTGGTGATCTACGGGCTGATCGTGGAGCGCGGCGTCCGCACGGCGCTCGCCGCCCGCGACCCGTTCGGCAAGCTCCTCGCCGTCGGCCTCTCCGGCGGCTTCGCCCTCCAGGTCTTCGTCGTCGCGGGCGGCGTCATGGGCCTGATCCCGCTGACCGGTATGACGATGCCGTTCGTGGCCTACGGAGGCTCCTCCGTCATCGCCAACTGGGCATTGATCAGCATCCTGATCAGAATCAGCGACACCGCACGCCGCCCGGCGCCCGCCCCCGCCCCCAACCCCGACGCCGAGATGACCCAGGTGGTCCGCCCGTGAACAAGCCCCTGCGCCGGATCGCGCTCTTCTGCGGACTCCTCGTCCTCGCCCTGCTGATCCGCGACAACTGGCTCCAGTACGTCCAGGCGGACTCCCTGAAGTCCGACCCGAAGAACCGCCGCGTCGCCATCGAGCGGTACGCCACACCGCGCGGCGACATCATCGTCGACGGCGAACCGATCACCGGCTCCAAGAAGACCTCGGGCGACAGCTTCAACGACTTCGAGTACAAGCGCACCTACAAGGACGGCGCGATGTGGGCGCCCGTCACCGGGTACGCCTCGCAGGCCTTCGGCGCCACCCAGCTGGAGAGCATCGACGACGGCATCCTCACGGGCAACGACGACCAGCTCTTCTTCCGCAACACCCTGGACATGCTCACAGGCAAGAAGAAGCAGGGCGGCAACGTCGTCACCACCCTCAACGCCGCCGCGCAGAAGGCCGCGTACGAAGGTCTGCTCAAGCAGGGCAAGGGCGCCGTCGCCGCGATCGACCCGGAGACCGGCGCGATCCTGGCGCTGGCCTCCACTCCCTCGTACGACCCGTCGACGTTCGCCGGGAACTCGACGTCGGTCGACGGCAAGGCCTGGTCGAAGCTCCAGAAGAAGAACGACCCCGACGACCCGATGCTCAACCGGGCACTGCGCGAGACCTACCCGCCGGGCTCCACCTTCAAGGTGGTCACCGCGGCGGCGGCTTTGGAGGACGGCCTGTACACCGCAGCGGACCAGAAGACCGACACGCCGCTGCCGTACATCCTGCCGAACACCACGACCGAGCTGAAGAACGAGGGCAACATCCCCTGCAAGAACGCCACCCTGCGGGTCGCCCTGCAGTACTCCTGCAACACCGTCTTCGGCAAGATCGGCGCGGACCTCGGCAAGGACAAGATGCTGGCGGAGTCCGAGAAGTTCGGCTTCAACTCCGAGCAGTTCACGCCGGTGCGCTCCAACGCCTCCGTCTTCCCCAAGTCGATGGACCAGCCGCAGACCGCGCTCAGCTCGATCGGCCAGTTCGAGACCGCCGCGACCCCGCTGCAGATGGCCATGGTCGCCTCCGCCGTCGCCAACAACGGCACGCTGATGAAGCCGTACATGGTCGACAAGCTGCAGGCCCCGAGCCTGGACGTCATCTCGCAGACCGAGCCCGAGAAGATGAGCCAGCCGCTCTCCGAGGAGAACGCCCAGATCCTCCAGTCGATGATGGAGACGGTCGTCAAGGACGGTACGGGCAAGAACGCCCAGATCAACGAGAGCGGCGTCACCGTCGGCGGCAAGACCGGTACCGCCCAGCACGGTGTCGACAACAGCGAGAACCCGTACGCCTGGTTCATCTCGTACGCCAAGACCAGTGACGGCAGCTCCCCGGTCGCCGTCGCCGTGGTCGTGGAGGACGAGAGCGCCAACCGGGACGACATCTCGGGTGGTGGCCTCGCCGCCCCCATCGCGAGGAGCGTGATGAAGGCAGTAATCGACAGCAAGAAGTGAACCCCGTCACGTCCCCTTCACATCGGTGCACGTTGCGATACCGGTCCTGTATCGGGTGACGGGCTTGGCCAGGTCACACAAGCCGATCCGGGTACGGTATGCCCGGACGGCACACCGCCGGACCACACATGCGTGCGGTCGGGACCGACGGAGAGGGCTGGTAGGTAGCTATGGAAGAGCCGCGTCGCCTCGGCGGCCGGTACGAGCTGGGCCATGTGCTCGGCCGTGGTGGCATGGCCGAGGTCCATCTCGCCCATGACACCCGGCTCGGTCGCCAGGTGGCGGTGAAGACGCTGCGGGCCGACCTCGCACGTGATCCGTCGTTCCAGGCCCGGTTCCGCCGGGAGGCCCAGTCGGCCGCCTCGCTCAACCATCCCGCGATCGTCGCCGTGTACGACACGGGTGAGGACTACATCGAGGGCATCTCCATCCCGTACATCGTGATGGAGTACGTCGACGGGTCCACGCTGCGCGAGCTGCTGCACTCGGGCCGCAAGCTGCTGCCCGAGCGCACCCTGGAGATGACCATCGGCATCCTCCAGGCCCTCGAGTACTCCCACCGCGCGGGCATCGTCCACCGAGACATCAAGCCGGCCAACGTCATGCTGACGCGCAACGGCCAGGTCAAGGTCATGGACTTCGGCATCGCCCGCGCCATGGGCGACTCCGGCATGACGATGACGCAGACCGCGGCCGTCATCGGCACCGCCCAGTACCTCTCCCCGGAGCAGGCCAAGGGCGAACAGGTCGACGCGCGCTCGGACCTCTACTCGACCGGCTGTCTGCTCTACGAGCTGCTGACGGTCCGCCCGCCGTTCATCGGGGACTCCCCGGTCGCGGTGGCGTACCAGCACGTACGCGAGGAGCCGCAGCCGCCGAGCGTCTTCGACCCCGAGATCACGCCCGAGATGGACGCCATCGTCCTGAAGGCGCTCACCAAGGACCCGGACTACCGCTACCAGTCCGCCGACGAGATGCGCGCCGACATCGAGGCCTGCCTCGACGGCCAGCCGGTCGCGGCCACCGCCGCCATGGGCTCGGTCGGCTACGGCAGCTACCAGGACGACCAGGCCACCACCGCCCTGCGCTCCACGGACGCCCAGGCCACGTCCATGCTCCCCCCGATGAACCCGGACGACGGCGGCTTCGGCTACGACGACCGCCCACCCCGACGCCGCCAGCAGAAGAAGTCGAACACCTCGACGATCCTGCTGGTCGTGGCCGGTGTGCTGGTCCTCATCGGCGCGATCCTCATCGGCAAGTGGGCGACCAGCGGCGACAACGCGGCCGACTCGAACGTCTCCGTACCGAGGTTCGTGGACGAGACCCAGGAGGACGCGGCAAAGATCGCCCAGAACACCGACCTGGAGCTGTCGGTCACCAAGAAGCCCTGCGAGGCCCAGAAGACGGGCAACGTCTGCTCCCAGGACCCGAAGGAAGGCACGGAGGTCAAGAAGGGCACCACGGTCAATCTGGTGGTGTCCACCGGGGCGCCGAAGGTCGCGGTGCCGAGTGTTCTCGGCAAGAGCCTGGACGAAGCCAAGGCGTTGCTCCAGGGCGACGAGTACGAGTTCGACGTCAAGACGAAGACCCAGGTGTCCACGGAGGACCCGAACACCGTCCTGGAGCAGGACCTGACGCTCGGCAAGGAAGTGGAGAAGGGATCGACGATCACCCTCACCATCGCCAAGGCCGAGGAGAAGGCCACCGTCCCGGATGTCATCGGCCAGACGAGCTGTGAAGCCGCCCAGGCGCAGATGACGGCCAACAACCTGGTCGGCACCTGCACCGAGGTGGAGGTGACCGACCCGAACCAGGTCGGCAAGGTCTTCGAGACCACGCCGCAGGCCGGGCAGCAGGCCGACAAGAACTCCACGGTTCAGATCAAGATCGGCAAGGCGCAGGCACAGAAGACGAAGGTCCCGGACGTCTTCAGGCAGACCGTGGCGCAGGCCAGGCAGACCCTGCAGGCGGCTGGTTTCACCAACGTCCAGATCGCGAACGGCAGCGACGGAAGCGACACCGCGTTTGTCGTCGACCAGGACCCGGATGCGGGCACCGAGGTCGACAACCCCGCCGGCACGCCGATCACCCTGACGACCGTGAGTGTCGGCAACAACGGCGGCAACAACGGCGGCACCAACATCTTCGGCGGCGTCACCGGCTAGGCGGCCCGCGCGGAGGCCTCAGGCCGCCTGGCAACACGGAAAAAGTCCCGGCTCTCTCCTGACGAGGGAGCCGGGACTTTTTCCGTCAACAGAACCAGGCTTTTCCGACCTTCAGTACGAAATCAGAGCGCATCTTCGTACTTACCGACTCGTTGAAGGGGTGGGGCGGGGAATCGAAGTTCTGCCCCGGCCGTACGGCCACGACACGACCAGAAGGGGCAGAACGTGATCAACGAAGCGGCTCTGCTGGAATCGAAGGCGCTGCGGGGCAGCGTGCTAGACCGCACGGAAGTACTCGACAGAGTCAAGGCACTGTCACTGCTTCCGGACGGCATGCATGTGACGACGGCGATGGTCGCCACGTATTTCGGCGTCACCGTCGAGGCCGTCCGACAGCTCGTAAAGCGCCATCGTGAGGAACTGGAGGTCAACGGACTGGTCGTGCTGCGTGGCGCTGACCTGCGGAAATTCGAGAGTGACAACATGTCACTCTCGCTGGGGAGTTATCCACAGGCCCGCCGGAGTCTCACCATCTACTCCCGCCGAGCCATCCTCAACATCGCTATGCTCCTCCGCGACAGCGACATCGCCCGCCACGTCCGCACCTACCTCCTCGACATGGAGTACCTGGCGCGCACCCGCCGCGTCGAGGAACCCGCCGCGAGCGACGTAGTGTCGCTCGACGACCGCATCGACCAGCGCATCACCCACATCCTCGGCAAGACCGTCGTCCCCATGTTCAACGCCCTGATCGAAGCTTCAGGCGAACACCGTCAGGAACTCATCTCCCTCCGTGAGGATGTCCAACGGATCGAGCAGCGGCTGTGCAACCACGACACCCGCATCACCGATCTCGAACGCACTCGTGGTCCGCGCCCGTACACCGGAATCATGGCCTCCATCGACGCCATGAACTGGCGGGAGTTCGAGCACCACATCGCCGTCCTGCTGCGCCGCGACGGCTGCACGGACGTCATCGTGCACGGTGGCCCGGGTGACCGGGGAGTGGATGTCACCGCGCGCACCGCCGACGGCCGCTCGGTCGTCGCGCAGTGTAAGAGCTTCGCGCCATACCGCCCGGTGTGGAGCGGCGAACTGCAGAAGTTCCTCGGCGCTTCACGCGTCCAGCACACGGCCGACGTAGCGCTCTTCGTCGCCACGACATCATTCACGCCCGACGCGCGTGCCATCGCGGAGACCTACGGCGTCATGCTCGTGGACCGCGCCCACCTGGAGAAGTGGAGTGCGGGCGTTCCGCTGTCTGTCCTCCAGTAGGCGTCACCAGACACCATTGAAAGGGTCCGAAGTCGCAAGGAATAGTTGCGACTTCGGACCCAGCTCATCTTAAGCGTGACGGCGCGTCGCGCTAACGCAGCTCCTCCGGCGGCGTCCGCTTGCTGTCCACCTTGACCACCCGCTCCAACTCGCCCCAGACCACATACCGATACCGGGACGTGTAGACGGGCGTGCAGGTCGTCAGGGTGATGTACTTGCCCGCCTTCTTCTTGCCCGATTCCTTGGGGACGGAGCCGAGGACCTCGACGTTGTACTTCGAGGTCTCCGGGAGGATGCCGTAGACCTTGTAGACGTACCACTTGTCCTTGGTCTCGAAGACGATCGGGTCGCCCTTTTTGATCTTGTCGATGTTGTGGAACTTGGCGCCGTGGCCGTCGCGGTGGGCGGCGAGCGTGAAGTTGCCGTTCTTGCCGGTCGTGGGCAGTGACGCCTTGACGGGGTCGGTGTAGTAGCCGGCGACACCGTCGTTGAGGTTCTTCGTCGACGTGCCCTTCTCCACGAGGACCTCGCCGTCGTTCATCGCCGGGACGTGCAGGAAGCCGATGCCGGCCTTGGTGTCCAGGGCGCCGGGGCCGCTGTCGTCCTGCGCCCAGTTGTCGCGGACCTTGTCGCCCTGCTTGTTCGCCTCGCGGTCCGCGACGACGTTCGTCCACCACAACGAGTAGACGACGAACAGACCGAGCACCAGGCCCGCGGTGATGAGGAGTTCACCGAGGACGCTGACCGCCATCGCGATCCGGCCGGGTCCACGGCGTTTCGGTGCGTGCACCTCAGCGTCGGCGTCGGTGCGCTCGTCGTGGTCGGTCCTCGCTGCCACTGTGCATCTGCCCCGTCTGATCTGTCTCAGTTTGTCTCACGTACGCCCCGCCCTTGCCCGACGGTGCTCCCGCTCGCCTACTCGACGAGCGCGTCCGGCTTGCCCTTGCTGCGCGGGCGTTCCTCGACCATCTTGCCCCACACGATCATGCGGTACTTGCTGGTGAATTCCGGCGTACAGGTGGTCAGTGTGATGTAGCGGCCCGGCGCCGTGAAACCCGACCCCGGAGGGACCGCATCCAGCACACTCGTGTTCGACGGCGACGTCGCCGGCAGGATCGACGCCATCTTGTACACGAAGTAGTCGTCCTGGGTCTCGACCACGATCTCGTCGCCGGGCTTCAGCCGGTTGATGTACCGGAACGGCTCGCCGTGGGTGTTGCGATGCCCCGCGATGCCGAAGTTGCCCGTCTTGGCGGCCGGCATCGCCGTCTTCAGGCTGCCCTCGGCGTAGTGGCCCACCATTCCGCGGTCGAGCACCTTCGTCTTGCTGATGCCCTCCGCGATCGGCGCGACCACGTCCAGCTTCGGGATGTGCAGGATGGCGAACCCCTGCCCGGGCTCGAACGTCCCCGGACTCCGCTTGCCTTCCGCCCAGTCCTCCTGGAGGTGGTTCGTGGCGTTGCCCGCCTGCTGATGCGCCCGCACGTTCGACCACCACAACTGGTAGGTCACGAACAGCAGCATCAGGACACCGGTGGTGATGAACACCTCGCCGATCACCCGGCTCACGATGACGGCCGCGCCGGGCTTCTGCGCCCGCGCCGCACGCCGGGCCTCCATACGGCTCAGCGGCGCCTCAGCGGGCTTCACCGCCGACTCCTGGGAGTCCAGGGGCTCCTGGGGTCCCTGGGGCTCCTCGTGGGGCTCCAGGGCGCCACCACGGCGCCCGTGACGCCTGGCCGCCTTGCGCCGCGCCGCACGGCCCCCGAGGGCGGGTATGGGCTCGCTCGCGGCAATCCGCCGCGCTACCGAGACCTCCGACGCCCGCAGCGCCACGGTCTCGTCGTCCAACAGCGGGACAGCTACGACGGGTTCGGCGACGACCGGTTCGTCGTACACGGGCATGGGCCGGGTCAACGGTTCGTCGTATGCGGGCGCGGGGGGCGGGGCCGTCGGCTCCGCATACGGCTGCCGTACTTCCTCGTAGGCGCCCTGCGGTGTGCCCTGTGAGGCCCCCTGCCAGTCCCGCGGGTACGCCTCGGGTCCGTCCCCGGCGTACCGGTGCTGGCCGGACCAATCCTGTTCGGACCGGACCTCGGGCCCGGTGGCGGGCGGCACAGCGGAGGCCGACGGGGCCGCGTGCCGCCCGGCAGGCCGTGCGCCCGGGAGGGGATCGGTAAGCGGGTCCGTAAGCGGGTCCGTGAACTGTTCCACCGCGGCCTCGAACGCGCCAGGCACCTCGAACGCGCCGGGCGCCCCGTACGGCTGCTGCCCGTACGAGGACCCGTCTTCTCCGGCGGCACCGTAGGCGGCGCCGGACTCGCGCTCGGGGCGCAGCGCGGTCACGCCGTGGCCCTGCCCACCACCGGGGCGAGCCCCGCCGACCTCGCCACGGCCACCTTGTCGCCGCACTCCGCCAGCCAGTTGGCGAGCATCCGGTGACCGTGCTCGGTCAGCACCGACTCGGGGTGGAACTGCACGCCCTCGACCGGGAGTTCACGGTGCCTCAGCCCCATGATGATCCCGTCGTGCGTGCGGGCCGTGACCTCCAGCTCGGCCGGCACGGTCTCGGGCTCGGCCGCCAGCGAGTGGTAACGCGTCGCCGTGAAGGGCGAAGGAAGTCCCGCGAAGACGCCCTTCCCCCCGTGCTCGACGAGCGAGGTCTTGCCGTGCAGCAGCTCGGGCGCCCGGTCCACGACACCGCCGTACGCCACCTGCATCGACTGCATGCCGAGGCAGACGCCGAAGACGGGAACGCCGGTCGCGGCGCAGTGCCGGACCATGTCGACGCAGACTCCGGCCTGTTCGGGGGCTCCGGGGCCCGGCGACAGGAGCACTCCGTCGAAGCCGTCCTGGGCGTGTGCCGTCGACACCTCGTCGTTGCGCAGCACCTCGCACTCGGCGCCCAACTGGTACAGGTACTGGACCAGGTTGAAGACGAAGCTGTCGTAGTTGTCGACGACGAGAATCCGCGTGCTCACTAGTCGTCCACCGTCACATCGTTGAAGGGAAGGAGCGGCTCGGCCCACGGGAAGACGTACTGGAACAGCACGTAGACCACTCCGAGGACGAGCACGAGTGAGATCAGCGCCTTCACCCATGCGTTCCCCGGCAAATGCCGCCAGATGAAGCCGTACATGCCGTCCCTTCCGTCGCACCACGGCACCAGAGCCACACTCCACATCACCGGACTCACGCCGTACGGGACCAGACTAACGGCGTAGAGCCCCCGGTTTCCCAGCCTCTACAGGCTGTGTGGCGTCGAGGTGTGCCCAGACGATCAGCCGATGACTGTGTCCCCACTCCGGCTCGCACGTGGTCAGCGTGAGATAGCGGCCCGAAGCGTTGTACCCGGACTTACGCGGTACAGGATCGATCACCTCAATGTCCGTGGGCACTGTTTTGTAGGGGCCTTTGTCGATCCGATACGTGAACCAGGTCGTCCCGTCCATCAGCACCACCGCGTCGCCACGGCGCAGCTTGGGAAAGTCCTTGAAGGGGTCGCCGTACGTACGACGGTGACCCGCGACCGCGAAGTTCCCCGTCTGTCCGAGCTGAGCCGTCCCCCGGTAATGGCCGAGACCTTTCTTGAGGACGCCCGTACCGGTGCCTTCGAGCACGGGCTTGTTCCACGTGAAACCAAGACGCGGGATGTACATGACCGCGAAGGGCTTGCCATACGTGTAGGGGGCTGGCGCCTTGGGACTCGTGGGCGCCTTGGGGCTCTTGTCGGCCGGGCTGGTCGGGGTGGCCGTGGGCGCCTTCGACTCCTGGGCGACCGAGCCCTTGGACCACTGTTTCTGGAGTTCGTCGATCTGGTGGTTCATCTCGCTGTCGGCCTTCACGCCCGTCCAGAACAGCACGTAGACAACGAAGAGCACGATCAGGGCGCCGATGGTGATGCACAGTTCGCTCAACGTCCTGACGACCACTCGCACCCACACAGGACCCCCCAGCGGCAGCGGCTTCGGCTACTCCACAGGTTTTGCGTAGTGGAGATCCACTGTGCCCGAGTAGCCGGGCAGAGTCACTGGCCCGTCCTCCTCGACTTTCCAGCCGAGCCCGTAGACGTTGACGTACACCATGTAGTTCTGGATCGCCGTGGAGTCGGCAAGGGCCGTCTGGAGCTTCTGCGGGTCACCGATCGCGGTGATCTTGTACGGGGGTGAGTAGACCCGGCCCTGGAGGATGAGGGTGTTGCCGACGCAGCGCACGGCGCTCGTGGAAATCAGCCGCTGGTCCATCACCTTGATGCCCTGGGCGCCGCCCTGCCACAGGGCGTTCACCACGGCCTGCAGGTCCTGCTGGTGGATGACCAGGTAATCGGGCTGCGGCTCGGGATAGCCGGGGAGCTTGGCCGTGGCGTTCGGCGGGGCGTCGTTGAGGGTGACCGTGACGGCCTCGCCCTTGAGTTTCTGGGTGCCCGCGTTCTTCTCCAGCGCGGCGAGCTTGGCGTCCTCGGCCTTGCTGCTGCCGTTCTCCCGCCCGGCGAGCGCGTCCACGTCGTCGCGCAGAGTGCCGTTGGACTCGTCGAGCGACGCGTTCTTGTGGCTGCGCTCCTGGATCAGGTCGGAGAGCTTCAGCAAGGAGGCGTCCGTGCGGATATTGGTGCCCTTGGCCGTGTTGAAGCTGGTGAAGAAAATAAGTCCGGCGAGGGCGAAGACGGCCGCGGTGAGGACGCGCACGGGCCGGAATCGGCGCGTATCGGCAGGACTGGAACCCGTCCCTGGGGAGTCGGCAGAATTGCTCAACGTACCCTTATCTCCTTAAGCGCCGCGGAAGCACTACGCTAACTGACGCCCGGGGGAGCGCTCAGTGTCCCCTTGTACGCTGCCCCGGAGCCCGCCCGCCCCCAGTTCCCTGCGCGGCCACGCAGCGCATCGACAGGAGAGACCCTCGTGCCGAAGTCACGTATCCGCAAGAAGGCCGACTACACGCCGCCCCCGGCGAAGCAGGCGACCAATATCAAGCTGACCAGCAACAGCTGGGTCGCACCGGCCATGCTGGCGATGTTCCTCATCGGCCTCGCCTGGATCGTTGTCTTCTACGTGACGGACGGCTCGCTGCCGATCGACGCGCTCGACAACTGGAACATCGTGGTCGGCTTCGGTTTCATCGCGGCGGGATTCGGCGTCTCGACGCAGTGGAAGTAGCTCTGCCCACGGTTATCCCCTGAGTTATCCACAGCCGTTGTCCACAGGTGGAAAAGAAAGACGATCTGTGGATAACCCATCCGGCATTGACGCCGGTGTGACTGACCTACCGGTATCCGGAAGCGTGTTCGCCCCCTGCCTGACCTGCGAAAACTCGGGTCAGTGACAGGGGGCACAGCTGTTCCCACACAGCGTGCACAAGATCCACCACGATCTGTGGACAACACCGGTCGCTCAGTGGACAACGCCGGTTGCTCAGGTGAGCTGAACGGTCCTGACCAGCGTGACGACGACCACCGCGGCCAGGACCAGGGCACACACCCCGTACTGGATCAGGGCCCGCCGCTCGCGCGGTGCGTGGACCATCGCATAGCCCATGACGACACCGCCGACGAGGCCACCGATGTGGGCCTGCCAGGCGATGTTGGACCACCCGAAGGTGAAGATCAGGTTGATCACCAGCAGGGCGATGACGGGGCGCATGTCGTAGTTGAGCCGGCGCATCAGGACGGCGGTCGCGCCGAAGAGGCCGAAGATCGCGCCGGAGGCGCCTAGCGACGGCTGGTTCGGGGCGGCGAGGAGGTAGCTGAGCGCGCTGCCCGCGAGGCCCGAGACGACGTACAGGGCGATATAGCGGGCGCGGCCGAGAGCCGCTTCCAGCGGGCCGCCGATCCACCACAGGCTGAGCATGTTGAACATGATGTGGATATAGCTGCCGTGCAGGAACATCGCCGTCAGCAGCCGGTACCACTGACCCTCCGCGACGCCCTCGACCGGGCCGTAGGCAGAGAAGGCCGCCTGGCCGATGAGCTCGAAGCGGTCGGTGAAGCTGTCGCCCACCGACAACTGGACCAGGAAGAAGGCGAGGTTGATCCCGATCAGGACCTTGGTGACGAGTCGGGGGTCCGCCGTGATGGTGCCGCCGGCGAGGGTGCGCGGCTGGGAGGCCGTCGGTGCGTGCCCCGTGCCGGAGCCGCGGCGGACGCACTCGGGGCACTGGAAGCCGACGGAGGCGCTGACCATGCACTCGGGGCAGATCGGGCGCTCGCAGCGGGTGCAGCGGATGCCGGTCTCGCGGTCCGGGTGCCGGTAGCAGGTGGGCAGGCTCTGGGCGTCCTGCGGTCCCTGGTCCCGCGGGCCCTGCGGGCTGCCTGGCGCCTGGTCCATGGGGGTCCCCTCAATCCGTCGTACACAATGCTCCGCCCCGTCCATCCTTACGGATGAGCGGGGCGTTTGGTTCCCTGCGGGAGCGATCGGACCCGATGGCGCGCCCGCATGAGCCCCTCGAGACTCAGGCCCCTCGAAACTCAGGCCCCTCGAAACTCAGGCCCCTCGAAACTCAGGCCTCGCGGGGCTCAGCCCTTGCGGGTCTCGACGACGACCGACTCGATGACGACGTCCTTGACCGGGCGGTCGGTGCGCGGGTTGGTCTGGGTGCCGGCGATGGCGTCCACGACCTTCTGGCTGGCCGCGTCGGTGACCTCGCCGAAGATGGTGTGCTTGCGGGTCAGCCAGGCCGTCGGGGAGACGGTGATGAAGAACTGCGAGCCGTTGGTGCCCGGGCCCGCGTTGGCCATGGCCAGCAGGTACGGCTTGTCGAAGGCGAGCTCCGGGTGGAATTCGTCCTCGAACTGGTAGCCGGGGCCGCCGGTACCGTTGCCCAGGGGGTCACCGCCCTGGATCATGAATCCGCTGATCACCCGGTGGAAGACCGTGCCGTCGTAGAGCTTGTCCGTGGACTTCGCACCCGTGCTGGGGTTGCTCCACTCACGCTCGCCCGTGGCGAGCTCCACGAAGTTCCGGACCGTCTTGGGCGCATGGTTCGGCAGGAGCCGGATTTCGATGTCGCCTTGGTTGGTCTTCAGGGTGGCGTAAAGCTGCTCAGCCACGATCTGCCTTCCGTTGCCTTCTTTTGACTCCCCGATCCTCGCACGTACCGGGTCACCCGTCGCCCGACCACCACCTCCGGGCGAATAACCGGGCGTCACGCTTGCAGAAATCCGGTCGAGTCCTCCCTGGAGCGGGCCGCGAGGCGACGATCCGTGGCATTGTCGACGACAAGCGCCCGTTGCCCCGTATGCCCCATCTCGCATGCCTCGCGGTCCCGCGGGGGGCATGATCTCGAAAAGGGTGGAAAGGTGAACTGTGCCTTTGTTGGGGTACCCGAACGCCCACGTACGCCACCGAGGAGGAGGAAAACCCGTGACCCGCATTGACAGCGTGCGCGCCGCGACCGGTTCGGCGAAGGACAGCGTGCTGCACGCCGCGGAAGTGGTGGCGCCGTACGCCGACACGGCCAAGGACCGGGCCTCGCACTACGCGAACGAAGCACGCGTACGGCTCGCGCCCAAGATGTCGCTGGCCGCCGATCAGGCCCGCGTCCAATACGACGCCCACCTCGCGCCGCGCCTCGAACAGGCCCGTACGCATGTACCGCCGAAGGTGGACCTGGCTGCCCATACGGCTGCCGTCCGTACCCGACAGGCGGCTCATCAAGCCGCCGACTACACCAAGCCGAGGATCGAGCAGGTGGTGGCCGCGGCTCAGCCCGTACGCGAAGAGGCCGCGTCACGCGGGGTGGCCGCACTGGCCGCGCTACGCGGACAGGTCTCGCCGGAGGAGATCCAGAAGCTGGTCCGCAAGCACGAGCGGCGGGCGAAGGCCGGCCGTCTCGCCAAGGGGCTGGCGATCCTGGGGATTCTGGCGGGCGGCGCCTTCGTCGCCTGGAAGTGGTGGGACAAGCAGGCCAACCCCGACTGGCTGGTCGAACCGCCCGCCGCGACGGAGGTGCCCGAGACGGGCCGCCTGACGTCGGTCGACGGCACCGGCCAGTCCGAGCTGGACCCCGAGGTCCAGGCCAAGCAAGCACAGGAGGAAGCGGCAGATCGCGACGACCGCCGCCCCTGAACCTGGACATCAACACCGCCGTGGGGCGGGAGACCCGAGGGTCTCCCGCCCCACGGCGGTGTTTCACGTGGAACCGACGAAACCGGCGGAACCCGGGAGAGCGATGATCCGGGACGTGGGAACAGGTTGTCGTCGGCCAGGAACGGCAGGCGTCGCTGTCTGCGCACGATCCCGAAGCCCTGGGCACGCGCAGCGGGCGGCGGCGAGCAGGGCGGGGTAGTCGAGTCGGATCAGCGTGGACGCCTGACGCTTCCCGCGACAGCGTCTTACCGACGCGAGTAGACCTCCCCCTGCACGGGAACCGACACAAAGAAAACCCTCCGACCGCGTTTCCGCAGGTCAGAGGGTTTTACTGAGTGGAGCCTAGGGGAGTCGAACCCCTGACATCTGCCATGCAAAGACAGCGCTCTACCAACTGAGCTAAGGCCCCGAAAGAGGAGCGTCCGGCCGGAAGAAACGGATACCGGTGGGCGCCGCAGACCAGAGTACCGGGTCACCCCCGGGATCTCGCAAAAAGATTGGGGGTCCCCGTGAACGACCACTCTCCGTAAGATGCTCGACGTGGTTCGCTACAGCGAACCACGGTATTTGGGGAAGCGATGGGGAGACGCAAATGGACGCCGCACAGCAAGAAGCAACCGCAAGAGCCCAGGAGCTGCAGCGGAGCTGGTATGGGGAGCCGTTGGGGGCGCTCTTCCGTAGGCTCATCGACGATCTGGGCCTCAACCAGGCGCGTCTTGCCGGGGTACTGGGCCTCTCCGCGCCCATGCTGTCGCAGCTGATGAGTGGCCAACGCGCCAAGATCGGCAACCCTGCGGTCGTCCAGCGCGTGCAGTTGCTGCAGGACCTGGCGGGGCAGGTCGCGGACGGCAGCATCAGCGCCGCCGAGGCCACCGAGCGCATGGACGAGATCAAGAAGTCGCAGGGGGGCTCGGTGCTCAGCAACACCACGCAGTCGACGAGTAGTTCGGGTGCACCCACGGTCAAGCGGGTGGTCCGCGAGATTCAGTCGCTGCTGCGCTCCGTGGCAGCCGCGGGGGACATCATCGAGGCGGCCGACACCCTCGCCCCGACCCACCCGGAACTGGCAGAGTTCCTCCGGGTATACGGCGCCGGCCGCACCTCCGACGCAGTCGCGCACTACCAGTCGCACCAGAGCTGAGCCGACGGCCCGGCGCCATCGCAGGCCCAGGACCACCGTCCAGCGCCGCAGGTCAGGCTGCCGGGCATGTCATGGCGTCCGGGCAGTCCGGCACCGACGGAGGGCCAGGCCGTCCGGAACCTCGCAGGTGCCCGGACGTCCGGGCACCTCGCAGCGGCCACCGGACCGACCGCCGAAAGGGAGCGACGTACGACCATGGGTGAGGTCTTCGCCGGACGGTACGAACTTGCCGACCCGATCGGCCGCGGGGGAGTCGGTGCGGTCTGGCGCGCGTGGGACCACCGGCGGCGCCGGTATGTGGCCGCCAAGGTGCTCCAGCAGAGCGACGCGCACGCGCTGCTGCGCTTCGTGCGGGAGCAGGCACTACGGATCGATCACCCCCATGTGCTCGCGCCCGCCAGCTGGGCCGCCGACGACGACAAGGTCCTGTTCACCATGGATCTGGTCGCCGGAGGGTCACTGGTCCACCTGGTCAATGACTACGGGCCGCTGCCTCCTCCCTTCGTCTGCACCCTGCTCGACCAGCTACTGGCGGGGGTTGCCGCGGTGCACGCGGAGGGGGTCGTGCACCGCGACATCAAGCCCGCCAACGTGCTGCTCGAGGCGACCGGAACGACCCGGCCACGGCTGCGGCTGTCCGACTTCGGCATCGCCATGCGGCTCGGTGAGCCACGGCTGACCGAGACCAACTATGTAGTGGGAACGCCCGGTTACTTCGCGCCCGAGCAGATGATGGGCGCCGAGCCGGACTTCCCCGCCGATCTGTTCGCCGTGGGTCTGGTTGCCCTGTATCTCCTTGAAGGGGCCAAGCCCGACGCCAAGGCGCTGATCGAGTACTTCGCGGCGCACGGCACACCGGCCGCCCCGCAGGGCATACCCGAGCCGCTGTGGCAGGTCGTGGCCACGCTGGTGCAGCCAGACCCTCATGCGCGGTTCCGCACCGCGACGGGGGCGCGCAAGGCGCTGGCCTCGGCCGCCGAGCTGCTGCCCGAGCCCGGCCCCGACGACGAGCTGGTCGAGGTCTTCGACCAGCTCGGCCCACTTCCCCCGGGGTTCGGCCCCGAAGGCCCGCTCAGGACAGCGCCAGGGGTGAGCCCGGGTCCGGATGACCTGTCGGACGCGGGCGGCACCTTGGGCGTAGGCGGTGGTGGTACCTCGGGCGTCAGGACGGGCACCTCGGGGGCGGGCAGAGGCCACACCTCGGGCGTAGGGGTGGGTAACACCTCGGGCGTAGAGAGGGGTGGCACCTCCGGCGGGGGGTCCGGTGACGGTGTGAGCGGCGCCTCGGACAGCGGTCCGGGCGTGGGTGGACAGACGCGGCCACACATAGGCGCCGCAGCGCAGCGACTCGACGCCGAGCACACACCTTCGTGGTCCGGATCCGGTCCCGGCACTGGTCCTGCCTCTGGCCCTGATCGAGGGCTCGGAACCGACACTGGTCCTGCTGGCGTACCACCACATCTCGCCCCCGACGCCTTGCCCCCGCAGCCGTCCACGATGTCGGACACCGGCAGCTTCCACTTGCCGCCACCCCAGACGACCACTCCCCAAGCGCAGCCGCAGCCGCAGCCGCAATCCCAGCCCCAGCCTCTGTCCCAGCCACAGCCACAGCCACAACCACAGCAGGCATGGCACGAGACTCAGCAGCACTCCACCCCTCACCGGCCGCAACACCAGCCCGAGCAGACGCCCACTCCCCCCACCTCGGTCGCGCTGCCGGCTCCAACTCCCGTCTACGCTCCGCCTTTCGACCACACCCCCGCCCATGTGCCCTCCCCCTTTCAGTCCACCGCTCCGACCGCCCCAATGCCCCAGCACGCGTACGCCTCTACTGATTCATACACCGCTCGATCCCCGCAGGTTCCGCATCAGACAGGGGCAATTCCAGGGCACCGTGCAAGGCGCGGGCGGCCCCGCCCGGGACCGCCCGCGAAGGTGGCCATCCCGGTCCTGCTCCTGGCGCTGGCCTGTTTCGCGGTGGGCTTCTGGGCGCTGGCCCAGCTCTGAGACCCAGATCCCAGACCCGGATCCGAGACCCGCGTCCGAGACCCGGACCGGAGCCCCAGACGCGAGCTCGTCACCCTGGACCGGCGGACTCGCACGCGCTCCCGGCCATACCGCGTGCCCCTGTCACCCGCTAGAACCGGCGCCTACTAGCCCCGCGGAGCCTCGTGATCCCACGGAGCGGGAGCCACAGCCGTAGCCGTCGTATCCGCTCCCCCCGGCACCACCACCCCCCGCCGCCGCGCGACCACCGTCCACACCCCGAGCGTCAGCAGCAGGACGGTCCCTGTACCGATACCGCTCGCCGCGACCAGCTTCATGGTGGAGCCGTCTCCGCCCCCGGTACCCACCGTGCCACCGCCCCCCACCGCCCCGGCGGACCCCTCCTCGAAGTCGCCGCCGGCCGCGGCGTCGAACACGTCCCGGGGCTCGGCCGACCCCACGTACGCCGGGCCTGCATGCGCCCCGCCAGCCACCCGTACACGTAGCGTCAGCCCGAAGGGCCCGTCGCCGAACTTGTCAGCGACCTGCCCGGCGAGATGCACCACGAGGTAGTACGAACCCGCGAACCTCATGTTGCTGATCCGGTCGGTGAAGGCGTACCGGTTGCGGTACTCGACGGGCGGCAGCGGATCCAGCGCGGCCGACCGCTGGCTTCCGTCGTATCCGGAGCCGATGTCGTCGACGAATCCGCGCACGGGGCTGTAGAGGGACATGACCAGCGCCGTGGCCACGAAGCCGTCACCGCCACCGCCCGAACTGCCGAGTTCCGCAGTGGCGTAGAACTGTTGTCCCCAGTCGACCGGCACTTTGTAGAAGAGCGTCTGTCCTGGGCTGATCCCGTTCTTCCAGACTCCCTGTCTCAAGTCGCCGGCCGTGGCGAACCCCGCGCCGCCCTTGCGTTCCTCCGCGTCCCCCTGGAGTGCTTCGGGTGAGGCGGAGTTCCAGATCTCCGGAGCGGTCGTCGAAGCCGCCTTCTTCAGGCGGGGCTCCGACACCTGACTCAGCTCCAGATCCCAGTCGTCGGGGGAGGAGGACGAGGACGAGGAGAGCGAGGAGCCGGACGCGTCGCTGCGCTCGACGACCACGTAGTACGACCCGGCCGCCTGACAGGCGAACTTGTTGGCACCGATCTCGCGCGACGCCCAGGCTGCGATGGGGTGCGGGCTCTGGGTGGCGCCGAAGTGGGCGGTCGCGGAGGAGGAGCAGCGGCGGCTGTCGCCGTCCTGCACGGAGACCTTGACGCCGTCCGCGTAGGAGACCGTCGTGCCCGGCCTGGGGACGACGGTGGCAGAGACGTATGCGTTGGTCGTGGCGTCGAGCTCGAGGCGGTAGTAAAGCTTGCCGTCCTTGGCGATGGAGCTCTTGTACGTCCTGCCGGGCTCGAGTCGTACGGCGTTCGTGGTGTCCGTGGCGCCTTCGACCGTCGTGGCGTCCTCGGCGAAGGCGTACGGCTTCGGCGTACCGGACTCGGCTGCCGTAACCGCCGCGGAGGCCGTCCCCGGCGCCGCGACCGTCGCGCAGAGGGCCGCTACGACAGCCGCCAGCGCCTGGCCGTACCGCGCCGCCGCCGTACGCCGCCCGGCCGCGCGCCGCCTCATCGTGCGCCGCCCCATCACGCGCCACCCCTCGTCGTAGCCCCGGACCGTGGCCCATCCTGCCCCGCCGGTCACGGGGCCACCGTGCTATCCGTACAAGCGGCCGAAAGCACCCGTCTACAAGGTCGATAAATTTGCTGACGCAATCAGCCCATTTGCCGGGGTGAACCGGGGGCGGTTCCCTGGCAACACAAAACCCCGACCGCGAGGGCGGCCGGGGTCTGCTCTGAGACTGGTGTCGATACTCACGAACCCGTGGGCACGGAGTCAGTCGCCTCCGTCCACAGATCCTGCTCGGCGCGATCCGCCTGGATCTGGCGGTACACGAGGAGCCCGCCGATGGCGGCCAGTGCGACCAGGAGAAGCTTCTTCACCGCGCGACCTCGTCTTTCCTTGACGTAGGGGACCTCTGGCGCCCGACTATACACACCGACCGATATCGATCGGTGACCTGCATCGACCCCCAACTCCCGCTCCCCGGATGGCAATAGGACCGGGCGCGACCGCTCCGATCACAGGGTGATCGCACCTCACACACGGTGACGTTCATCGCCCTCTCGTACTTTTTCGGAGCTTTCCTGGCCATTTACGCCCATCCGGGTGTTGTTCATCTGAACATCGACGCGCCACGGGCGTCGGTCCACCACTTCGCGGCCCGCATACACATCATGAGGAAAGTACGCAAATCGCCTGACCCGAAAGTGAGGGGCCATGACCCAGAACAAGGTCATGAAGCTGTGGACCGCCATCGTCACCGCCTTCCTCGCGCTGTGCACGGCGCTCGGATTCATCACGACCACCGCGGCCGCGGCCGTACCGCAGGCCGGAACGACGCGCAACAGCGCGACCTCCGTAACGGTGCCGCCGACGTCCCCCTGGACCGGCCCCCACAGCAGGAACCTGCCCCCCACGATGAAGCAACGCATCCACGCCGAGGCCCACGGCTCCTCACCGAGCTGCCGCCACCGCCCGCCGACCGATGTCGATCCGACCGAGCCCGCGGCCCGCTGCGCCCCCGAGACCCCGGCCGATCCCGCGACCCTCCGCGAGCCCGACACGCCCCTCCAGCGCGACGCCGCTCCTCTCCAGCACATCGCCGCTCCCCTCCAGCGCTGACCGGCGCGGCACCACCCTGACCCAGCGGCGAACTTGCGTACACCGCCACACATAGACTCCGAACACAGACTCCAAGGCCCGGAGAGCTGCCCCGGACGACAAAGACCCTCAGCCGTGATCGGCTGAGGGTCTTTGTACTGGCGGGGCCAACAGGATGTGAACCTGTGGTCTCATCCTTGCCAGGTCGATCAGAGGGCCGCTGTCGCGTGTTCCCCGTGACCGTCAGTCGACCGGCACAGCCATGGCACGGATCTCGCTGTACGGCGAGTAGTTCCCGGCCGCGTCCTAGGTACGGGCCCGGTACTCATAGGTAGGCCCCTCGGTGGGCAGCGGGTCGCAGACGGTGGCGGAGGCGAGGCGCGGGTCGAAGGCCTTGTGCCTTGTGCAGGACGACCGACCAGGTGTCCGTCCCCGCCTCGCGGCGCTCGATCTCGAAGCCGGTGAAGTCACGGATCGGGGCCGACGTGTTGTCGGTGGCAGTCGCCTGGATGCCGCTCGCGCAGGAGCCCAGGGTCAGGTCGGGGACGTAGTAGGGGGCGATGCCGTCGGGGATGCCGAGCCAGAGGTCATTGGTGGCGGTGGCGTCGAGTCGGTCCGGGTTGTAGGTGGTGGTGCCGCCGTCGTTGGTGATGAGGACGCGGTAGTGGCGCCACTCGCCGTCGGCGGTGACGGGATCGGTGGTCCAGGTGCGGAATGATCGATCCGGTGGGCTTCTCCCGTACCTTCGATCGTCTCGTGAAGCGCGCGGGTGTGCGTCGCATCACGGTTCGGCTGGCTCGGCACACCTGCGGGACCCTGCTCGCCTTCCTGAAGGTGCACCCCAAGGTGGCTCAGGCAATCCTCCGGCACAGCCAGATCAGCATGACCATGAACGTCTATACGCATGTGGTCGGTTCCGACGAGCGGGAAGCCGTCGCGCTGCTCGCCGAACTCCTGGAAGACCCGCTCATCGGCTGATGTCAGCCGTAGATGTCAAAGACCCCCAGGCTTGATCGCCTGGGGGTCTTTTCGCTGGTGGGGCTAACAGGATTTGAACCTGTGGCCTCATCCTTATCAGGGATGCGCTCTAACCAACTGAGCTATAGCCCCGCCGCGCTTTGCGGTGTGTGTCCCGCGCGCTGACCTCTGAAGATTAGCGCACGACGCGGCCAGTCCCAAAATCGGTATCCCAGGCACCCCGGGAAGGGCTGAGCAGTCGCTGTCACTCGTCCTCGGCGAGGGTCAGCTCAACGCCGCCGACGAAGCCCGCGGAGAGGTTGTAGATGAACGCGCCGAGCGTCGCGAGTGCCGTGGCGAGGACGACGTCGATGACCGCGATGATCGACGTGAACATCAGGACATGCGGCAGGGAGAGGAACGCCTGCAGGTCGAAGCCGTTCGACTCGTTCGAGCCTGTCGCCTCGGAGATCGTGCCGCCGACCGTCGAGAAGACGCTCATCGCGTCCAGAACCATCCACAGCACCGCCGCCGCCACGATCGTGCAGATGCCGAGCGCGATGGACAGCAGGAAGCTGACCTTCATCACCGACCACGGGTCGGCCTTGGCCACCCGCAGCCGCGCCTTACGGGTGCGGGGCGTGGTGCGGGCGCCGGTCCGCGGCCGACGCACGGCGCCCTCCGGCGCCTGAGCCGGGTACGCCTGCGGCGGGTGGTACGGCTGCGCGGGCTGTGGCTGCCGCTCCCCCGGCAGCGGGGAGCCGGCCGCCGGAGCGGCCGCGGTAGTCGTTGCGGTACTGGCCGCGGCAGGACCGGCCGCGGCCGGTGCGCCCGGAGTCGCCGGGCCCGCTCCGGCCGCGTGCTGCTGGGCCTGCGGGCCTCGGGTGTCCGTCACAGTTCCCCCCTGGGATCCATGAGTGTCATGCGAGTCGGTCGTCTCCGTGGCGGAGCCACGACCGCCGCCGTCCGTTTCCGTACCGGCCGATCCGGCGCCCGTGGCTCCGCTCACGATGACTCACTTTCCTCGCGCTACTCGGTCGAGGACTGCTCGCCCTCGTCCGTACCGGCGGCCTCGCCGCCTTCAACGGTCTCGTCCTCGGCATCCTCGCCGTCGACTTCCTCCGCCTCGCGACCGGCCTCGGCGTTACGAGCGATGCCGACCACGGCATCGCGCTTGCCCAGGTTGATCAGTTGGACGCCCATGGTGTCACGGCCCGTCTCCCTGACCTCGTTGACTCGCGTACGAATCACACCGCCGGACAGCGTGATGGCGAGGATCTCGTCGGTCTCCTCGACCACCAGCGCACCGACGAGAGAGCCACGATCCTCGACGATCTTGGCGGCCTTGATGCCGAGGCCACCGCGACCCTGGACGCGGTACTCGTCGACGTTGGTCCGCTTCGCGTACCCACCGTCTGTGGCAGTGAACACGAACGTACCGGGTCGAACAACATTCATCGAGAGCAGTTGGTCGCCCTCACGGAAGCTCATGCCCTTGACGCCCGAGGTGGCACGACCCATGGGGCGCAGCGCGTCGTCCGTCGCGGTGAACCTGATCGATTGCGCCTTCTTGCTGATCAGAAGCAGATCATCCTCGGCCGAGACGAGTTCGGCTCCGATCAGTTCGTCGTCGGAACCGTCCTCCGTTTCACGAAGGTTGATGGCGATGACGCCGCCCGAGCGAGGCGAATCGTAATCCTTGAGGGACGTCTTTTTGACGAGGCCCCCCTTGGTGGCCAGCACCAGATAAGGCGCCGCTTCGTAGTCACGGATCGCGAGGATCTCGGCGATCGCCTCGTCCGGCTGGAAGGCCAACAGGTTCGCCACGTGCTGGCCGCGTGCGTCACGGCCGGCGTCCGGAAGTTCGTACGCCTTCGCGCGGTAGACGCGGCCCTTGTTGGTGAAGAACAGCAGCCAGTGGTGCGTCGTCGACACGAAGAAGTGGTCGACGATGTCGTCCTGCTTCAGCTTCGCGCCGCGTACGCCCTTGCCGCCGCGCTTCTGCGAGCGGTAGTCCTCGGTCTTCGTCCGCTTGATGTAGCCGCCGCGCGTGATGGTGACGACGATGTCCTCTTCGGCGATCAGGTCCTCCATGGACATGTCGCCGTCGAAGGGCACCAGCTTGGAGCGGCGGTCCTCGCCGAACTTCTCGACGATCGCCGCGAGTTCCTCGCTGATGATGCCGCGCTGACGCACGGGCGAGGCGAGGATCGCGTTGTACTCGGTGATCTTCGCCTGGAGCTCGTCGTGCTCCTGGATGATCTTCTGACGCTCCAGGGCGGCCAGGCGGCGCAGCTGCATCTCGAGGATGGCGTTGGCCTGGATCTCGTCGATCTCCAGGAGGCCCATCAGGCCCGTACGGGCGATCTCGACGGTGTCGCTGCGCCGGATCAGCGCGATGACCTCGTCGATGGCGTCCAGGGCCTTCAGGAGGCCGCGCAGGATGTGCGCGCGCTCCTCGGCCTTGCGCAGCCGGAACTTCGTACGGCGGACGATGACCTCGATCTGGTGCGTCACCCAGTGGCGGATGAACGCGTCGAGCGACAGCGTGCGCGGTACGCCGTCCACCAGCGCCAGCATGTTCGCACCGAAGTTCGACTGCAGGTCGGTGTGCTTGTAGAGGTTGTTCAGGACGACCTTGGCGACCGCGTCCCTCTTGAGCACGATCACGAGCCGCTGGCCCGTGCGCGACGAGGTCTCGTCGCGGACGTCCGCGATGCCGCCGATCTTGCCGTCCTTCACGAGGTCGGCGATCTTCTGTGCGAGGTTGTCGGGGTTGACCTGGTAGGGGAGCTCGGTGACCACCAGGCACTGGCGGTTCTGGATCTCCTCGACCTCGACGACCGCGCGCATCGTGATGGAGCCACGGCCCGTGCGGTAGGCCTCCTCGATGCCCTTTCGGCCCACCACCAGGGCGCCGGTCGGGAAATCGGGGCCCTTGATGCGCTCCATAAGGGCGTCGAGCAGCTCCTCATGGGTGGCCTCGGGGTTCTCGAGGTACCACTGGGCGCCGGCCGCGACCTCGCGGAGGTTGTGCGACGGGATGTTGGTGGCCATGCCGACCGCGATGCCCGCCGAGCCGTTGATCAGCAGGTTCGGGAAGCGCGCCGGCAGGACCGTCGGCTCCTGGTTACGGCCGTCGTAGTTGTCCGTGAAGTCGACGGTGTCCTCGTCGATGTCACGGACCATCTCCATGGACAGCGGCGCCATCTTGCACTCGGTGTAGCGCATGGCGGCCGCCGGGTCGTTGCCCGGAGAGCCGAAGTTGCCGTTGGAGTCCACCAGGGGCATCCGCATCGACCACGGCTGGGCCAGGCGGACCAGGGCGTCGTAGATCGAGGAGTCGCCGTGCGGGTGGTAGGTACCCATGACGTCACCGACGACGCGGGCGCACTTGTAGAAGCCCTTTTCGGGCCGGTAGCCGCCGTCGTACATGGCGTACAGCACGCGGCGGTGGACGGGCTTGAGACCGTCCCGTACATCGGGCAGCGCGCGCGACACGATGACGGACATCGCGTAGTCGAGGTAGGAGCGCTGCATCTCCGTCTCGAGCCCGACGGGCTCGACGCGCAGAATGATCTCGCCGCCTTCTTCAGGCGTACTCGGATCGGCAGGAGAAAGAGGTGTCTCGTCGGCCATTGCTGGTGAAGATCCTTCCTGGTGCGGTCAGCTGAGACCGACTCAGATGTCGAGGAAGCGGACGTCCTTGGCATTGCGCTGGATGAACGCACGGCGGGCCTCGACGTCCTCGCCCATCAGGACCGAGAACAGATCGTCGGCCTGGGCGGCGTCGTCGAGCGTCACCTGGCCCAGGACGCGGTGCTCCTGGTCCATGGTCGTGATGCGCAGCTCCTCGGCGTTCATCTCACCGAGACCCTTGAAGCGCTGGACCGAGTCGTCCTTGATGCGCTTGCCGTTCTGGCGGCCCAGCTCGATCAGCGCGTCGCGCTCGCGGTCCGAGTACGCGTACTCGAAGTCGTCCCGGCCCCACTTGATCTTGTACAGCGGAGGGCGGGAGAGGAACACGTGTCCGGCCTCGACCAGCGGCCGCATGAAGCGGAACAGGAAGGTCAGCAGCAGGGTGTTGATGTGCTGGCCGTCGACGTCGGCGTCCGCCATCAGGATGATCTTGTGATAGCGGAGCTTCTCGATGTCGAAGTCCTCGTGGACTCCGGTACCGAAGGCGGAGATCAGCGCCTGGATCTCCTGGTTCTGCAGGATCTTGTCGATCCGCGCCTTCTCGACGTTGAGGATCTTGCCTCGGATCGGGAGGATCGCCTGGTACTGCGGGTTACGGCCGGACTTGGCCGAGCCGCCGGCGGAGTCACCCTCGACGATGAAGATCTCGCACTTGGTGGGGTCGTTCGACTGGCAGTCGGACAGCTTGCCCGGCAGTGACGCCGTCTCCAGGAGGCCCTTACGACGGGTGAGGTCACGGGCCTTGCGGGCCGCCACGCGCGCGGTGGCCGCCTGGATGGACTTGCGGATGATGTCCGCGGCCTCGTTCGGGTTGCGGTCCAGCCAGTCGTTGAGGTGCTCGTAGACCGCCTTCTGGACGAAGGTCTTCGCCTCCGTGTTGCCCAGCTTGGTCTTGGTCTGGCCCTCGAACTGGGGCTCGCTCAGCTTGACCGAGATGATCGCGGTCAGACCCTCACGGATGTCGTCACCCGTGAGGTTGTCGTCCTTCTCGCGCAGCAGCTTCTTGTCGCGCGCGTACTTGTTGATCAGCGAGGTCAGCGCGGCACGGAAGCCCTCTTCGTGCGTACCGCCCTCGTGCGTGTGGATGATGTTGGCGAAGGAGTACACGCCCTCGCTGTAGCCGCTGTTCCACTGCATCGCGACCTCGAGGGACAGGCTCTTGTCCTTGTCCTCGGCCTCGAGGTCGATGACGGTGGGGTGCACCGCTTCTCCCTTACGGGAGTTGAGGTACTTCACGAAGTCGACGATGCCGCCCTCGTAGTGGTACGTGACGGTCTTGACCTCGTCCTTCTCGTCAGCACCCGCCTCGTCCGCCCCGGCAGTGGCCTTCGCCGACTCGCGCTCATCAGCGAGTTTGATCGTCAAACCCTTGTTGAGGAACGCCATCTCCTGGAAGCGCCGCGAGAGCGTCTCGAAGGAGTACTCGGTCGTCTCGAAGATCTCGCTGTCGGCCCAGAAGGTGACCGAGGTGCCCGTCTCGTCGGTGGCCTCGTGCTTGGCGAGCGGGGCCGTCGGGACGCCCATCTTGTAGTCCTGCGTCCAGCGGTGGCCGTCGGTCTTGACCTCGACGGAGACCTTGCTCGACAGGGCGTTCACGACGGAGACGCCGACGCCGTGCAGACCACCGGAGACCGCGTAGCCGCCGCCGCCGAACTTGCCGCCGGCGTGCAGCACCGTCAGCACGACCTCGAGGGCCGGCTTGTTCTCGGAGGGGACGATGCCCACCGGGATGCCACGGCCGTTGTCGACGACGCGCACGCCGCCGTCGGGGAGGATCGTGATGTCGATCGTGTCCGCGTGGCCGGCCAGCGCCTCGTCGACGGAGTTGTCGACGACCTCGTACACGAGGTGGTGAAGTCCGCGCTCACCAGTCGAGCCGATGTACATGCCGGGTCGCTTGCGGACCGCGTCCAGACCCTCGAGGACGGTGATGGCGCTGGCGTCGTACGAAGCCGTGACCTCGCCGTTGGAGGTAGCGGCCGCGACGTTGTCGCCGGCGTCGGTGGACGGGATGTTCTCGTTGGGGTTGCCGGAATCGGCCACGAAGCGCCCTTTCTGGCACAGCACAAGCCGAACTCCCGGCTGTGGCCGGAGCGGCTGCGGCGTGTTGCGTTGGTAAGCCTTTAGTCAGCGTTGCACACCATCTCCCGGCGGTCCCCACAAGCGGGGCGGGATTAGCCCCCAGTCTACCGGTAGCGCCGACAGTGATGGGGGTTTGCCGGTACCTGAGTCCGCATGTGCCGCCCTGAACCGGTCTCTCCCGACTCCCCATATGTGGACCCGGGCTCAAAGGGGCTTACAGCGGCACTCAGCGCTTCCGGGTGTCAACCCTTGGCTACTGCGGAGTCAGGTCAGTGTTCGCAACCGCGTTCGGTCACGGGCGACCGACGATTCCCGCAGGTCCCGGTCACCCGTAGGTGTCCCCGGGCCCGGTGCTCCCGGGGGCACGCAGAGGGCCGAAGCGGCGCGCGGGACCTCCCGGCCCCTGCACCTTGATCAACCGCACCGTGCCGTGCCCGAGGTCCTGGTTCAACCGCGCGACCAGTTGCGGAGCCAGCAGACGCAGCTGTGTGGCCCAGACGGTCGAGTCGCACTGCACCGTGAGCACCCGCTCGGCGGGGTCGTCGTCATACCGCAGCGGAACGCAGTGTTTGGCCAGGTCGTCGCCGACGATCTGCGGCCAGCGGCCCATCACGCCCCCCACGGCGGCCGGGGTCTCCCAGCCACGCTCGGTGAGCAGCCGGTTGATCGCGGCACCGAGCGCCATCGGGTCGCGCCCATCGGCGCGCGCGCCGGAGCGCAGACCGCCGCGCCGCGCCTGTTTCTTCTGCTGCGCCGCGTCCCCTCGCGCGCGTGCCTGCTCCTTCGCGGCGCGCAACGCCACGCGCGCGAGGTCGACGCCGGAGGGCTCGGGGGTCTTCTTGGACGCCTTCTCCGCGGCCTCGGCGGCAGCCGCTTCGTCCGGTGTGTTTTCCGTCATACGCGAACCACCGCGCCCTCGGACACGACGTACCGCGTCCCCGTCAGTACGTCCGGTACGTCGTCGTCGACCGCGGCGGTCACGAGGACCTGCTCGCCGGGGGCGACGAGTTCCGCGAGGCGCTCCCGCCTGCGGGTGTCGAGCTCGGCGAAGACGTCGTCGAGGACCAGGACCGGCTCGTTTCCCTCTGCCCTGAGGAGGTCGTACGAGGCCAGACGCAGCGCCAGTGCGTACGACCAGGACTCGCCGTGCGACGCGTATCCCTTGGCGGGCAGCTGGCCGAGTCTGAGCAGCAGCTCGTCCCGGTGCGGGCCCACCAGCGTGACGCCTCGCTCGATCTCCTGCTTGCGGGACTCGGCGAGGGCGGCCATCAGCTGCTCGTACAGATCCTCGCGCGCGTGGCCGACGATTTCCGGCGAGGACGGCTTGTATTCCAGTGCGATCGGGCCGCCGCCGGGCGCCAGCTGCTCGTACGCCTTGTCGGCCAGCGGCTGGACCGCGGCGACCAGGTCGAGCCGCTGGGCGAGCAGTTCGGCGCCCACGCGGGCGAGGTGCTGGTCCCACACGTCGAGTGTGGAGAGGTCCATGGTGCGGCCGCCGTGGCGGCGGGCCAGCGCGGCCGTCTTGAGGAGGGTGTTGCGCTGCTTGAGAACCCGGTCGTAGTCGGAACGGACGCCGGCCATGCGCGGGGAGCGGGCGGTGATCAGGTCGTCGAGGAAGCGGCGCCGCTCGCCGGGGTCGCCCTTGACCAGGGTGAGATCCTCGGGCGCGAACAGCACGGTCCGGACGATGCCGAGTACGTCCCGGGGTCTGACCTGCGAGGACCTGTTGACGCGGGCGCGATTGGCCTTGCCTGGGTTCAGCTCCAGCTCGATGAGCTGCTGGCGCTCGTCCTGCCGGACATTGGCCCGGATGATCGCGCGGTCGGCTCCCATGCGGACAAGCGGCGCATCGGAGGAGACGCGGTGGCTGCCGAGGGTCGCGAGATAGCCGACCGCCTCGACCAGGTTCGTCTTGCCCTGCCCATTGGGGCCCACGAACGCGGTGACGCCCGGGTCGAGCGGTACCTCGACCCGGGCGTACGAGCGGAAGTCGGCCAGCGACAGATGCGTGACGTGCATGGTCGTTCGCCGACCTCCCCCAGGATTGTGGATCCACGGCCTCTCAGCCTGTGGATCTGTGGATTACTTCTTCTCGACCGCGTGGCCGCCGAACTGGTTCCGCAGCGCCGCGATCATCTTCATCTGCGGCGAGTCCTCCTGCCGCGAGGCGAACCGCGCGAACAGCGACGCGGTGATCGCGGGCAGCGGCACCGCGTGATCGATGGCGGCTTCCACAGTCCAGCGGCCCTCGCCGGAGTCCTGTGCATAACCGCGCAGCTTGTCCAGGTGCTCGTCCTCGTCCAGGGCGTTCACCGCCAGGTCGAGGAGCCAGGAGCGGATGACCGTGCCCTCCTGCCAGGAGCGGAAGACCTCGCGCACGTCCGTGACGGAGTCGACCCGCTCAAGGAGCTCCCAGCCCTCGGCGTAGGCCTGCATCATGGCGTACTCGATGCCGTTGTGGACCATCTTCGAGAAGTGGCCCGCGCCGACCTTGCCGGCGTGTACGGCGCCGAAGTCGCCCTCCGGCTTGAGGGCGTCGAAGATCGGCTGCACCTTCGCGATGTTCTCGACGTCGCCGCCGTACATCAGCGCGTAGCCGTTCTCCAGGCCCCAGACGCCGCCGGAGACACCGCAGTCGACGAAGCCGATGCCCTTGGCGGCCAGCTCCTCCGCGTGCTTCTCGTCGTCCGTCCAGCGCGAGTTCCCGCCGTCCACCACGACGTCGCCCGGCTCCAGGAGCGCGGACAGCTCGTCGACGGTGGACTGCGTCGCGGCACCGGCCGGGACCATCACCCACACGACGCGCGGGCCCTTGAGCTTGCCCACAAGCTCTTCCAGGCTGTGGACATCGGCGAGGTCCGGGTTGCGGTCGTATCCGATGACGGTGTGGCCTGCGCGGCGAATCCGCTCGCGCATGTTGCCGCCCATCTTGCCGAGGCCGACGAGACCGAGCTCCATCAGTTGTTCCTTAGGTTTGCGACGTGGCGTGAAGGCACTTTCGTACCTGTGTCCGAGCCTAGACCCGGACGCTCACGCACACCTGTGGGCATAGCCGCTCAAACGCACGCCCACCTGTGGATTCGCCTGCCGGGCCGACCGAACCGGCAGGCGACAGTGCTCAGCCGCTCAGACGCACCGGCATGATCAGGTACTTGTAGGCCTCGTCCGCTTCGGCGTCCACGGCAGGCTTGCCACTCAGCAGCGCGGGCTTCGTGGACGTCGTGAAGGAGAGCTGAGCCACGGGCGAGTCGATGGCGCTCAGGCCGTCGAGCAGGAAGGTCGGGTTGAAGGCGATCGAGATGTCGTCGCCCTCCAGCTGGGAGTCGACCCTTTCCACAGCCTGTGCGTCGTCGCTGGAGCCGGCCTCCAGGATGAGCACGCCCTGCTCGAAGCTCAGCCGCACCGGGGTGTTCCGCTCAGCGACCAGGGCCACACGCTTGACGGCCTCCACGAACGGGGCGGTCTCGATCACGGCCACGGAGTTGAACTCCGTCGGGAACAGCGTGCGGTACTTCGGGAGGTCGCCCTCCAGCAGTCGCGTGGTCGTCCGGCGTCCGGCGCCCTCGAAACCGATGAGACCCTCGCCGGCGCCCGATCCGGACAGCGCCAGGATCACGCTGTCGCCGCTTGTGAGGGCCTTGGCGGTGTCCAGGAGCGTCTTGGCGGGCACCAGGGCCACCGCAGACGCGTCCGGGTTCTCCGGCTTCCACAGGAACTCACGGACCGCAAAGCGGTAGCGATCTGTGGAGGCCAGGGTGACCGTGTCGCCCTCGATCTCGATGCGCACACCGGTGAGGACAGGAAGTGTGTCGTCCCGCCCCGCCGCGATGGCCACCTGCGCAGCCGCCGAGGCGAAGACCTCACCGGGGACGGTGCCGGTCGCCGACGGCATCTGCGGCAGCGCCGGGTACTCCTCCACAGGGAGGGTGTGGAGGGTGAAGCGCGAGGAGCCGCACACCACGGTCGCCCGTACACCGTCTGTGGAAATCTCCACCGGCCGGTTGGGCAGGGCGCGGCAGATGTCGGCGAGCAGACGGCCGGAGACGAGGACCGTGCCCTCCTCGTCGACCTCCGCGTCCACGGAAACCCGCGCCGAGACCTCGTAGTCGAAGCTGGAGAGGCTCAGGGCACCCTCCTCGGCCTTCAGAAGGAGGCCAGCGAGCACAGGCGCCGGCGGACGGGCCGGGAGGCTGCGTGCCGCCCAGGCCACTGCCTCCGCGAGTACGTCGCGTTCCACCCGGATCTTCACCGTTGCCGCCTCCGTTTGTTGCCGGCGCTCTCGCCCTGCTGGCCTTCGTCGTCTGACTCGGTGTCGCTCGTCCTTGTGAGGGGAAGGACACCGGGGACCAGTCTGACGCACCGCGCTGACAGTCGGTGCCCCTCGGGGTCAAGTCGTGCCGAGCGGCACCTGAGCCTCCGAGCGCGAGTTGTGCACAGCCCCGTCTTCGAAACGATTCCCAGGCTCTCTCTAGTTGGCAGTAGTAGTAGGGCCTGTGGAAACCGTGGATAACCCCGTTTTCGCAGCTCAGTGGGGATTTTTTGTCCACCGACCCTGTGGGTGGAGGCGGTGGACAACCGGGCGTTTCTGTGGACGGCGAAAAGTTCTGCACACTCGATGCACAGCCTCGGCCCACTTCTCCCCAGCGCCGTCCCCAGCTTTACCCACGTTCCCCACAGCCCAACCAGTCACCTTCGTGTGACGCCTTTCACTCGACACAGTGAGGGAGCGCGTCGGTTTGCCGAACAGTGGACAGGGGTGTGGAGAAGCTGGGGATCACTGGGGACAACCGACCCCAGCCTGTGGGTCGGCGGTGGACAACTTCGTGCACAGCCTGTGGAACTTTTCTTTGTCCACAGTCTGTGGAGAGCGTTCGTCCACGAATCCACAGGGGGGTGACCTGGTCTGATCGTCCTTCAACAGCGCCCCCTGTGGACACGATCGGGACAACTCTGCGGTCCCCAGGGTGTGGACGCCAGAAAGTCACCAAATCTGTGGAGAGTGGCCGTAACCCGGCTCGTATTCGAACAACAGGTGCCGAGTGTGTGGCCGAGGAAGGACGCCGGCTGCCCCCGGGATGCGGTCGAGAGGTGTCTCGTGCCGCGTGGGAGAGGCGTCCCCAGGCTCTTGGAGGCTCGGGTGAGAAGCCCTCTGGAGACGTCGAAAGGCGCCCCGGGAGTGTGTCCCGGGGCGCCTTCAGCGACGTACCGCCGTGTCTGTCAGCCGTTCTTGATGCGGTTCGTGAGTTCGGTGACCTGGTTGTAGATGGAGCGGCGCTCGGCCATCAGCGCGCGGATCTTGCGGTCGGCGTGCATGACCGTCGTATGGTCGCGGCCGCCGAACTGCGCGCCGATCTTCGGCAGCGACAGGTCGGTGAGCTCGCGGCACAGGTACATGGCGATCTGCCGCGCAGTTACCAGGACGCGGCTGCGTGAGGATCCGCACAGGTCGTCCACGGTGAGGCCGAAGTAGTCGGCGGTGGCCGCCATGATGGCCGGCGCGGTGATCTCCGGGGACGAGTCCTCGCCACCGGGAATCAGGTCCTTGAGGACGATCTCCGTCAGACCGAGGTCCACCGGCTGCCGGTTGAGCGACGCGAACGCCGTCACCCGGATCAGCGCGCCCTCCAGCTCGCGGATGTTGCGCGAGATCCGGGACGCGATGAACTCCAGCACCTCCGGCGGAGCGTTCAGCTGCTCCTGCACCGCCTTCTTACGAAGGATGGCGATACGTGTCTCCAGCTCGGGCGGCTGGACGTCCGTGATCAGACCCCACTCGAAACGGTTCCGCAGTCGGTCCTCCAGGGTCACCAGCTGCTTGGGCGGCCGGTCGCTGCTGAGCACGATCTGCTTGTTCGCGTTGTGAAGCGTGTTGAAGGTGTGGAAGAACTCCTCCTGCGTCGACTCCTTGTCCGCGAGGAACTGGATGTCGTCGACGAGCAGGATGTCCATCTCCCGGTACCGCTTGCGGAAGCTGTCGCCCTTGCCGTCGCGGATGGAGTTGATGAACTCGTTGGTGAACTCCTCGGAGCTCACATACCGCACCCGCGTGCCCGGGTAGAGGCTGCGCGCGTAGTGCCCGATCGCGTGCAGCAGGTGCGTCTTGCCGAGACCCGACTCCCCATAGATGAAGAGGGGGTTGTACGCCTTCGCCGGTGCCTCCGCGACGGCGACCGCGGCGGCGTGCGCGAAGCGGTTCGAGGCGCCGATGACGAAGGTGTCGAAGAGGTACTTCGGGTTGAGGCGCGCGGTGGGCTCGCCCGGCCCGGACGCCGGCGCGGGCTTCGCGGCCAGCGGGCCCGGTGCGCCGCTGGACGTCGGCAGCGCGGGGCCGCCGCGGTGCATGGGACCGCCGCCGGAGGACGGCTCCTGACGGTCGCGGCGGTCGGGGCGCTGGTCGTAGTCGGAGCGTGGCTGGTCGTAGTCCGGGCGTTGCTGCTCGTAGGGCGGACGCTCCATCGACTGCGGCCGGTAGTCCTGCGACGGCGAGGCGTACGGGTCGCGCTCCGGGAAGCCGAGGCGTTGCTGCTGCCAGCCGTAATCGTCCTGGGCATGCCGCGGCCAGGCGCCGGGCTCGGGCCGCTGGTAGTCCGGGTAGGCGGGGCGGGCGGTCGGGAGATGGTCGCCGGGCGGCTGGTCGGAGCGACCGTTGCGGTGGTCGTCGGCGCGGTGGCGGCCGTACCCCTCATATCCGTCGCGGCGCTGATTGTCATAGGCGCCTCGCTCTTCGCGCCCTTGAGTGTCGTAACTGTTGCGCTCGTCGCGGCCCTGACCGCCGTACGCGTTTCGCTCGTCGCCCTGGCCGCCGTAGGTGTTCCGCTCGTCGCGGCCCTGGCTCTCGTACGTGTTCCGTTCTTCGCCGCCCTGGCCGTCGTACGTGTCACGGCCCTGGCCCGGGCCGGAGGGAAGCTCGGGCTCCTCGTACCGGGGCTGGACCGGTGGTGCCGGGGGCTCACCCGCCGAGTCGTCGACGGTGATCGCGATACGGATCGGGCGGCCGCACTCGCGGCTCAGCGTCTCGCTGACGATCGGCGCGAGGCGTCCTTCGAGTACGCCCTTCGCGAACTCGTTCGGGACCGCGAGCAGCGCGGTGTCCGCGACCAGCGCCAAGGGCTGGCAGCGCTTGATCCAGTGCTCGTCCTTCGCCTCGACACCTTGGCCGCGGCCTTCCCCGAGAAGTTCTTCGAGCACTCGTGGCCACACTGCGGCAAGATCGGCAGGTACGTCAGCCACAGGGCACGCTCTCTCATGGGTCCCACGAACGTGTGGTTCTGGGAACAGGTTGGGAAGTCAGTCGGGTGGGGCAGTGGGAACAAATCCGCTGGGGCGGTGGGAAGGGAACGAATCGGAGTTCAGCCACGGTAGTCAGGGCTACCGCTGCGGTTCAAGTTGTTGTCCCCAGCCTGTGGATAGTGTCTCGCACTGGATGCCGGTTTGACCGGATGGCGTAGCCGCGCGTACCGTGACCAGGTCGAGTTGTCGATGGCTGCTGCCGCCTGCCTCCGATGGGCATAGATCGCGTGAGTGATCGGGAAGCGGTGCACTCGGGCGTAATACGAGCTACTCGTGGGCGCACGGTGACAGCCAGGGCGGCACCCCGCCACCACCGATTCTTTCTGGAGCCCCCGAGTGAGCAAGCGCACCTTCCAGCCGAACAACCGTCGTCGCGCCAAGACCCACGGCTTCCGCCTGCGGATGCGCACCCGTGCCGGCCGCGCGATTCTCGCGAACCGCCGTGGCAAGGGTCGCGCCAGCCTGTCCGCCTGATTACCTACAGGTCATGATGTCGTGCTGCCTACCGAGCATCGGCTGAGGCGGCGCGAGGACTTCGCGACCGCGGTACGCCGAGGACGCCGGGCCGGACGCCCGCTTCTCGTCGTCCATCTACGTAGCGGTGCAACGGACCCGCACGCGCCTGGGGAGAGCGCTCCCCCGACGCGTGCGGGTTTCGTCGTGAGCAAAGCCGTGGGTGGAGCGGTCATACGCAACAAGGTGAAGCGCAGACTTCGCCATCTGATGCGTGACCGAGTGGCACTGCTGCCCCCCGGTAGCCTGGTAGTCGTACGAGCGCTGCCCGGTGCGGGCGACGCCGACCATGCACAGCTGGCCCGAGACCTGGATGCCGCCCTTGAGCGGCTGCTGGGAGGGGGCGCGCGATGAAGTACCCGCTGCTGGCTCTTATCAAGCTGTACCAGTGGACGATCAGCCCGCTGCTCGGGCCGGTGTGCAAGTACTACCCGTCGTGTTCCCACTACGGCTACCAAGCCATCGACAGGCACGGTGCGATCAAGGGAACGGCACTCACCGCCTGGCGCATCCTGCGATGCAATCCGTGGTCGCTGGGCGGTGTGGACCATGTTCCACCGCGCAAGCGTCCGCGGTGGCACGAAATGCTGCGTAACGCCTGGCGCGCACGCAAGGGCGGGAACTCCGCCGCCGAACCGGCCATCGAGGGGCAAGGTATGTCCGACCTTCCCTCGAGCCCGGCCGCCGAGACCCCGTCCCATGCTCAAGGAGCCTGATTAGTGGACACGATTGCCAGTCTTTTCAGCTTCATCACGACACCCGTTTCCTGGGTCATCGTCCAGTTCCACTCTGTGTACGGCAAGATCTTCGGTGCCGACACAGGCTGGGCCTGGGGCCTGTCCATCGTGTCCCTGGTGATCCTGATCCGTATCTGCCTGATCCCGCTCTTCGTGAAGCAGATCAAGGCCACTCGGGCCATGCAGACCCTGCAGCCCGAGATGAAGAAGATCCAGGAGCGCTACAAGAACGACAAGCAGCGCCAGTCCGAAGAGATGATGAAGCTGTACAAGGAGACGGGTACCAACCCGCTTTCCTCGTGCCTTCCCATCCTGGCGCAGTCGCCGTTCTTCTTTGCCCTCTATCACGTGCTGAACAGCATCGCGACCGGCAAGACGATCGGCGTCATCGACGAGCAGCTGCTCGCCAGCGCCCGTCAGGCGCACATCGTCGGCGCTCCGCTCGCGGCGAAGTTCACCGACGGAGCCGACAAGGTCGCCCAGCTCGGCGCCACGCTGACCGACGTCCGCGTTGTCACCGCGATCATGATCGTCCTGATGTCGGCGTCGCAGTTCTACACCCAGCGTCAGCTGATGACGAAGAACGTCGACACCACGGTGAAGACGCCCTTCATGCAGCAGCAGAAGATGCTGATGTATGTCTTCCCGGTCATGTTCGCCGTCTTCGGCATCAACTTCCCGGTCGGTGTCCTCGTCTACTGGCTGACCACCAACGTGTGGACCATGGGCCAGCAGATGTACGTCATCCGCAACAACCCGACTCCGGGCAGCAAGGCCCAGGCCGCATACCTGGAGCGCCTGCAGAAGCACGTCACGCACCACGGCAAGACCCGCAAGCGCAGCGAGAAGGTCATCGTCAAGGCGATCGTCGCCAAGGGCCGCGACCGTAACGAGTTCGAGCGCAAGTTCATCAACGGTCTGACCAAGGCGGGCCTCGTGGCCAACGCCGACGGTGTCGTGGCGAAGGGCGAGAGCACGACGGTCATCGAGACCGAGGACGGCACCACGATCACCACTGGCGGCGGCGCTCCCAAGCGCCAGCAGCCGAAGCGCCAGTCCAAGTCGCAGCGTCAGTCCGGCGTGGCGAAGGCGGCGGGTGAGGGTGAGCCGAAGACCTCGCTGAGCAAGTCCGATGAGCCGCAGGACGCCAAGCCCGCCCCCAAGCCCGCGGGCGGCGGCAACAAGCCCGGCTCCGGTACCCGCAGCAAAGCCCAGTCCGGACAGCGCAAGGGCCCGCAGCGGCCCAAGTCCCCGTCCAAGAAGTAAGAAGGAGTCCATCCCGTGACGGAAGGCACCACCTCCGCCGCCACCGAGGGCGACACCCTGACCCGCCTTGAGCAGGAAGGCGAGATCGCGGCGGACTACCTCGAGGGTCTGCTGGACATCGCCGATCTCGACGGCGACATCGACATGGACGTCGAGGCCGACCGCGCCGCTGTCTCGATCATCAGCGACGCCGGCGGCCGCGATCTGCAGAAGCTGGTCGGCCGTGACGGCGAGGTGCTCGAGGCACTCCAGGAGCTGACGCGCCTGGCCGTCCACCGGGAGACCGGCGACCGCAGTCGGCTGATGCTGGACATCGCGGGCTACCGCGCCAAGAAGCGCGAGGAGCTCTCCGAGCTGGGCGCCAAGGCCGCGGCCGAGGTCAAGAGCTCTGGCGAACCGGTGAAGATGAAGCCGATGACGCCCTTCGAGCGCAAGGTGGTCCACGACGCGGTCAAGGCCGCGGGCCTGCGCAGCGAGTCCGAGGGCGAGGAGCCGCAGCGCTTCGTCGTCGTGCTTCCCGCCTGATCGGTACGCAGTTCCTCCGGCCCCGTCTGTTGAGCAGGCGGGGCCGAAGTTTGTCAGCCTGGTAGTCCCTGGTAGTCCCTGGTAGTCCCTGATAGTCCTGGTGGTCAGCGCTCAGTGCGCTTATGCGGTACGGAAGGACGGTCCCCCGTGACGGAGGCAGCGGAGCTTCCCCCCGCGCCCGAGCAGGCGCGTGAGGTTTTCGGCGATCGCTTCGCGGACGCGGTCCGGTACGCGGAACTGCTGGCCGAGGCGGGAGTGCAGCGCGGGCTGATCGGCCCGCGTGAGGTGCCCCGACTGTGGGAGCGACACCTGCTGAACTGCGCTGTGCTCTCCGAGGTCGTGCCCGAGGGTGTGACCGTGTGCGACGTGGGCTCCGGCGCCGGCCTGCCCGGTATCCCGCTGGCCCTGGTCCGGGAAGACCTGAAGATCACGTTGCTCGAACCGTTGCTCCGGCGGACCAATTTCCTCACTGAAGTCGTCGAGCTCCTTGGCCTCGACCATGTGACCGTCGTGCGAGGCCGTGCCGAGGAGGTCATGGGGAAGGTGCCTTCGGTCCATGTGGTGACGGCTCGGGCGGTCGCTCCGCTGGACCGACTGGCGGCATGGGGCATCCCGCTCCTGCGTCCGTACGGCGAGATGCTTGCGCTCAAGGGCGATACGGCGGAGGAGGAGCTGAAGAGCGCTGCGACGGCGCTCAGCAAGCTCGGCGCCGTGGCGACGTCCATCCTGCATGTCGGCGAGGGTGTCGTGGATCCGCTGTCGACCGTCGTGCGGGTCGAGGTCGGGGAGAGTCCTGGCGGGGTGCGCTTCGCGGCGAAGCGGGCGAAGGCCGCCCGGACGGGGCGCACGCGGCGGCGTCGCTGACCTTGAAGGCTTGATGTTGGTCTTGGACTCCTGGCTCCGCGGGGTGGAGTCAGGAGTTTTTGTGTGGAGCCAGTACGTGTGGAGCCAGGAGTTGTTCGTCACTCCCTCTGATCCGTCCTGACGACGAGCTGATCCGTCCTGACGACGAGCCGTACTCCACACAAGCTGCCAAACCTACGCATCTCGGAGTGTCGCGCCGAGATCGCCCCGGTCGCTATGCATCGTGTTTCACGTGAAACGTCGCTCACTGCTGCACGGCATCATCAGTCGGGGCCGCGCCGCGGCCGAACCCCGCGACCGGAGGCCTCTCGGTTCACTCGGGGAGGGCGCGGAGTTGTCCACAGAGGTGGTTTTCTCCACAGAAGAACGGGCCTCGCTGGTTCACGACCCCGAAGACATGGGAGGCTCTGTTCATTGCGAGCCTGAAGTCGAGGAGAGTGAATCCTTGCGGTCCGACGCCAACATCGCGGGACCGATGACCGATCCGGTCCCCGGTCCCCGTACCGAGTCGATGGGGGAGGATGTTTCACGTGAAACACCGCCCCCAATGGACGACACTCCCATCGGTCGTGCTGCCCAATTGGCGGTGGAGGCGCTAGGTCGCGCCGGTGAGGGCCTGCCACGGCCCGAGCAAACCCGCGTCATGGTGGTCGCGAACCAGAAGGGCGGGGTGGGAAAAACCACGACCACGGTCAACCTTGCTGCCTCGCTCGCCCTACACGGCGGCCGTGTCCTGGTGATCGACCTCGACCCTCAGGGCAATGCTTCCACCGCTCTGGGCATCGACCATCACGCCGAAGTCCCGTCCATCTACGACGTGCTGATCGACAGTAAGCCGCTCTCCGAGGTCGTTCAGCCGGTCCCCGATGTCGAGGGCCTCTTCTGTGCACCTGCCACGATCGACCTCGCCGGTGCGGAGATCGAGCTGGTGTCCCTGGTGGCACGGGAAAGCCGACTGGAGCGAGCGATCCAGGCGTATGAGCAGCCACTCGACTACATCCTCATCGACTGCCCGCCGTCGCTCGGCCTCCTGACGGTCAACGCGCTGGTCGCCGGCGCGGAGGTTCTCATCCCCATCCAGTGCGAGTACTACGCACTGGAAGGCTTGGGCCAGCTCCTGCGCAACGTCGACCTGGTACGGGCGCACCTCAACCCCAACCTCCACGTCTCGACGATCCTGCTCACCATGTACGACGGCCGGACGCGCCTCGCGTCTCAGGTCGCGGATGAGGTGCGCAGCCACTTCGGTGGCGAGGTGCTGCGGACGAGCATTCCGCGCTCGGTCCGTATCTCCGAGGCCCCGAGCTACGGGCAGACGGTGCTGACCTACGATCCAGGATCGAGCGGTGCCCTGTCGTATCTTGAGGCCGCACGAGAAATCGCGCTTCGAGGAGTCGGTGTGGCATACGACGCGCAACACGTCCATGTGGGCGCACAGAATGATCAGAGCATGGTGGAGGGGATCCAGTGAGCGAGCGACGACGGGGGTTGGGGCGGGGCCTCGGCGCACTCATCCCTGCGGCTCCGACAGGGGAGAAGTCGGGTTCCTTGGCGGCGGGTGGAGTGTCCGCCTCACCGACGGCCGGACCCGTGCTCACCGCGGAGCGCGGGGTGGCGGCAGCGAAGGTGGCCACGCTGCCGCCTGTTTCACATGAAACCGAGGCGCCGTCGGCGAACGGAGGTCCGGAGGTGCCCCCGGCGCCTGTCGGCGCTCACTTCGCCGAGCTGCCCCTCGATTTCATCACGCCCAACCCGCGCCAGCCTCGTGAGGTGTTCGACGAGGACGCTCTTGCTGAGCTCGTCACCTCCATCAAGGAGGTCGGGCTTCTCCAGCCCGTCGTCGTACGTCAGGTAGGTCCGGCGCGCTACGAGCTCATCATGGGCGAGCGGCGCTTCCGGGCCTGCCGTGAGGCCGGCCTGGAGGCCATTCCGGCGATCGTGCGGGCCACGGAGGACGAGAAGCTCCTCCTGGACGCGCTGCTGGAGAACCTGCACCGCGCTCAGCTGAATCCCTTGGAAGAGGCGGCTGCCTACGACCAGCTGCTTCAGGACTTCAACTGCACGCACGACCAGTTGGCGGATCGCATTGGCCGCTCGCGCCCGCAGGTCTCGAACACCCTGCGTCTGCTGAAGCTCTCTCCCGCGGTTCAGCGTCGTGTTGCCGCCGGAGTCCTCTCCGCGGGGCATGCACGGGCTCTGCTTTCTGTTGCGGACTCCGAGGAGCAGGACCGGCTGGCCCACCGCATTGTGGCCGAGGGTCTGTCGGTGCGGGCGGTCGAAGAGATCGTCACCCTGATGGGATCGCGTCCCCAGACTGCTCCGCGCTCCAAGGGGCCGCGGGCCGGCACCCGGCTCTCTCCGGCATTGGGTGATCTGGCCACCCGTCTTTCGGATCGGTTCGAGACGCGGGTGAAGGTCGACCTGGGGCAGAAGAAGGGGAAGATCACGGTCGAGTTCGCCTCGATGGACGACCTCGAGCGGATCCTCGGCACCCTCGCCCCGGGTGAGGGCCCGGTCCTTCAGAAGAGTCTTCTGGACGACGATTCCGAGGACGCGGAGGCCTGAGTCGTTTGGTGGTTGCCCGGTCTTCGAAGGCCAACCACGAGAGCGGGCCGTGTCCGGCGTGTACCGGAACACGGCCCGCTCTTTGTTGTCCGGCGGTATCGATGCCATCACATCGTCGATACGATGCGAACGGGTATGGCGCATCCACCTGGGGCACCTTTATTGGGGAGGCGGGGGCCATGCAAATCGCGAGCCGTACCGGATTGGTGACTGCGGGCCTGGGGTTGGGGGCCGTCGGAGGGTTCGTCGGCAGCCTGCTCAGAGAGCGAAGCGCTCTGACAGCCGCCCGCGACGCCGCGGGCGAAGGAAGCGAGGAACATCCTTCATGGGGCGTCGGCTCGTACCGCTCACGCTGGACAACCTTCAGGACCTTCCCCAGCGCTGTCGCGCGTGTGTCTTCTGGGAACTCGACCCAGTCAGCGGGGAAGCCGCGCTAAAGGCGGGAACGCCCGAACTCGAGAAGGAGGCGTGGATCTCCGCCGTCCTACTGGAGTGGGGATCCTGCGGACGCGTGGTCTACGTGGATGACGTACCGGTGGGCTTCGTGCTGTATGCGCCTCCTGCCTATGTCCCCCGCTCTACCGCGTTCCCCACAAGCCCGGTGTCGCCGGATGCCGTCCAGTTGATGACTGCCTTCATCATGCCGGGCTATCAGGGCCAGGGACTCGGCCGTGTGATGGTCCAGACGGTCGCCAAGGATCTGTTGCGTAGGGGCTTCAAGGCGATCGAGGCCTTCGGGGATGCGCGGTGGAGAGAACCGGCGTGTGTGCTTCCGGCGGACCATCTCCTTGCGGTGGGCTTCAAGACCGTGCGACCCCACCCCACGTACCCCCGCCTGAGGCTGGAGCTACGGACGACGCTCTCCTGGAAGGAAGACGTGGAGCTGGCGCTGGATCGCCTTCTGGGGGCGGTACAGAAGGAACCGGCGCTGCGTCCCCTGTAGGCGAAAGGGCTGTAAAGCGAATGGGCCAACCCGCGAGGATTGGCCCATTCGTGTTTCACGTGAAACACCGCCGCCGTTGTGGGGCGCCGATGTCGATCAGGCGGTCTTCTCGACGCTGTCGGTGATGAAGTCCTCCAGGTCGCGCACGATCGCGGCCTTCGGCTTCGCACCGACGATGGTCTTGGCGACCTCGCCACCCTGGTAGACGTTCAGGGTGGGGATGGACATGACGCCGTACTTGGCGGCGGTGCCAGGGTTCTCGTCGATGTTGAGCTTGACGATCTCGATCTTGTCGCCGTACTCGGCGGCGATCGCCTCGAGCGACGGCGCGATCTGACGGCACGGACCGCACCAGGCGGCCCAGAAGTCCACCAGGACGGGCTTGTCGCTCTTGAGGACGTCCTGCTCGAAGGAGTCGTCGGTCACATTCTTCAGGGTGCCGGCCACGGCGGGCTCCTTAGCTGGTTGGTGCGGTGGGGCGGACGGGGGTCAGACGGTGGCAGCCGCGGCGGCCTCGTTGTCCGCGAGGACGGAGAGGTAGCGCTCGGCGTCAAGGGCGGCGGAGCAGCCGGTGCCGGCCGCGGTGATCGCCTGGCGGTACGTGTGGTCGACGACGTCACCGGCACCGAAGACACCGGTCAGGTTCGTCCGGGTCGAGGGCGCCTCGACCTTGAGGTAGCCCTCGTCGTCCAGGTCGAGCTGGCCCTTGAAGAGCTCGGTGCGAGGGTCGTGACCGATCGCGATGAACAGACCGGTCACCGGCAGATCGGAGATCTCGCCCGTCTTCAGATTGCGCAGCTTCAGGCCGGAGAGCTTGGGGTCGCCCTCGATCTCGGCGACCTCGCTGTCCCAGACGAACTTGATCTTGGGATCGGCGAACGCGCGCTCCTGCATGGCCTTGGAGGCGCGCAGCGTGTCGCGACGGTGCACGATCGTCACGGACTTGGCGAAGCGGGAGAGGAAGGTCGCCTCCTCCATCGCGGTGTCGCCGCCGCCGATCACGGCGATGTCGTGCTCCTTGAAGAAGAAGCCGTCACAGGTGGCGCACCAGGAGACGCCACGTCCGGAGAGGGCGTCCTCGTTGGGCAGGCCGAGCTTGCGGTGCTGCGACCCTGTGGTGATGATGACGGCCTTGGCGCGGTGCACGGTGCCCGCGGTGTCCGTGACGGTCTTGATCTCGCCCGCCAGGTCGACGGCGATGACGTCGTCCGGGACGAGCTCGGCACCGAAGCGCTCGGCCTGTCCGCGCATGTTGTCCATGAGCTCGGGACCCATGATGCCGTCCTGGAAGCCGGGGAAGTTCTCCACCTCGGTGGTGTTCATCAGCGCACCGCCTGCAGTGACGGCGCCCTCGAAGACCAGCGGCTTCAGCGACGCACGCGCGGTGTAAAGCGCTGCTGTGTAGCCGGCAGGCCCGGAGCCGATGATGATCACGTTTCGGACGTCGGTCACGGCTTGATTCCTCGTCTCTGGAGACTGCTGCGTACTGCCGGTGGGAGCCTCTCTCAGAACTCTCACCCCACCCAACGGATCCTAAGGGGCTTGCATTCCCGGTGTGTCCGGGCACACGGAGACGGGACACCGCACAGAGAGGCCGTGGGGTTACTGGGAAGCAGGGTGCTCGACGCCTACGCGCTCAGGAGCGGGCGTACGAGTGCGTCAACAGGAGCTTGCCTGGGGTTGACGGGTCCTGCTTCGTGCAGGCGTCGTCGACGATATACGCCGTGACCTTTGTGCTGTCGGAGGCGTCGGGCAGCACGACGAGATAGACGCTCGTCCCCTTGTACGTGCCCTTCTGAGCGGCGAGGACAGCTGCGCTGCTTCCAGTGCCCTTCTGAACGCAGTCAGGCACCGGCACCGCGGGGGTGATGAAGGTGTCGACCCCGCCGGACCCGGAGCCTGTGGTGTGGGATTCGACTCCCCAGGGAGGCTTCGCGCTGCCGGAGTGGTTCTCCGTGGCCTTGTTCTTCGTGAGGAGATCTGCGACCTGACTCTCCAGCTCGCCTTCGGAGAAGGTGGTCGTCGACCCCTGCTGTGTCGTTGTCCGGTCCTTGTCGGAGCTGTCGTCGCCCATCGACTGCAGGAGGATGGCGCCCAGTCCCAGAGCGGCGGCTGTGAACGCTGTGCCGAGAACGGCTGCCCTACGGCGCCCACGGCGTGCCCGATGTGAACGGCCAGGGCCGGTAGCGGCGTGGGGATGTCCCGAGGGACGGTCTGCGGAGGAAGCAGAGCTCGGGTCGGCCTGTCCAACGGAGACCCCTGCGCCCGATGTTTCACGTGAAACAGTGGCGCGGTCATCCTCCGCCCCGGATTCACGGCCAGGCGTCGTGGCACTCAAGCTGGCCTCGGATGCCAGGGCGGCGTCGATGCGACCGGCCACGTCGTCGGGCATGCGGGTCGGGCCCGGCAGCGTGCCGAGCAGTCCTCGGATCTCCTCCAGGGAGTCGTACACGTCGGCGCAGAGCACGCAGTCGTCAAGGTGTCGCCGTACGTCTGCGGTCCGGGAGGGCGGGAGCAGTCCCTCAGTGAGGTCGGAGATCTCCGCGACGTCCGGGTGCCCGGCCGTATCCGTCGTGGATGTCACGCTCGCCCACCTCCGCCCTTCACAGCAGCTGAATCGCTTGGCCCTGGCTCGTGCGGACCAGCGTCGTGTGGTCCCGCTGCCGGTGGGACGGATGTCCCCTGCGTCCGGTTCCTTACGCCGCCCGACTTGTCGCTGCCCTCGCCGTTTCCGTTCTCCGTGCGGAGATGGATGAGCAGCGGGAGCAGTCTGGCTCTGCCGCGTGCGCAGCGGCTCTTCACCGTGCCGATCGGCACGTCGAGGACACGCGCGGCCTCCGCCACGGGGTAGCCCTGCATGTCCACCAGGACGAGGGCGGCGCGCTGGTCGGGCGGGAGCGTGCCCAGGGCGGCCAGCAGCTCGCGGTGCAGATCATTGCGCTCGGCGGGAGCGGAGGCGGACTCATGCGGCTCGAGGAGCTGTTCCAGGCGTTCGGTGTCGTCCACGGGCGACGTCTTCCTGGAGGCGGCCTTGCGGGCTCGGTCCAGGCAGGCGTTCACCGTGATGCGGTGCAGCCAGGTCGTGACGGCCGACTGGCCGCGGAAGGTGTGGGCGGCCCGGTAGGCGGAGACCAGTGCGTCCTGGACCGCGTCAGCGGCCTCCTCGCGGTCTCCCAGCGTTCGCAAGGCCACCGCCCAGAGCCGGTCGCGGTGCCTCCGCACGAGCTCACCGAAGGCCTCGGGGTCGCCCTCCACATGGCGGGTGAGGAGGTCCTGATCGCTTACACCGCCGTGCACGGCTTTATCCGCCATCGGACCCCCTCCCCTTCGTAGACGAGCGTCAGCCGCTGAACTTCACGTCCGTGATGGCTTGCTTGTAGCCGACGCCGCTGTACTCGTCCTTGCCCGAGTAAGGCGCTGCGGTGATCCACACCAGCACGTACCGCGTCTTCACCGCCTCCTTGGCGGAGATCTTCAGTTCCTGGCCGGAGGTCGTGGCGGCTGCGATCTCCTTCATGGAGCTGAGCGGGGCCGACGACGAGAGGGAGTCCGCCGCGTACAGCGACACCGCCGTGCGATCGCCGCCGTAGTTCAGCCCTATCGAAGCCGCCGACAGACTCTGGGTGGACCCGAGGTCGTAGACGATGCCGACGCCCTGCTTGTACGGCGCCAGCACAGGCCCGTCGTTGAAGGAATAGGTTCGCCAGTACGTAGAGCTGTCACCGTCGTAGGTGAGTCCCACGTCGCCGGGGTGCTGAGCCTTGCCGTCCGGGTAGTACTCCTGCGCACCCTGGATCGTGATCGGCTCGACCGGCTTGGCCTTGTCGGTGTTCTTGTCGTTGTCGTCCGTCGTCTGCGTCTGGTTGGTGTCGTCGGACTCGCCGCCGCGATCCATCAGTGCTTCAGCGAGCTGCCAACTGCCGAGGCCCAGCGCCGCGATGAGGAGTGCCGACACCGCCCACTTGAGGGCCGTGCCGGTACGGCTCTGCAGCGGGGGCGGCGGGGCCGCTACGGGCTGGGTAGCCCCCATGTGGGGCGCCGGGCGGCCGTAGCTGCCCTGCTGGTACGTCGTGCGTTGGTAGTCCGGCGGGGCGGTGAACGTGGGCTCCGGCGGGCGGATGCGGGGCATCTCGCCGATCGCCTTCACCAGCTCCTCCGGCGTGGTGCACGGCGTTTCGTGGCGGGAGGCGGTGGCGCCGTCATTGGCGAGCGCGCGCATGGCGAGCTCGGACAGGCCGCGGTGGACGCCGGCGCGTACCTGGTCGGGCGCGATGAGGCCGACGCCCTTGGGCAGCCCGGACAGACCATAGGCGTCGTTGTCATACGGCCAGCGCTGGGTCAGCGCGGCGTACAGCAATGCGCCGATCGCCTCCGTGTCGGTGCGCTGCGGGGTGTCGGAGCTGATGCCGCGCAGCGCGGCGTTCACGGCGAGCCCGCGGATGCGCCACTGGCCGGTCGAGGTACGCAGCACGGCGCTCGGAGTCAGCCGCAGATGCGCGAGGCCTTCGCGATGTGCGGCGGCCATGGCCTGGGCGACCTGGCTGACCATTTGGTAGGCCTCGTGCACTTCCAGCGGAGCCGAGGCCAGAAGCGTCGTCAGCTCCGTGGCGTCCGGGAGCCATTCGTGCACGACATAGACAAGGTCGTTCTCCTCGACCGCGTCCAAGACCTGGACGAAGCGGGGATCGCCCAGCAGGGCGGAGGAACGGGCCGCCGCCAGCACGGAACGAGCCCGCGGATGGTCGGCGGGCAGCAGGTGCACACCGACGGCGCGACGGAGTTTCTCGTCAACCGCACGCCAACTGCTGAATCCGTCCAGACGGGTGACGCACTCTTCGAGGCGGTAGCGTCTGGCGAGCTTGTGGCCGCTGTGCAGTTCGGGCGGTGAGGCCTTTCCAGGATTCTCGGTCCCGCCCCTCCCCTGTGCCTCTTCGCTGTCCGTGTCCCGCTCCCGGTTCTGGGCCACCCCGTCGGACGTGGACTGGTCCGCCTTGGCGGTCAGCGGCTCGTCACCGCTGTTGTCTGCCACGTCGACGGCAGCCGTGCTCCGTTCCGCCACCGTCGTCCCTGCCTCCCCATCCAATTGCGCGCTGTCCGACGCAGAAACCAATTGTGCCCACAGTCCCACGCTATGCACGACACACGGCGACGGACGATGGTTGTGCGCCTACCCCCGCCTTAGCGCCCCAGGCGCCCGCGGACCATTCCGACCATTGAGTTGAGTTCTTCGATGCGCATCTTCCGCGCGGCGATGTAGAAGACGCCGAGCAGGGCGACCGATCCTACGAGGAGTGCCGCGATCGATCCGAGGGCCCCGTGCCCGAGGACCCGGGTGATCGCGAAGCCGACGGCGCCGCCCACCAGAGCGCCCGGGATGGATGCCAGGCAGAGGCGGGCGTACGTGCGCAGCACGCGGGCGCCGTCGAGATCTCCGCCCAGTCGCCTGCGCAGTCGCTGCCAGGCCACTCCGACGCCGACGGCATACGCCAGGCCGTACGCGCCTCCCATGCCGACGACGGCCCACTCGGCGGGCAGGACCCAGTAGCAGGCTGCCGACGCGGCGGCATTGACGGCGGCCACGATGACCGTGTTGTAGAAGGGGGTGCGGGTGTCCTCGTAGGCGTAGAAGCCACGCAGGACCACGTACTGCACCGAGAACGGGATCAGACCGAGGCCGAAGGCCATGAGGACATAGCCCATGGACTGGGCGGCGGGGATACCGCTGGAGCCGAAGAGCAGGGTGCACATGGGGATGCCCAGGGCGACGAACATGAAGGCGACCGGGACGATCGCCACCGCTGAGGTGCGCAGTCCCTGGGAGATGTCGTCACGGACGGCACCCGGGTCCCCGTCGTGGGCCGCACGAGAAATTCTGGGGAGCATGGCCGCCATGACGGAGACCGTGATGATCGCCTGCGGCATGCCCCAGATCAACTGGGCGTTGGAGTAGGAAAGGATGCCCGCACCGCTCTTACCGGAGGCTTTTTGCGCCGCGGTGGCCAGCTGGGTGACGACGAGGACGCCCGCCTGGTTGGCGAGGACGAAAAGGACCGTCCACTTGGCGAGCTTGACCGCCTTGCCGAGGCCGTGGCCCTTCCAGTCGAAGCGCGGGCGGAACCGGAACCCGGTCTCACGCAGATACGGGATCATCGCCAAAGCCTGCACGACCAGGCCGAGCAGGGTACCGATGCCGAGCAGACGGATGCCGTCCGGCGGGATGTTGGTCACCCTTATGCCGGAGTTCTCGGCGGTCCCGTACACCCAGAGGAACATCCCGAAGGTGGAGATCATGACGATGTTGTTCAGGACCGGAGTCCACATCATCGCGCCGAACTTCCCGCGGGCGTTGAGGATCTGGCCCATGACCACGTGGACGCCCATGAAGAAGATCGTGGGCAGGCAGTAGCGGGCGAAGGAGACGGCGACGTTGTTCGACACCGGGTCGCTCGCGATGGAGTCCGACATCAGCTGGATCAGCAGCGGTGCGATGAAGACGGCAGCGGTGACGATCACCCCGAGGGCGACCATCACAAGGGTCAGCAGACGGTTGGCGTAGGCCTCTCCACCGTCCTCGTCGTCCTTCATGGATCGCACCAGCTGGGGCACGAAGACCGAGTTGAGTCCGCCACCGACGGTCAGGATGTAGATCATCGTCGGGAGGGTGTACGCGACGGTCCAGACGTCACCGAGCGTCGCGGCGCCGAGAGCGGCCGTGATGATCATGGTGCGTACGAAGCCGGTGAGCCGGGACACCATCGTGCCCGCTGCCATCACCGCGCTCGACTTCAGCAACCCTGACGCACGCCCACCGGTCTTCTTCGCGGCGGGCGCAGGGGGCTCTGGGGCGGCCGGGGCAGGTTCCGGGGTCGGCGACGGCACGCCGGGCGCGGCGACATGGGGGCTGGAGCCGACCTGGCCCTGGTCGCGGAAAAGGTGAGCGAAGGCGTCGGGCTCGTGGTGCTGCTCGCCGGCCTGGGTGACGAGGTCGTCGACGCCCACGAACTGGGTCGTGCGCGCGTCTTCGCCGTACGGCAGGTGCCGTGTCGGACCGGCCGGCTCAGGGGGCGGCGTCTGGGCCCATACACGCGGGTCGGGGGCGTACTGCGAAGTGGGCGGCTGGGCGTAGAGCGACTGCTGCGGGTAGTACGTGCCCGGGGGTGGCGGGGGGTGCGCGGCACGGTCGTAGAGCGCCTCGGACACCGGGTCCTGGGCGGCGAGATCCTGCGCCCGGTACGGGTCCTGGGCGTAGGCGTCCTGGAAGTACATGTCCGGGTAGGGGCCCGGCGGCATCTGGCCGGGCTCGGGCGGCGGGCCCTCGGGATAGCCCTCGGGATAACCGGCGCTGCCCGCGCCCTGGTCCGGGTAGCCCTCGGGGTAGCCCGAGCTGCCCGCGCCCTGGCCGCGGTCACCGTCGTACGGCGCGTTCATGGTTACCCCACCTCATCGTCCCCGGGCCCACCGGCCACGACATCGCTCAACGGTCCACTCTCTCACCCGTGCCGGACGGGTCGGTGCTTTCCTGTGCGGTGTCCGGTGTCGGGTCACTCGGGTGCTCAGGGTCGTCTGCCCCGGGCTCCGTCGTGGATTCCCCTTCGGGACCCTCCGTGGAGCGCTCGGTGTCCTCAGTGTCTACGGTGCTTCCGGCGTCCGTGTTCACGCCGATCTCTTCCTCGGTCTCGGGTGTGTTCTCCCGCTCCTGCTCGGCCTGCCGGGCGGTCGCCCGCTTGCGCTGCGTGAACATCCGGAATCCGGCGAGCACGAGCAGCAGGACGCCACCACCGATGACCAGCATCACCGTGGCGGTGATCTCGGTGACCTTCACCTCGAAGGTGACCTCCGGACCGTACGCCTGGCCGTCCGCCGTGAACAGCTGGGCGACCACCGCCACCGGACCGTTCGCCTCGGCCGAGGTGGTGAACTTCACCGACTGACTGTGCTCGCCCGCGACCGTGATCGGCTGCTCGTCGTACGCGCCATTGCCGATCTTGAGTCGGTTGGGCTTTTGCGACGTGAGGCGCAGTACCAGGTTGTCGACGCCCTGTACGAGGTTGTTCTGCACGGTCACGGGGATTGTGGCGCTGCGGCCCGAGAGCTTCGCGTCGGACTTGTCGATCAGCCTGACGAGATCGGTGAGGTCGCCGAGGTAGGACTCGACGTCCTCGCGGAAGGTCTCCGCCTGTGCGGCACGGCCGCGCCACGACGTGGACATCCCCCGGTCCATGGCCCGACCGAACGGAGTGACCACGCGGGACTTGTCGGTGAGGATGACCTTGAAGTTGTCGAGCGCGCTCTGCGTGGCCTGGATCTGCTCGAAGGCCGACCTCGGCAGCTCCTGCTTGCGCAGCGAGGACGGGTACGAAGAGGCCGAGGGCACCTTCGTGGTGGCGCGTGGATCTGGCTTGGCCTTGGAGGCGGCGGACAGGTCCTGGACGTCGGACCAGTTTCCGTCCTGGAGGGCCCTGAGTGCCGTCGCCATCGTCTGGGCCTGGCTCACTGACGGCATCCGTTGCGGCGCGACGACGATGCTGCGCTGCTTGCCCGGATCCTGCAGGTTGACCAGCAGGCTCTGCGCGAGGAATTCCTGCACGGCCTCCGTGGAGTTGTCGGCCTTCGCCATGTCGCCCTGGAACGCGGTCGACAGCCGGGAGTCCGCGACCACCGCCGTCGTACCGCCACCGATCGGGCGGGCCGCGTTGGGTGTGTACGACAGTCCGCTGCTCTCACGCAGGCTGTCGCTGCGGGCGATCACCTTGTCGGCGCCGGCGGAGGTGGCGACCTTGACGATCGACGGGTCGATGGCGCCCTCCGCAGGCCAGGCGAAGTCGGTGTTCGGCGTCACATGGATGATCGTGTCCACTGTGGTGGCGGCCACGTCCGTCGCGTCCTTGAGGTGGCTCAGCGAACCGGTGACGTCTTTGCCGTTGTGCGCCAGCGACGCGAGGTCCGGGTCGGCGAAGGGCAGGGCGACGACTTCCTTGTCCGCGACCGTCGTCTCGAGCTTGTCGAGCCACTGGTTGGCGACTGCCTGGTTCTTGCCGGCCGTGGTGGTGTCGCCGTTCTGGATCCGGTAGCTGCGCGTCATGGCATCGACGGAGGCCAGCAGGTCCGGGTCGAGGACCCAGGTGACGTTGAGGTCGCTGCCCAGGGACAGCAGCTGGTCCAGACGGCCGCCCGGAGAGATCTCCTTGGCCAGGTCGTCGTTCTCGAAGACGGGCGTCTGCTGGGCGTTCGAGCCGGTCTCCGCCCTGAGGTGGACCGTCGAGATCAGCGGCCAGAGATACGTCGTGCTCGTCCTCGTGTTCGCCTCGTCGGGCTGCCAGGGCAGGAACGTCCGCTCAATGCCGAGCACCTGCTCCCACGGCTGCGCGGCGGTCTCGCCCGAGACCGAGACACCGAGCTGGTACACCCCGTCCGCGCCGAGGTCCAGCTCCTTGACGGGTACCGAGATGGTGAAGCGCTGCGAGACACCTGCGGCGAGCTTGGAGAACTCCTTGACGTACTTGCCGCCGACCTCCAGGGGGTCGAGGCCCACCTGGAAACCCGTGCGCTTCGCGGCGCTGTCGATGGCCGCGCGACTGTTCAGCGACGGCCCCACGCGCACGCCCACGTGGGCGTCCGTGACTGCCTGCTTGCCCTTGTTGGTGACCGAGCCGGAGATGGTGAGCGTGTCGTCGTCCGTGGGGACGCTGGGACTCAGCGAGTCGAGGGCGACATCGACCGTGCTGGACCCGGTGGCGTCGGCCACAGCGGTCTCCTGGGCGGCGTGTGCGGCCGGGGACGCGGGCAGCTGGAGCACGCCGGCCAGCAGGGGCGCACCGGCGAGCAGTGCGCCGGTGCGCCGCAGCCACCGGCGGGCAGGTGAGGGACTCATCCCCTGGAAGTCTGCCGCCTCGGCCACGCGCTCGTCCGTCCTCATCGTCAGTGGTCGTCGGAATGTGCGTCCACGCATGGTAACGATGCGCGCTGAGGGGAAGTGCCGCGGACTGCTCCACAAGATCGGAGAACTGGGCCGACTGTCCTCTATGTGTACGTATTAATGCGTGCACAGACAGGGGGGTGGCCTGTGCACGTTTTATGGAGGCGCCCGCGGGTGCCTCGGCCACGTACCCTTTTCTGTTGTGCCGAACGCCAACGAAGACAACCCCAGTGCCCTGAGTCAGGTGCAGCGCCGCGCGGTGAGTGAACTGCTGCGGGTGTCCCCTGTCGCCGACGACCTCGCCCGCCGTTTCCAGGAGGCGGGGTTCTCGCTCGCCCTCGTCGGCGGCTCGGTCAGGGACGCGCTCCTCGGCCGGCTCGGCAATGACCTGGACTTCACCACCGACGCCCGGCCCGAGGACGTACTGAAGATCGTGCGGCCCTGGGCGGACGCCGTATGGGAGGTCGGGATCGCCTTCGGCACCGTGGGCGCACAGAAGGACGCCCACGTGGGCGACGTACAGCAGTCCTTCCAGATCGAGATCACCACGTACCGCTCCGAGGCGTACGACCGGACCTCCCGCAAGCCCGAGGTGTCCTACGGCGACTCCATCGAGGAAGACCTCGTGCGCCGCGACTTCACGGTGAACGCGATGGCCGTGGCCCTGCCGGAGAAGGAGTTCATCGACCCGTACGGCGGCCGGGACGACCTGGCGGCTCGCGTTCTGCGTACACCAGGCACGGCTGAGGAGTCCTTCTCCGACGATCCGCTGCGGATGATGCGCGCCGCGCGGTTCGCCGCGCAGCTCGACTTCGAGGTGGCCCCCGACGTCGTTGCCGCGATGACGGACATGGCCGAGCGCATCGAGATCGTGTCGGCGGAGCGGGTGCGGGACGAGCTGAACAAGCTGGTCCTCTCCGCGTACCCGCGCAAGGGTCTGACGCTGCTCGTCGACACCGGACTCGCCGACCATGTACTGCCGGAGCTTCCCGCGCTGCGGCTGGAGCGCGACGAGCACCACCGGCACAAGGACGTGTACGAGCACACGCTGATCGTCCTGGAGCAGGCCATGGCACTGGAGGAGAGCGGTCCGGACCTGACGCTGCGGCTTGCCGCGCTGCTGCATGACATCGGCAAGCCGCGGACGCGGCGCTTCGAGAGGGACGGACGGGTCTCCTTCCATCACCACGAGGTGGTGGGTGCCAAGATGACCAAGAAGCGGATGACGGAGCTCAAGTACTCCAACGATCTCGTGAAGGACGTCTCGCGTCTGGTCGAACTCCACCTCCGCTTCCACGGGTACGGCACCGGCGAGTGGACGGACTCCGCGGTTCGTCGCTATGTACGCGACGCGGGCCCCCTCCTGGACCGCCTTCACAAGCTGACCCGCTCCGACTGCACCACCCGCAACAAGAGGAAGGCGGCCGCACTCTCCAGCGCCTACGACGGCCTGGAAGAACGCATCGCCCAGCTCCAGGAGCAAGAGGAGCTGGACGCGATCCGTCCCGATCTCGACGGCAATCAGATCATGGAGATCCTGGGCATCGGCCCCGGCCCGGCGATCGGTCAGGCCTACAAATTCCTCCTGGAGCTGCGGCTGGAGAACGGGCCGATGGAGCACGACGCGGCGGTGACCGCACTCAAGGAGTGGTGGGCCGAGCAGGGCTGAAGCTCGACATCCGGGGTCATGTTTCACGTGAAACATGACCCCGGATGTCCGAGAACGAACAATGCCGAGGGGCGGTGTTTCACGTGAAACACCGCCCCTCGGCACGTCCGGCTCAGCGGGTTACTTATTGTCTCCCAGGCAGAGCGTGAAGGACTCGCCGGTTTCCTCCCACGTCAACGTCAACGTCGCCGTCGTGTTCGTGACGCTGCCGCACGTCAGCGAAGGCAGCGTGGTGCCGTCGGCCTTCTTCAGCACCGTGTGCGTGGCCTTGGAGTCGCTGCAGTCGACCTGAACGACGTCGGGGTCGTCCGAAGTCCCCTTGTTGTACAGGCAGTCGCCGACCGCCAGCTTCTTGGCGTCATCGCTGTCGCTGAGCAACCAACCGCCCGCGACGATGCCGAGGACCGCGACGAAGCCAATGATGCGCAGGTACTGCTTGATGCCGCGCTTCGGCTGCTGTGGCGGGATCGGGGCGTACGGGGCTGTCGCCTGCTGAGGGAAGCCGGGCTGGCCGGGCTGCTGTGGGTAACCCTGCGGCTGAGGCTCGCCGTAGGGCGCCTGCCTCTGGGGCTACTGGCCCTGGGCGAACGGGTTGTGGCTCTGTGGCGGCGGAGTGGTCACTTTGGGGTTTCCCTGGCATGTAGGCGCGCGAGGCGAAAAAAGTCGCACGTAAGCTATCGGGCACCTGTGACAACGCAGTAGCTCAGAGCGTCTCTGTGGCGCCGATGTGACACTTACTGCTTTTCGAAGCGGGTCATAGCGGCAGCAATTGCTGCGTACAGTGCGGCCACGGTGACGACGAGGGGAACCGACCGACCGTCGGAAGGCAGCATCAGTGCGGCTACGGCGGCCGCGCCGACGAACGCGACGTTGAACAGGACGTCGTAAACGGAGAAGATCCGGCCGCGGTAGCCGTCATCGACCGATGACTGCACGATCGTGTCCGTGGCGATCTTCGCGCCCTGCGTGGTCAGGCCGACGACGAAGGCGGCGGCCAGCATGGGCGCCACGGCGAACGGGAGGCCGAGCGCGGGTTCCAGGACCGCGGCGGCGCCTGCGCACCCGATGATCCAGCCTCCGGGGCCCAACCGCCCCACCGCCCAGGGCGTCACCACGGCCGCGACGAAGAAGCCGGCCGCGGAGATGCCCACGGCGAGCCCCAGCAGGGCGAGCCCGTCGTCGGGGTCGGGTGCCCAGGCGTACCGGCAGAGCATCAGCACCATGACCGTCAGAGCGCCGTAGCAGAAGCGCATCAGCGTCATCGCCACGAGCGCCCAGACAGCCTCCCGTCGCGCGGGCTCGGCGAGGTGGCGTACGCCCGCCGCGAGACCGCGTGCGGTGCCGACGAGGGCTGTGCCCAGGCGTGGTTGCATCAACTCCTGGTCGGGGCCGAGCAGCTCCGGGGAGATACGCAGCGAGGCGAGCGCCGAGCACAGATAGAGAGCTGCCCCGAGGAGGACCACCGCCGCGTCGGAGTCCGAGGCGACCAGTCGTACGACAAACGCGAGACCGGCGCCCGCGGTCGCGGCGAGTGTCCCGGCGGTGGGTGACAGGGAGTTGGCCATCACCAGGCGGTCGGCGTCGACGACTCGGGGCAGGGCTGCCGAGAGGCCCGCGAGGACGAACCGGTTGACCGCGGTGACGCACAGCGCGGAGACGTAGAAGAGCCAGTCGGGGACGTGGCTCAGCATCAGGATGGCCGTCACGCACGCCAGCCCGGCTCGCAGCAGGTTGCCGTACAGGAAGACCTGGCGGCGCCGCCAGCGGTCGAGCAGGACGCCCGCGAAGGGGCCGACGAGGGAGTACGGGAGTAGCAGGATCGCCATGGCCGAGGCGATCGAGGCCGCGGAGGTCTGCTTCTCCGGCGAGAAGACGACGTATGTGGCGAGCGCGACCTGGTAGACCCCGTCGGCGCCCTGGGACAGCAGCCGTACGCCGAGCAGGCGTCGGAAGCCCTGGAAGCGCAGGAGGACGCGCAGGTCACTCACGACAGCCATGGAGCACAGCCTCACATAGGGGGAGGGTCCCCGGGCGCGATGCCCGGAGACCCTCAACAGCCGAGTCAGACCAGCGAGTCAGACCAGAGTCTTAGCGCTCGACCTCGCCCTTGATGAACTTCTCGACATTGGCGAAGGCCTCGTCGTCGAAGTACTGAACCGGCGGGGACTTCATGAAGTACGAGGACGCCGACAGGATCGGGCCGCCGATGCCGCGGTCCTTGGCGATCTTCGCGGCGCGCAGGGCGTCGATGATGACACCCGCCGAGTTCGGGGAGTCCCAGACCTCGAGCTTGTACTCCAGGTTCAGCGGGACATCGCCGAAGGCACGGCCCTCGAGGCGGACGTACGCCCACTTGCGGTCGTCGAGCCAGGCCACGTAGTCCGAGGGACCGATGTGGACGTTCTTCTCGCCCATGTCGCGGTCGGGGATCTGCGAGGTGACGGCCTGCGTCTTCGAGATCTTCTTGGACTCGAGGCGGTCGCGCTCGAGCATGTTCTTGAAGTCCATGTTGCCGCCGACGTTGAGCTGCATGGTGCGCTCAAGACGGACACCGCGGTCCTCGAACAGCTTCGCCATCACACGGTGCGTGATGGTCGCACCGACCTGCGACTTGATGTCGTCGCCGACGATCGGGACGCCCGCCTCGGTGAACTTGTCCGCCCACTCCTTGGTGCCGGCGATGAAGACCGGGAGGGCGTTGACGAAGGCGACCTTGGCGTCGATGGCGCACTGGGCGTAGAACTTCGCCGCGTCCTCGGAACCGACGGGCAGGTAGCAGACGAGGACGTCGACCTGGCGGTCCTTGAGGATCTGGACGACGTCGACGGGCTCCTCTGCGGACTCCTCGATGGTCATGCGGTAGTACTTACCGAGACCGTCGAGGGTGTGACCGCGCTGGACCGTGACGCCCTTGTTCGGGACGTCGCAGATCTTGATGGTGTTGTTCTCGCTGGCACCGATGGCGTCGGAGAGGTCGAGGCCGACCTTCTTCGCGTCGACGTCGAAGGCGGCGACGAACTCGACGTCACCGACGTGGTAGTCGCCGAACTGGACGTGCATCAGACCCGGGACCTTGGACGCCGGGTCGGCGTCCTTGTAGTACTCGACGCCCTGCACCAGCGAGGCGGCGCAGTTGCCTACGCCGACGATGGCTACGCGAACCGAACCCATTCCGGTTGCTCCCTGTGTGTACGAGGTGAAGCCCCGACTGGACCTCACGTGGTGGTGTCGTCGGACGGATCCGGCCGGGTGGTGTCCCGGTGCCGGGGCAGGCCGCCCGTCTCTCCAGATGTGCTGTTCTGCTGAGCGGAGCCCTCGGGGGCGGAACCTTTGACGTCCCGTCCTGCGCGCTCGCTCTCGATGAGCTCGTTCAGCCAGCGCACTTCGCGCTCCACGGACTCCATTCCGTGGCGCTGGAGCTCAAGGGTGTAGTCGTCGAGGCGCTCCCGGGTGCGTGCCAGAGAGGCGCGCATCTTCTCCAGGCGCTCCTCGAGCCGACTGCGGCGGCCCTCGAGCACGCGCATGCGCACGTCACGCGACGTCTGCCCGAAGAAGGCGAAGCGAGCGGCGAAGTGCTCGTCCTCGTACGCATCGGGACCCGTCTGCGAGAGCAGTTCCTCGAAGTGCTCCTTACCTTCCGCCGTCAACCGATAGACGATTTTGGCGCGACGCCCTGCGAGTGGAGCGGCAAGGGCGTCCTCAGGGGAATTCCCCGGCTCCTCGATCAACCAGCCGTTGGCGACCAGCGTCTTGAGGCAGGGATAGAGCGTCCCGTAGCTGAACGCACGGAACACACCCAGTGACGTATTGAGACGTTTGCGCAGCTCGTAGCCGTGCATCGGGGACTCGCGGAGCAGGCCGAGTACGGCGAACTCGAGGATCCCGGAACGCCGGCTCATGTCGCCTCCTCTCTGCCGCAGCCTCCCCGGCACGGTCTTATGCCGAGCTGATGTATCGACTCGATACATCAGCACGATAGAACGCCCCTGCGGATGCGGCAAGAGTGATCACGGTGAACGGCGTCACATCACCGATTCATACGAAGCGAGTTGCCTGATTTGGGGTGAACTTCGGCTCTCAGTGGGTTTTGACGGTGCGTAGTCTGTGCGGCATGCAGACCACCGGGAACCAAGTGACGCCTGGGGACGTCTTCGTCCTCGGTGCAGTACGGGTGAATATGCACACGACCACATCCGTACTTCGGGGGGACCGGAAACCAGCCGCCGTTTCCAGGCGCGCACGGGTGCGCCTGCCCGAGGAGTAATCGTTCGATGAGCGAGCACCGTCGCAAACCGCCGCAGCCGCAAGGCGGCGGACGCGCCGCGGCACGACGCGGCCAGCCCGGCCCGTCCTCCGGCCGCCGCGCGGCACCGCGAGGCGCCACCGGGTCACCCTCCGACTCCCATGAGTCGGGGGGTGAAGAGGAGCGCCCGTACGCCAGCCGTGCCGAGGCCCGGCGGGCGGCGCAGAGAAGCAGTAGTGGTGGCAGCCGGCGCAGAGGCGCCGACGCCGCGGGGCCCGGCGGTCGCCGCGGTGATCCCGGCGGCCCGTCCGGTCCTGGGCGTGGCCGCGGCCGGCCCTCGGGGCCCGTCAAGAAGCGCCTCATCGACTACCCGCGCGCGGGCAAGTATGGAGCCGCACGCTGGGTTCCGTCCTGGAAGCTGGTGACGGGTACGTTCCTCAGCTTCATGGGCGGGCTGATGGTCGCGGCAGGCATCGGGTACGCCATGGTGGGCATCCCGGACGCGAACAAGGCCGCCGCGGCCGAGAACAACGTCTTCTACTGGTCCGACCGGTCTCAGATGGCCGCGACCGGCGGGGACACGAACCGGCAGAACGTGAAGATCGGGGATATCCCCAAGGCCATGCAGAAGGCAGTGGTCTCCGCCGAGAACGCGTCCTTCTACACGGACAGGGGCGTCGACCCGATGGGTGTCGGCCGGGCTCTGTTCAACATGGCCCGGGGCGGTGAGACACAGGGTGGCTCGACCATCACTCAGCAGTACGTGAAGAACACGTACCTGAGCCAGGACCAGACCGTCACCCGCAAGTTCAAAGAGCTCTTCATCTCCATCAAGGTGGGCTCCAAGCTGAGCAAGGACGAAATCCTCGAGGGTTACCTCAACACCGCCTACTACGGCCGCAACTCCTACGGCATCCAGGCGGCCGCCCAGTCCTACTTCGGCAAGGACTCGAAGCACCTCACCACCGAGCAGTGCGTCTTCCTCGCGTCCGTCCTCAAGGGGCCGAACCTGTACAACCCCGACGGTGGTGTCGGGGAGAACGCCACGCAGGCGCTCAACACGGAGCGGGTCAAGGAACGCTGGAAGTGGATTCTGGACCGTGAGGTCACGGTCGGGAACATGACCCAGGCCGAGCGGGACAAGGTCGGCAGCTTCCCCAAGCTGAAGAAGCTGACCTCGACCCTGTCCGGACAGACCGGTTATCTCGTCGACATCGCCAAGGAATACGTCGCGAAGAAGACCGGCATCACCCAGGAGCAACTGGAGCAGGGCGGCTACCGGATCTACACGACCTTCGACAAGAAGAAGGTCAACGAGCTGACCAAGGCCGTCAAGGCGACGGAGAAGAGCTTCCTCGACGCCAAGAAGCGCCCCAAGACCGACAAGAACGTGCAGTTCGGCGCGGCCTCGGTCGATCCGAAGAGCGGCGCGATCGTGGCGCTCTACGGTGGCGCCGGCTTCGACAAGGGCCACTACTCCAACAACGCCAATACGACGGGTGTGCCGGTCGGCTCGACCTGGAAGCCCATCGTGCTGGCCTCCGCGATGGAGTACGGAACCGTCGCCAGCGACGGGGAGCCCCTCTCGCCGATGAGCCGCTACAACGGCAACGACCTCCTCGTGATCAAGGATCAGAACGGCGATCCGATCATGGGATCCAACGGCAAGCCGTTCCGTCAGAAGAACGAGGGAACCACGGCCTGGGGGATGGTGACCCTCAAGAAGGCCATGGAACAGTCCATCAACTCGCCCTTCGCGCAGTTGGGCGTCGACGTGGGTCTCAAAACGACCCAGAAGGTCGCGGAGTCGATGGGCATCCTGCCGGACTCCTTCGACAAGGGGAATATCAACAACGTGTCCTTCTCGCTGGGCACCTCGACCCCCAGCGCCATCCGCATGGCCGACGCGTACGGCACCTTCGCCGCGTCGGGGACGCACTACGAGCCGTACTCGGTCACCAAGGTGATCAAGGACGGTGAGACGCTCCCGCAGTTCAAGCCCCCCGCGAAGCAGACCGCGATGGACGCGAAGGTCGCCGACAACGTGACCGACGTCCTGGAGAACGTCGTCAAGAACGGCACCGGCAAGAAGGTCGCAGACATCGGATTCCCCGTGGCCGGCAAGACCGGTACGACCGACAAGAACAAGTCGGCGTGGTTCGTCGGTTACACCAGGGAGCTGTCCACGGCCGTCACCCTGTTCAGGACGGACCCGGACAAGGGCAAGCTGCTCTCCATGAACGGCACCGGCGGTGTGGAGTCCATCCACGGTGGTGACATTCCGGCCCAGGTCTGGAAGGACTACATGGCCGAGGCCCTCAAGAACTCCGAACATGAGCCCTTCCCAGAGGCCGAGGACATCGGCGAGATCGTCAACGACTCCCCGAGCCCGAGCGTGACCCCGTCGGTCACGGAGTCGGAGGAGCCGAGCCCGACGCCGAGCATCACGGCCAGCGAGTCCGAGGCCAGTCCCTCGCCCTCGGCGAGCGAGTCCTGCGGCAAGTTCGACTGGAACTGCGATGACAGCGGCGGTACGGAAACGGGGGGCACCGAAACCGGTGATCCGACCGGAGACGTATCGCCCACGCCCACGGCGACCGACACCGCCAATGGAAATACCAGAGGTAATGCCAACGGCAGCCTCTTCGGAGGACCCACGGGCTGAGCGATAGACGCGGAGTCCGAAGAAACAGGGGCCGTCAGCTTTGGCTGACGGCCCCTGTGCCATGTCCGGGACGTCATGTGGTCTTGATCACAAGCGGTGGGGAGTGGGGAAGGCATCGGTTGCCGCACTCCGCACTCTCAGCTCCGTACGGCAGGATGTGCGCCATGCCCAGTGCAGAGACGACGCGAGCGAGCGTGCGCGAGCCGGAGCCGGTGCGGCCGACCAAGGAGGACGAGGTCGCCGCGGCCGGAAGTGAGCTGATCGGCGGCCCCATCGGACGAAGGGCCCTGTTCGGGACGTCCTGGTGGACCCCCGTACGGGTCGTCGCGCTCATCGCGATCGGCATGTTTGCCCTCGGCATGGTGCAGAAGCTGCCGTGCTACGACGGCGGCTGGTTCTTCGGGGCCAGCTCGCAGTACACCCACGCCTGCTACTCGGACATCCCGCACCTGTACCAGGGGCGCGGATTCGCCGACGGTCTCGTGCCGTACTTCGACAAGCTCCCCGGCGACATGGACTACCTCGAGTACCCCGTGCTGACCGGTGTGTTCATGGAGGTGGCGGCCTGGCTCACGCCGGGCGGCGGCAGCATCCAGGACCAGGAGCAGATCTACTGGATGGTCAACGCCGGGATGCTCATGGTGTGCGCGGCGGTCATCGCCGTATGCACCGCGCGCATTCACCGCAGGCGCCCCTGGGACGGCCTCCTGGTCGCCCTCGCGCCCGCTTTCGCGCTGACGGCCACCATTAACTGGGACCTCCTCGCCGTGGCCCTGCTGGCCGCGGCGATGCTCATGTGGTCGCGGGGCCGTGCGCTCGCCTTCGGCATCCTGATCGGACTCGCCACGGCCGCCAAGTTCTATCCGTTCCTGGTGCTGGGTCCGCTTCTCGTGCTGTGCTGGCGGGCCGGCAAGTGGCGCGAGTTCGGGAACGCGCTCATGGGCGCCGTCGGGGCCTGGCTCGTGGTGAACCTTCCGGTGATGTACCTCGCCCCGGAAGGCTGGGCGAAGTTCTACAGCTTCAGTCGCGAACGGGGCATCGACTTCGGTTCGGTTTTCCTGTTCGTCTCGAACTGGTGGAAGGTCACGATCACCTCCGACATGGCGAACACGCTGGCGATGGTCATGATGGTGCTCGTCTGTGCGGGCATCGCCGCGCTCACGCTCACCGCCCCGCGCCGCCCGCGCTTCGCCCAGCTCGCCTTCCTGATCGTCGCCGCGTTCATCCTCACCAACAAGGTCTACTCGCCCCAGTACGTACTGTGGCTCGTCCCCCTCGCCGCGCTGGCCCGGCCGCGCTGGCGGGACTTCCTGATCTGGCAGGCGTGCGAGGTGGCGTACTTCCTGGGGATTTGGATGTACCTCGCGTACACGACCAGCGGGGACGCCCACAAGGGCCTGCCGACCGACGGGTACCAGATCGCCATCGCCGCCCATCTGCTGGGGACGCTGTACCTGTGCGCCGTGGTCGTGCGCGACATTTTCATGCCGGAGCGGGACATGGTGCGCAAGGCCGGCGACGACGATCCGTCGGGCGGTGTCCTGGACGGTGCGGAGGACGTGTTCGTGTTCGGCGCGGCGGCCCATCCGCCGCGGCATGCGGCCCACTTCGACGGGCCGCCGGTGGAGTGGGGCACCCAGGGTTCGTCCGCGCCGGCCGCGGGGGGCGGTTCGCCCTGAGCGAACAGTGCGCGTGCAGGGTGTGAGCAGGTCTGTGAGCAGGTCTTAGGGAACGCCACACGAAAGGCCGTACACGGGGTCCGTGTACGGCCTTTGGGCTGTCGGAGGGGTTCGGAGGGGTTCGGAGGGGTACTGGGGCGTACGACCCTGACGTCAGCGTTCGACGACGCGGTCGAACTGCGTGGTGGTGTGCCGCAGATGGGCCACGAGCTCGTCGCCGACCTTAGGTTCCGTGGCGTCGGCAGGCACGAAAAGGATCGAAACCTGCATGTGCGGGGGCTCGGCGAACCAGCGCTGCTTGCCCGCCCAGACGAACGGAGAAAGGTTCCGGTTGACCGTGGCGAGGCCGGCGCGGGCGACGCCCTTGGCGCGCGGCATGACGCCGTGCAGCGCCTTGGGAGCCTCCAGCCCTACTCCGTGCGACGTACCGCCCGCCACGACGACGAGCCAGCCGTCGGAGGCCACCTTCTGCTGCCGGTAGCCGAAGCGGTCGCCCTTGGAGACGCGCGTGACGTCCAGGACGGCCCCGCGGTACTCGGTCGCCTCGTGGTCCCCCAGCCACAGCCGCGTGCCGATCCGCGCCCGGAAGCGGGTCTGCGGGAACTGCTGCTGCAGCCGCGCGAGTTCCGCGGCCTTGAGGTGGCTGACGAACATCGTGTGCAGCGGCAGGCGGGCGGCGCGCAGCCGGTCCATCCAGCCGATGACCTCCTCGACGGCGTCGGAGCCGTCGGTGCGGTCCAGCGGCAGGTGGATGGCGAAGCCCTCCAGCCGGACGTTCTCTATGGCGGAGTGCAGATGCGGCAGTTCCTGCTCGCTCACGCCGTGCCGCTTCATCGAGGACATCACCTCGATGACGACACGGGCGCCCACGAGGCCGTACACGCCGTCGATGGACGACACCGAGCGGATGACACGGTCGGGCAGCGGCACGGGCTCCTCGCCCCGCCTGAACGGCGTCAGGACCAGCAGGTCGCCGCCGAACCAGTCCTTGATCCGGGCGGCTTCGTACGTGGTGCCGACAGCGAGGACGTCCGAGCCCAGGCGGGTGGCCTCGTCCGCGAGCCGCTCGTGGCCGAAGCCGTAGCCGTTGCCCTTGCAGACGGGGACCAGCCCCGGGAACTGCTCGGACACCTGCTTGTGGTGTGCCCGCCAGCGCGCGGTGTCGACGTAGAGCGTGAGCGCCATGGCCGGTCCCGGAACCTTTCTCGTGGCTGCGGTGTATCAGAGGTATGAAAGGAAATTGTGGCGGATCCGCCGGGCCGACGTGGCGATACCGGGCCGGATCAGTGGCTCGACATGCGGTTCGGGACGCGGTGGGGGGCTTGTTTCGGACTGGCTCAGCGGCGCGACATATAGATGTCGAGCGCCTTGTGAAGCAGCTTGTTCAGCGGGAAGTCCCACTCTCCGAGGTACTCGGCTGCCTGCCCACCCGTGCCCACCTTGAACTGGATCAGGCCGAAAAGGTGGTCGGTCTCGTCCAGCGAGTCGGAGATGCCGCGCAGGTCATAGACGGTCGCCCCAAGGGCGTACGAGTCGCGCAGCATCCGCCACTGCATCGCGTTCGAGGGCCGGAACTCACGTCCGATGTTGTCCGAGGCACCGTACGAGTACCAGACGTGCCCCCCGACGACCAGCATCGTCGCCGCGGACAGGTTCACGCCGTCGCGCCGGGCGAAATAGAGCCGCATCCGGTTGGGGTCCTCGGTGTTGAGGGCCGTCCACATGCGCTGGAAGTACGACAGCGGGCGGGGCCGGAAGTGATCGCGGATGGCCGTGATCTCGTACAGCCGCTGCCATTCCTCAAGGTCGTGATAGCCGCCCTGGACGACCTCGACGCCTTCCTTCTCGGCCTTCTTGATGTTGCGGCGCCACAGCTGGTTGAAGTTCTTGTGCACCTCTTCCAGGGAGCGGTTCGCCAGCGGCACCTGGAAGACGTAGCGGGGCTGTACGTCGCCGAAGCCCGCGCCGCCGTCCTCGCCCTGCTGCCAGCCCATGCGGCGCAGCTTGTCGGCGACCTCGAAAGCGCGCGGTTCGATGAAGTCCGCCTCGATGTCGCGCAGTCGCTTCACGTCCGGGTTCTGGATGCCGCCCTTGATGGAGGTGGCCTCCCAGCGGCGGATGATCACCGGCGGGCCCATCTTCACGGAGAAGGCGCCCTGGTGCTTGAGGTGCGCGAGCATCGGCTGCAGCCACTCGTCGAGGTTCGGCGCGTACCAGTTGATGACCGGGCCCTCGGGCAGATAGGCGAGATAGCGCTTGATCTTGGGCAGCTGGCGGTACAGCACCAGCCCGGCGCCGACCATCTCGCCGGTCCTGTCGTCGAACCAGCCGAGGCTCTCCGAGCGCCACTCCGCCTTGACATCAGCCCAGGCCGGGACCTGCATGTGGCTCGCCGAAGGCAGGCTCTGGATGTATGCCAGATGCTGCTCTCGGCTGATGGTCCTCAGGGTCAGGCTCATTCGGGGCGCTCCTCGGGCTGGTGTGTCCCCATGGGTACAGGGGCTCCGGCTCTCGCGCCGAAGCCTACTGCGCCCTGCGAGCGCCCCGTCTGGCCGTATGGATCCTGCGTCCGGACCGATGCGTGGTCAGGACGTTATGGGGTGTTGTGTCGGTCAACCCGGGCGGACATTCGTGCCCGTCGGGTCGGCGGCCTCAGCCGATGAGACCGCCGAAGAGACCGCCTTGTGACATACCGAGGAAGAAGCCGAAGGCCGAGGCACCGAGACCCAGGATCAGCCCGAAGCGCTCCCGGGTCGTCTCCGAGATGAACTGGCCGCTGGCACCGGTGATGATGCCCAGCAGTCCCGTCCAAGAGCTGATCAGATGCAGGCTGTGGAACTGTGCCGTGATGAAAGCCGTCGCGCCGAGCACCAGGGTCACCGCGAGCAGCGTGTCCTGGAGAAGGTGGCGTTTGTGGTCCGTCGCGAGCAGGGAGCCGGCGATGGTGGGTCGCATTGTCTGTGCCATGGGGCACCTCCTGCGGAAGGCGGCGCATCGTAGCGCCATACACACCCGATGTGTACAGATTGACGGTCACCCCGGCCGGATTTCAACCGGAAGCGGGTGTGCGGGTACTCTGTACCCTCTGCACCGGTGTCTGCCCAGGCCATGCCAGGCCTCGACAAGCCACGACAGGTCTTCCCGTTCGGATCCCCGATCGGGAAGCCCCGTTGTCAGTGGCGGCCGATACCGTTGCGTACGCATCACAACCCTCCTGCCACGGAACGACCGTGGCCGCTGAGTCCAAAGGAGGTGGGTTCCACATGCGTCACTACGAAGTGATGGTCATCCTCGACCCCGATCTCGAAGAGCGCGCTGTCTCCCCGCTGATCGAGAACTTCCTCTCCGTCGTCCGTGAGGGCAACGGAAAGGTCGAGAAGGTCGACACCTGGGGCCGTCGTCGTCTGTCCTACGAGATCAAGAAGAAGCCTGAGGGCATCTACTCGGTCATCGACCTGCAGGCCGAGCCTGCGGTCGTCAAGGAGCTCGACCGCCAGATGAACCTGAACGAGTCGGTCCTCCGGACCAAGGTCCTCCGTCCCGAGACCCACTGAGCTCTCCAGCTCAGCTGATCTCGGGCATCGAGTAGCAGCAAGCAGCCAGCAGCAAACCCGCCGAGAGGTACCCCCATGGCAGGCGAGACCGTCATCACGGTCGTCGGCAATCTTGTCGACGACCCCGAGCTGCGCTTCACCCCTTCCGGTGCGGCGGTCGCGAAGTTCCGTGTCGCGTCCACTCCCCGCACCTTCGACCGTCAGACCAATGAGTGGAAGGACGGCGAGAGCCTGTTCCTGACCTGCTCGGTCTGGCGTCAGGCGGCGGAGAATGTCGCCGAGTCGCTCCAGCGAGGCATGCGCGTCATCGTGCAGGGCCGGCTGAAGCAGCGGTCCTACGAGGACCGTGAGGGCGTCAAGCGCACGGTCTACGAGCTGGACGTCGAGGAAGTCGGCGCCAGCCTGAAGAACGCCACGGCCAAGGTCACCAAGACCACCGGTCGAGGTGGCCAGGGCGGTTACAGCGGCGGCGGTGGCGGCGGCCAGCAGGGCGGCGGCTGGGGCGGTGGCCCCGGCGGCGGTCAGCAGGGCGGCGGCGGTGCTCCCGCTGACGACCCCTGGGCGACCAGCGCTCCCGCTGGTGGTGGCAACCAGGGCGGCGGCGGTGGCGGCTGGGGCGGAAGCTCCGGCGGTTCCTCCGGCGGCTCTGGCGGCGGCTACTCGGACGAGCCCCCCTTCTAGGCCCCCGGGCCGAGGGTGGGCCGTACCCCCACTTCTTGATCACACAGGAGATACACCATGGCGAAGCCGCCTGTGCGCAAGCCGAAGAAAAAGGTCTGCGCTTTCTGCAAGGACAAGGTCACGTACGTGGACTACAAGGACACGAACATGCTGCGGAAGTTCATTTCCGACCGTGGCAAGATCCGTGCCCGCCGCGTGACCGGCAACTGCACGCAGCACCAGCGTGACGTCGCCACGGCCGTGAAGAACAGCCGTGAGATGGCGCTGCTGCCCTACACCTCCACCGCGCGATAAGGGAAGGGTGACTGACACATGAAGATCATCCTCACCCACGAGGTCTCCGGCCTCGGTGCTGCGGGCGACGTCGTCGACGTCAAGGACGGTTACGCTCGCAACTACCTGATCCCGCGGAACTTTGCGATCCGCTGGACCAAGGGCGGCGAGAAGGACGTCGAGCAGATTCGTCGGGCTCGCAAGATCCACGAGATTGCGACCATCGAGCAGGCCAACGAGATCAAGGCCCGCCTCGAGGGCGTGAAGGTCCGTCTGGCCGTTCGCTCCGGCGACGCCGGCCGTCTCTTCGGTTCCGTCACCCCGGCCGACATCGCTTCCGCGATCAAGGCTTCCGGTGGCCCCGAGGTCGACAAGCGCCGCATCGAGCTCGGCGCGCCGATCAAGACCCTGGGCGCCCACGAGACGTCCGTGCGTCTGCACCCCGAGGTTGCCGCCAAGGTCAACATCGAGGTCATCGCGGCCTGATCGCTGCGCTCGGCATAGCTGAGAGAAGGGCCGTACCCATTGGGGTGCGGCCCTTCTTCGTTTCACGTGAAACGGGGGTTCAGGAGAAGCGGCGGTTCAGGGAAGGCGGGCGGCGGGTCAGGGAGGGCGGGGTTTCACGTGAAACGGGGGGTGGGTTTCACAGAAACGGTCAGCTTGCTCGGTCAACCCGCTTGGTCGGGCGGCTTGTTCAGCGTGTCGCGCCCGTGACGATCCAGCGGCCCGAGCGGGAGCGTAGCCACAGGGTCAGCATCCTTACCGCCATCATCAGCGTCATCGCTCCCCAGAGTGCGGTGAGCCCGCCGCCGAGCGCGGGCAGCAGCAGTGCGACCGGAGTAAAGACCGCCAGGGTGAGCAGCATTGCCCAGGCCAGGTACGGCCCGTCCCCCGCGCCCATCAGGACCCCGTCCAGGACGAAGACGATCCCGCTGATCGGTTGCGACACTGCTACCAGGACCAGAGCGGGAAGCGCCGTGTTCTGGACGGCCGAATCGCTGGTGAACAAGGGAAGGAAGAGCGGGCGGGCGGCGATCACCAACAGGCCGAGGACGACACCGGCGGCGATGCCCCACTGGACCATCCGGCGGCAGGCCTCGCGAGCCCCTTGAATGTCGTTCGCGCCGAGATAACGCCCGATGATGGCCTGCCCGGCAATGGCGATCGCGTCGAGCGCGAAGGCGAGGAGGCTCCACAGCCCCATGATGATCTGGTGCGCGGCGATGTCGGTGTCCCCCAGGCGGGCTGCGACGCCGGTCGCGATCATGAGGATCGCTCGCAGCGACAGCGTGCGCACGAGCAGGGGTGCACCTGCTTGGGCGCAGGCCCGTATCCCGGTGGCGTCCGGTCGTAGCGAGGCACCGTGCTTCCTGGCTCCGCGGACGACGACGAACAGGTAAACCGCGGCCATACCGAACTGGGCGATGACGGTGCCCCAGGCGGATCCCGCGATGCCCAGGTCGGCGCCGTAGACAAGGCCCGCGTTGAGCCCGGCGTTGGCGACGAAGCCCGCGACGGCGACGTAGAGCGGCGTCTTCGTGTCCTGCAACCCGCGCAGGACCCCCGTGGAGGCGAGCACGATGAGCATCGCGGGGATGCCGAGCGACGAGATGCGCAGATACGTGGTCGCGTACGGGGCTGCGGTGTGCGAGGCGCCGAAGAGTTCCACCAGAGCGGGCGCCGAGGGCAGGACAGCCGCGATGACGGCGGTGCCGAGCAGCAGCGCCAGCCAGATGCCGTCCATGCCCTGACGGATGGCGGCGGGCAGATCACCCGCGCCGACCTGACGGGCGACGGCCGCGGTGGTGGCGTAGGCGAGGAAGACGAAGACACTGACGGCTGTCATGAGAAGGGCGGAGGCGACGCCGAGACCGGCCAGTTGCGCGGTGCCCAGGTGGCCGACAATGGCGCTGTCGGCGATCACAAAGAGAGGCTCGGCGACGAGTGCGCCGAAGGCCGGAACGGCCAGCGCGACGATCTCTCGGTCGTGCCGGCGTCGGGCGGCCCTGGGCGTCGCGGGAGCCTGTGTCATGAGCACCAATCTAATCTTCCACAGGTAAGAGATGCAAGGTGCCTGAGGTCCTTACAATCTGTTGCGCTGGGCGTGTCGCAGCGCACTGCTTGCAGGGATCTTGGCCCGACTGGGAAAGTTTTTCTTCTGCACAGCCGGTGGACGGGAAAGTGGCAGGTCAGAGCCGATTCTTCCGGGTCACTGAGGGCTTGTTCACAGGCCTGTCCACCGGGTCGTGCACAGGTTTCGCGGGGTTCTCCACAGCATCCGGGCCGTCGTCCACATGGCCTGTGGATAACCAGATTGGCTGACGGTGCCTGCAGGCCTAACGTGGGGCGTCGCTCACTCTCTCCATCGCCCTCGGAAAGCTCGCAAAACCGACGCGTCAGAAGCGGAGTTGGGCCTCTTATTTGTCAGTGCCGTGCCGTAGAACTAAAGAGCACGGTTAGGTCCGCTCGGCGGACGGGAGGAGGTGGCTCGGTGAGCATTTCCGAGCCCTTGGACGACCCGTGGGCCGACAGCGGTCCCAGTGATCGTCTGCCATCTTCCCGTCGGGGCCGCGATGGTGGCCGGGGTCGCGACGAACAGCACGACCGCGACCGGGACAACGGGCCGTGGGAGAGCGGAGGTTCGTCCTTCGAGCGCGTGCCGCCGCAGGATCTGGACGCCGAGCAGTCCGTCCTCGGTGGCATGCTCCTGTCCAAGGATGCCATCGCCGATGTCGTCGAGGTCATCAAGGGCCACGACTTCTACCGCCCCGCGCACGAGACGATCTACACGGCGATCCTCGACCTGTATGCGAAGGGTGAACCGGCCGACCCGATCACCGTCGCCGCCGAGCTCACCAGGCGAGGCGAGATCACCAAGGTCGGCGGGGCGTCGTATCTGCACACCCTCGTCCAGACGGTCCCCACGGCGGCGAACGCCGAGTACTACGCGGAGATCGTCCACGAGCGTGCGGTCCTGCGCCGTCTGGTCGAAGCGGGCACGCGCATCACGCAGATGGGATACGCGGCCGACGGCGACGTCGACGAGATCGTCAACAGCGCTCAGGCCGAGATCTACGCGGTTACCGAGCAGCGCACCACCGAGGACTATCTGCCGCTCGGTGACATTATGGAGGGCGCGCTCGACGAGATCGAGGCGATCGGCTCGCGGTCGGGGGAGATGACCGGAGTGCCGACCGGCTTCACCGACCTCGACTCGCTCACGAACGGGCTGCACCCGGGCCAGATGATCATCATCGCCGCGCGTCCGGCCATGGGTAAGTCCACCCTGGCACTGGACTTCGCGCGAGCCTGCTCGATCAAGCACAACATGCCCAGCGTGATCTTCTCGCTCGAAATGGGGCGCAACGAGATCGCGATGCGTCTGCTGTCCGCCGAAGCCCGCGTCGCCCTGCACCACATGCGATCCGGCACGATGACCGACGAGGACTGGACCCGGCTCGCGCGCCGGATGCCGGACGTCTCGGCCGCGCCGCTCTACATCGACGATTCCCCGAACCTGTCGATGATGGAGATCCGCGCCAAGTGCCGCCGCCTCAAGCAGCGCAGTGACCTGAAGCTCGTCGTCATCGACTATCTGCAGCTGATGCAGTCCGGCGGCAAGCGGTCCGAGAGCCGACAGCAGGAGGTCTCCGACATGTCGCGAAACCTGAAGCTGCTGGCCAAGGAGCTGGAGCTCCCGGTGATCGCACTGTCGCAGCTCAACCGTGGCCCCGAGCAGCGCACAGACAAGAAGCCCATGGTCTCCGACCTTCGTGAGTCCGGATCGATCGAGCAGGACGCCGACATGGTGATCCTGCTGCACCGCGAGGACGCGTACGAGAAGGAGTCACCGCGCGCGGGTGAGGCGGACATCATCGTGGGCAAGCACCGTAACGGCCCGACGGCCACGATCACCGTGGCCTTCCAGGGCCACTACTCGCGCTTCGTGGACATGGCACAGACCTGATCCGGCTTCTTGGCGTGGGCCCAGGGGACATGCGGTTCGCATGCGAAATGGACTCGACGCGAGGTGCCGGGCCAGGTGGACTGGGGGCATGACACCACCTCAGGAAGAGTTGCTGCCGACCACACGCCGAACGCTGATGCACCGTATCGCCGCCGCTCAGGCCGAGGGGCGCGCGCCGTCGCTGATCGCGGCGATCGTCCGGGGCGGGGAGCCGGTGTGGCACGGGTCGCGCACATCGGTGGACGGGCACGGGCCGGACGAGAACGTGCAGTACCGGATCGGCTCGATCACCAAGACCTTCACCGCCGTGCTGGTGCTGCGGTTGCGCGACGAGGGGCTGCTCGACCTGGGTGACCCGCTGGAGAAGCACCTGCCGGGCACTGGCGCGGGGGAGGCCACGATTGCTGAACTGCTCGCGCACACCGCGGGGTTGGCGGCCGAGACGCCAGGTCTTTGGTGGGAGCGCACACCCGGCTCGCTGCGCCCCGAGCTCGCCGACGTACTCGGCGAACGGCCCTTTCTGCATCCCGCCGGCCGACGGCACCACTACTCGAACCCCGGCTACACCCTGCTCGGCGCTCTGATCGAGGAACTGAGGGGAGCCCCCTGGGAAGAGGTCCTGCAGCGCGAGGTGCTCGAACCGCTGGGCCTGCACCGGACGAACGGGCGCCCGCAGGCACCCCATGCGGGCGGCTGGGCCGTGCATCCCTGGGCGGACGTCATGATGCCGGAGCCCGTCGAGGATCTCGGCCGGATGGCTCCGGCCGGACAACTGTGGTCCACCACGGGTGACTTGGCACGCTTCGCCGTCTTCCTGGTCCAGGGTGATGAACGGGTGCTCAGCGCGGAGTCGCTCCTGGAGATGCGTTCACCCGCGGCTCCTCCGGAGGCCGAGGAGTTGGCGTCCGGAGAGGCCTATGGCCTGGGCTTGCAGGTTCTGCATCGGGACGGCCGGATTCTCGTGGGACATTCCGGTTCCTTGCCCGGCTTCATGGCGGCCCTCGTGATCGGAGTGGAGGACGACGTGGCTGCGGTGGTTCTGTCGAACTGCACCTCCGGTCCGCGACCGCTGACAGTGGCCACCGATCTCGTACGGATCGTCGCCGAGGCCGAGCCCCGGATCCCCGAGCCATGGCGCCCGGCGCGCGAAGTCGACCACTCTGTACTGGAGATGGCGGGACCCTGGCATTGGGGCACTCAGGCGTGCGCGCTGCGCCTGACGGCTGACGGTCTGGTCGAGTTGGTCCCGCTGTCGGGGGGTGGCCGCCGGTCTCGTTTCCGGGCGAACGGTGACGGGACCTGGACGGGGCTCGATGGGTACTACGCAGGGGAGCCGCTGCGGGCCGTGCGGCGCCCGGACGGGTCCTTGAGTCATCTGGACCTAGGGTCGTTCGTCTTCACCCGTCAGCCGTACGGTGAGGACGCTCCTGTGCCCGGTGGGGTGGATCCCGGGGGCTGGCGAGGGATCCAGTAGGCACCGCTACGACGCGAGGCGGCCTGTTTCACGTGAAACAGGCCGCCTCGGAGTGGACGAGGGATGCGCTCAGAGCGCCAACTTGAAGCCCACGTGTGAGGCCCGGTGGGCGTCGGTGCGGCTCGCGTCGGAGGTCAATTGGACCAATTGGCAGCCCCGGCGCCGGGATTCGTCGATCGACCACTCGATGAGCCTGGTGCCGAGGCCACTGCCGCGTTCGTCACCGTGGACGCGTACGCCCTCGATGAGGGAGCGGGTCGAGCCCTTGCGTGACAGCCCGGGAATGATCGTGAGTTGCAGGGTGCCGACGACACGTTCATGGCGCACGGCGACGACAAGGTGCTGGTTCGGGTCGCGGCTGAGCTGCTCGAGCGCCGCCAGGTATGGGGTCAGATTGTCCGGCGACTCCCGCTGGGCGCCGAGTGGATCGTCGGCGAGCATCGCAACGATGGCAGCGATGTCGTTCGCGACGGCCGGTCGTATTTCAAGATCTCCCATGACCGCACCCTATACAGGCACGGAATGCCGTCCCTGTGCTCCTATACCGGCACGCCAGCCGACTCCACGACGCGGACCAGCGGGGCCAACTCGGGGTTCTTGGCCGCTTCGTCGAGCGCCTCGCGCAGGGCGGCGTCATTGGTGGGCCGCGCTTCGTCGAGGAGCTTGAGGCCTGCTTCGCTGACGTTCGTGTAGATGCCGCGACGGTCGGTCGGGCACAGATAGCGGGAAAGCAGCCCGCGGTCCTCGAGCCGGGTGACGAGCCGGGTGGTGGCGCTCTGGCTGAGCACGACCGCGTCCGCGACCTGCTTCATCTGTAGATGGCCGCCCTCGCCGTCGTGCTGTCGGCTGAGCACGTCGAGCAAGGAGTACTCCCGCACACTCAGGACGTGCCCGGCCTGCAGAGCGCGCTCGATGTGGGCCTCGATCCTCCCGTGCAGCAGAGAGAGTGCGCACCAGCCCTGAGCAAGGGCGGTGAGTGCGGGGTCCGTGGCTGTCATGGCGTGTTCCTCCGTCCCGGAGCGGCTGGCTCAAGGATAGAACATCGACGCAATAGTCCGCTCTTGCATTTAACCCGCGTCTGCAAGTATTGTGAGTGCACGTAAAGCGCTCCTGCAATCGTCTGGGAAGGTGCACCCCACCATGCCTCTCGCGCTTCTGGCCCTCGCGATCGGGGCCTTCGGAATCGGAACCACCGAGTTTGTGATCATGGGCGTGCTGCCCGAGGTCGCCAGTGACTTCGGAGTCTCCATCCCCACTGCCGGACTGTTGGTGACCGGCTATGCCCTTGGCGTGGTGATCGGTGCCCCGATCATGACCGCGCTCGGCACGAAGGTGTCCCGCAAGCGGATGCTGATGTTGCTGATGGGGTTGTTCGTGCTCGGTAATCTGCTCTCCGCCGTCGCCCCGGTCTTCGGGCTGATGCTGGCGGGCCGGGTCGTCGCCTCGCTCGCCCACGGAGCCTTCTTCGGCATCGGCTCGGTCGTCGCCGCCGAACTGGTGGCGCCCGAGAAGAAGGCCGGCGCGATCGCCATGATGTTCAGCGGACTCACCATCGCCAATGTCGTCGGTGTCCCCCTGGGCACGCTGATCGGGCAGTCCGTGGGCTGGCGTGTCACCTTCGCCGGCGTTGCCGCGCTCGGCGTGGTCGGTCTGCTGGGCATCGCCAGGCTGGTCCCCGAACTGCCGAAGCCGGCAGGCGTGCACCTCCGTCACGAGCTCGCCGCCTTCAAGAACGTTCAGGTTCTGCTCGCCATGGCGATGACTGTTCTCGGCTTCGGCGGAGTCTTCGCCGCCATCACCTACATCGCGCCGATGATGACGCATGTCACCGGTTTCGCCGACGGCTCCGTCACCTGGCTGCTGGTTCTGTTCGGCCTCGGCATGGTCGGCGGAAACCTCATCGGCGGCAAGTTCGCCGACCGCGCGCTGATGCCGATGCTGTACGTGTCTCTTGGCAGCCTCGCCGTAGTGCTCGCGCTGTTCACCGTGACCGCGCACCACAAGATCCTCGCGGCCGTCACGATCGCTCTGATCGGCGCCCTCGGGTTCGCGACCGTGCCGCCGCTGCAGAAGCGCGTCCTCGACCAGGCGCACGGCGCCCCCACACTGGCCTCGGCCGTGAACATTGGCGCCTTCAACCTCGGCAACGCCCTTTCGGCCTGGCTCGGCGGTCTGGTCATCGCCGCGGGCCTGGGCTACACCGCCCCCAACTGGGTCGGCGCCATCCTCGCGGCGGGTGCCCTGGTCCTCGCCGTCCTCTCGGCCGCTCTGGAGCGCCGTACGGGTGCCCCCAGTGCCGTCATCGCCAGCGGTACGCCCGCCGAGCAGCGGCCTGCAGTGCACCACTGAGCCACTGAATGACAACCACCCACCGTCCATGACCGAGCACAGCCCATTGACCGACCACGGTTGAGCACCGCCCCCAAGGAGAAAGCCCCCCATGAGCACCACCACTGCCGTCGCACCACTGACCACGCAAGACGCAGAGCTTCTTGTCTCCGCTGCCCGCCGTGCCGCCGAAGCCGCTGGGATCACGGTCAGCGTCACCGTTCTCGACGCAGGAGGCCATCTGCTCACCTTCCGGCGAGACGACCGGGCCGTATTGATCTCCGGCGAGACCAGCACCCGCAAGGCCTACACGGCGCTCCAGCTGAACTCCGCCACCGCTGACCTCGTCGACGCGGTCCAGCCCGGCGGCGTCTTCCACACCCTGCCCACGGCGCTTGACCGGCCACTCCTGTTCATCGCGGGCGGTGTGCCGGTTCACCGCGACGGCCGCCTCATCGGGGCGATCGGGGTCGGCGGCGGTGCGCCCGAGCAGGACCACGGCTTTGCCATCGCCGCCGTGGAGGCGCTCGCCTGACCGCACCCCGCAGTGAAGCGCCGGCCCCCAGCAGATATCGGGGACCGGCGCTTCGCTGCGGCACGAGGGGTGTGGGAGGCCGGTGGTTCTTCACTCAGAACAGCAGCTCTTCGTGCCGTACGTCGATGTCGGTGCGCAGCCGGCAGTCGGTGTGCGGTGAGGCCCTCGGCGGTGGCTGTCGGCCGACACCCTGGCGGGCATGTCGCTCGGCGACCAGCACTATGCCGATCGCTCCTAGATCGGGCCTTGCGGGTGCCCCGTACTCGGTTACGACGCACGTGGTGATGAGGCCACCCTCGGGGTCGTCGATCCGTAGCCTGTTCCGGCCGAGCTGTCTGCCCGCAGGCGTATGCACTTTTGGCCAGGTCATGTGCTTCGTGCGGTGCGTGGACAGACGTTTCACGTGAAACAGCGAAAACCGACGGGTGGACCTTGTATGGGCTACCCGGCAGAGGGGACACGAGGCACCCCGCTAGCCTCGGCTCACATGGCGCGCATTCATCTGTTCGACCTTGACGGAACGCTGCTCCACGGGAGTTCGGCGCCTGTGGAGATCTCGCGGCAGCTCGGAGTGGAGGCCGAGACCATCGCGCTTGATCAGGCCATCTCGGCAGGGACGATAGGCCCGCCGGAGTACGCGACGCAGGTGTACGCCCTATGGGCGGATCTCACGGAGGCGCATGTGGCGGCGGCCTTCGAGGGGGCGCCGTGGTTGTCCGGCATCGAGGACGTCTGGGCCGAGATCAGAGGCAACGGCGACTACTGCGCCGTCGTCTCGCTTTCGCCCTCCTTCTTCGTGGAGCGACTGACCGGCTGGGGTGCGCATGCGGCATATGGATCGCGCTTCCCTGCTGTGCCCTTCACTGAGCCCGTGGACCTCGGCGGCGTTCTCAGCGCCGCGGCGAAGGTGCAGATCGCGGATCGTCTCTGTGAAGAGTTCGGGGTGACACGGGCCGATTGTGTTGCCTATGGCGACTCGCTGTCGGACAAGTACCTGTTCGAAGCGGTGCCGGTGTCCGTCGCCGTCAATGCGGATCGGCACCTGGCAGGCCTCGCCACCCACTCCTACATAGGGCGGGATCTGTGGGATGCCTATGAGTTGGTCCGACGCGCTCTGTAATGGCGGCAATTGATGTTCGAGGGCATCAAATTCGTGATGAAGGAAGGGGGGACTTGTGCCTGGGGCGGCTGCCGGTATGGTCGACTCCGGTTCGCGTCCGCCGTGATGTGTGCACGTCTCGTGGGGGCACGAACGCAGGCCAATGCAGCTTAACGGGACGGAGAGATCGAAGACCCGCATATTCCGTTATGCGGCCGGGGGTTGACGCGGAGTGGGATGCTGCAATGAGAGAAGTGCGTCCAATGTCACACTCTCTCCTTACTTGTCCGTACAGCAGTGGAATCCGGGTTGAATGTGGCCGCATCGGCCGGTGGGGGCTGAACGGGGCAGGAAAGCAAGCCATCTACGGGGGAAATTAGGCATCTTCCGACCGCGGAGGTGCGCAGACCGACCGAAAGATGCTCGAGGCGAGGCACACCATGGACGCTCCGACCACCACGTCGGCCGACAACGGCACTTCCGGAGGGCACAGCGGGGGCGGCTGGTTCACGCCGCGCAAAGATCCGGCGCCATCCGGTGGAGAGCGGGAGTCCGCTGACGGTCGCCGTCTGGCAGCGATGCGCCCGGTCGGCCGGCCGACCGCAGGCCGCGCAACGCCGGAGCAGGAACGAATATCCCCGGCCGTGGAAGCAGCACCGACTCCTCATGAGGCCACGCCCGCTGACGCTCGGCGCTCCGAGCCGGAGATCGCCCACGAAGCCGTACGGCCGCAGTCAGATCCCACCCAGTCCGATCATGGCCTTTCGCAGGTCGATGCCGGCCGGGAGTGGTCCGGTCCTGGACAGGAGCGGACGAACCTCGGCAGGGAGCAGCAGGCTCCTGGCAGGCAGCAGCCCGACCTCGGTCCCGCCACGAGAGTGCCCGCCCAGGAGCCGCGGTTGCCGGAGCCGCGCGTACATGCGCCGGAGCCGCGGGTGCCCGCCCAAAGGTCCGTCCCCACTCCGGAGCCGTCCCCCGACGCCGTGCTCATCCGCCGGACCATGGCCGAGGTCGGCCCCGTCGCCGACAAGGTCACCTCCTACTTCTATGCGCTGCTCTTCGTGCGCCACCCGAATCTGCGGTCGCTGTTCCCCGCCGCGATGGATACGCAGCGGGACCGGCTGCTCAAAGCGCTGCTCACCGCCGCCGAGCACATCGACAACACCCCGGTTCTCGTCGACTATCTGCAGAACCTCGGCCGTGGTCACCGCAAGTACGGCACTCGGCCCGAGCACTATCCGGCCGTCGGCGAGTGCCTCATCGGCTCGCTCAGCCGGTTCGCCTCGGCGATCTGGGACGCGGAGACCGAGGCGGCCTGGATCCGCGCATATACGACGATTTCCCAAGTCATGATCGACGCGGCGGCCTCCGACGAACTGCGAGCGCCGGCCTGGTGGCATGCCGAGGTGGTCGCGCACGATCTCAGGACCCAGGACATCGCTGTCATCACCGTCCGCCCGGACCAGCCGTACCCATTCCTCGCCGGGCAGTACACGAGCCTGGAGACACCGTGGTGGCCGCGTATATGGAGGCACTACTCGTTCGCCTCGGCCCCCCGGTCCGACGGGCTGCTGTCGTTCCATGTGAAGGCGGTTCCGGCGGGCTGGGTGTCCAACGCGCTGGTGCATCGCGCCCGTCCCGGCGACATCATCCGGCTCGGTCCGCCGGCCGGATCGATGACCGTCGACCACACCACCGACAGCGGACTCCTCTGTCTGGGCGGCGGCACCGGTATCGCGCCCATCAAGGCGCTGGTCGAGGATGTTGCCGAGCACGGGGAACGACGCCCGGTCGAGGTCTTCTACGGCGCCCGCACCGGTCATGATCTGTACGACATCGACACCATGTTGCGGCTGCAGCAGAGCCACTCCTGGCTCGCCGTGCGCCCGGTGGTCGACCAGCAGGCCCATCTCCAGTTGCCCGACGTTGTACGCGAGTACGGACCGTGGAACGAGTACGACGCCTATCTCTCCGGCCCGCCCGGCATGATCCGCAGCGGGGTGGACGCCTTGAAGGACATCGGCATTCCGTCGGACCGTATACGCCACGACTCCGTCGAGGAACTCGTCGCCGCCGGGGACTGACGGCGCCGCCCCATCAACACGAGCCGCGAGCCCCGTAAGAGAAGGTCTTCACCCCAGGTCGGGCGCGTGCATCGCCCGCACGCCCTCGATGTTCCCGTCGAGATAGTGCCGCAAGGACAGCGGCACGAGGTGGACGGAGGCGATCCCGACCCGGGTGAACGGAATCCGCACGATTTCGTACTCGCCGCAGGGTTCGTCCATCTCGGGGCCGTGCCGCAGGGCCGGATCCATGGACTCCAGGCGGCAGACGAAGAAGTGCTGCACCTTCACGCCGGTCGCCCCGCCGTCGTCGCCGATGTGCTCAACGGTGTCGACGAAGCAGGGCACCACGTCGGTGATCTTGGCGCCGAGTTCCTCGTGCACCTCACGATGGAGCGCGTCGACGACAGTCGTGTCATCGGGCTCGACCCCGCCGCCCGGAGTCAGCCAGTAGGGATCGACGCCGGGCTTGGTGCGTTTGATCAGAATGAGGTCATCGCCATCGAGCAGGATGGCGCGGGCGGTGCGCTTGACCACGGGTCGGACGGTCATGGGAGAAATGTGGCCCGCCTGGTTCCACGTGAAACATCGGGGAGCCCCGAGAGCCTCAGAAGGGCCCCACGAGGGGCTCAGGACCAATCGGCCGCGGCGTGAAGCAGCCAGTCATACGCTCGCGCGATATGTGGCATGGCGAGTGTGCCGGTGCGGATCGCCAGGAAGTACGTACGCAGCGGAGGCACCGTGGGATCGAGGAGGGCCACGACGTCGCCGCGCTCCAGGGCGGCGGCGCACAGATAGCGGGGCAGCACTGCGAGGCCCGCGCCCGTGACGGCGCAGGCGAGCACCGCACGGAGATCGGGGACGACGACGGTGCCCGCGGTGGCAGGGCGGGAGTCGAAGACGGACGACCAGTATCGGGCGACGAGTGGGAGTGACTCGTGGACCTCGACGACGGGGATGTTCTCCAGTGCGTGCGAGCCCTTGCGGCGCAGCTTCCCGGGACCGATACGGGCAGCCCAGCGGGGGGCGGCGACCAGGACGTGCTCCTCGTCGCAGAGTGGAGTCGCGGTGAGCAGGGCGCCGCGCGGACGGGCCGTGGTGATGGCCAGATCATGATGTCCGGCGGCGAGCCCCTCGAGTGTTTCCTCGGCGTTCCCGAAGGAGGCGCGCAGCGCGAAACCCTGGCCGTCGTCCCCCGTCAGCTCTGCCAGCGCGGGCAGAGCCCGCTCGGCGGTGAATTCCGGCGGTCCGGCCAGGTGCAGAGTGCGCAGCGATGAGTCCTCTTCGAGTCCGGTTTCGGCGATCTCCACCAGGGCGTCGAGATGCGGTGCGGCCTTGTGGGCGAGCTCGTCGCCGATCGTCGTGGGGGTCACCCCGCGGGCCTGGCGCAGAAAGAGGGGTCGCCCCAGCTGTCGCTCCAGCGTGCGGATCTGCGACGTGACGGCAGGCTGGGACAGACCGAGCAGGGCGGCGGCACGGGTGAAGGAACCGGCACGGTGCACGGTCACAAACGTGCGCAGCAGTGCTAAATCCATGGCGCACCTCCCCTCCCAACCGCCCCGGCAGAGCCCCAACTATAAATAAGTCGATAGGTCTCTGTCGCTACTGTGATTGGACACTGACACAGAGTCAACTAGCCTTGTTCGCGCGGTTCTTCGCGCGCAGAACCGGGACGGTCCGAGCCACGAGGGGGGAGGCTCGGACCGTCCGTTGTACGTAGCGAGGTACTAAACCGGTGGCCCGGATGTGCGTCACAGCGCACCTACCGGTCGCTCAGGAAGGGGTCACTCCGCGGACTCGTCGAGCGCGCGCAGCACATCCGCCACCAGGTCCTCGGGATCCTCGGCACCGGCCGAGAAGCGGACGAAGCCTTCCGGCACGGCGTCGCCGCCCCACCTGCCGCGCCGCTCGGCCGTGGACCGCACCCCGCCGAAACTCGTCGCGTCGTCCACCAGACGCAGCGCGTCGAGGAAACGATCGGCATGCGCGCGCGTGGGCAGCGTGAAGGACACCACGCATCCGAAGCGCCGCATCTGCTGCGAGGCGATCTTGTGCGAGGGGTCGTCGGGCAGTCCCGGATAGCGCAGTCCGGTCACCTCGGGCCGAGCCCGGAGTGCCTCGGCGATCGTCAGGGCGTTGGCGTTCTGCCGGTCGGCGCGCAGCTGGAGTGTGGCGAGGGAGCGGTGGGCAAGCCAGGCCTCCATGGGGCCGGGGATCGCTCCGACGACTTTCCGCCAGCGCCGCACGGACGTCATCAGAGAGGCATCGAGTGCGGTGACGTATCCGAGGAGGATATCGCCGTGCCCGGTGAGCATCTTGGTGCCGCTGGCCACGGAGAAGTCGGCGCCCAGCTCCAGCGGGCGCTGCCCGAGAGGGGTCGCCAGGGTGTTGTCGACGGCGACGAGCGTGCCCTGCGCATGGGCGGCCGCGACAAGCCGTCGTACGTCGCACACGTCGAGCCCGGGGTTCGACGGCGTCTCGATCCACAGCAGCTTCGCGCCGTCGAGCACCTCGAGCTGGGCGTCGCCGCCGGTCGGGGCGGTGCGCACCTCGATGCCGTACGCGGTCAGCTGTTCGCGCACGAGCGGCAGCACCTGGTAGCCGTCGTTGGGCAGCACCACGATGTCTCCCGCGCGCAGCTGGGAGAAGAGCACTGCCGAGATGGCGGCCATGCCGGAGGGGAAGGCGAGCGTCGTGGCGTCGCCCTGTCCGGGTGCCTCCAACTCCCCGATGGCACGCTCCAGGAGTGTCCAGGTCGGGTTCTCGTCACGGCCGTAGGTATATGGGCCGGTCGGCTCGCCCGGCAGATGGAAGTGCGCGGCGAAGACCGGGCCCGGCAGCGTCGGCTCGTACTTGACGGGTTCGGGCAGCCCAGCCCGTACCGCGCGTGTGCCGTCGCCGCTGTCCGTCGCAAAATCCCCTGACGTCATGCCGCCCGTCCCTTCACTTGATCTTTTACCGCGGCAAGCAGTCCAGGGCTCGCCGCCTCCACCATCTCAAGACACTCCTCGAAGCCGTCCACGGGTCCGTAATACGGATCGGGGACGTCCAGATCGTCGCCCGCGGCGGGGTCGTACGACCGCAGCAGCCGGACCTTCTCCGCGTCCTCGGGCGTGGGCGCGAGACGGCGCAGGGCCTTGAGATGGCCGGCGTCGAGGGCGATGACGAGGTCGAGGCGGGAGAACCACGCGGCGTGGAACTGGCGAGCCGCATGGCTGCTCTCATAACCGCCCGCCTCCAGCACGGCGACAGTGCGCGCGTCGGCGCCGTCTCCCTCGTGCCAGCCGCCCGTGCCCGCGCTGTCGACTTCGACCAGGCCTTCGAGTCCGGCCCCTTCTATACGGGCACGGAAGACGGACTCGGCCATCGGGGAGCGGCAGATGTTGCCGGTGCAGACGAAACAGATGCGATAGGGCATCGCGAGCACTCAGTCCTTGCTGTCGGGCAGGACGACGTTGAGCGCCCAGGAGACGATCGAGATGATCAGGCCGCCCACGACCGCGGTCCAGAAGCCCTCCACGTGGAAACTCAGGTCGAGCTTGTCGGCCAGCCACGAAGTGAGCAGCAGCATCAGGGCGTTGACCACGAGGGTGATCAGGCCGAGCGTGAGGATGAAGAGCGGGAAGGTCAGCACCTTCACGACTGGCTTGACCAGGAAGTTCACCAGCCCGAAGATCAGCGCGACGAGCAGCAGAGTGCCGACCTTCTTGCCGGTGCTGCCGCCCGTCAGGGTGATCTTGTCGAGCAGCCAGACGGCGACGGCCAGGGCCCCCGCGTTGGCGATCGTCTTGACTACGAAATTCTTCATGTGTCTGATCGTGACAGAAGAGATCGACTGGTGAGCAAGGCTGTGGACACAGCCTGTGGAGTACGGGAGCGGACAAGGGCGATGAAGGCATTTCGGCTGGACGAACTGGAGGCGGAACGCGCCGCCAACGACGGTGCTTACCTGCAGTTCCTGCGCGAGCGGAACATGTCGGTCGGCCTGTACGCACTCGATGCGGGCGAACTGGACTCACAGAAGCCGCACCAGCAGGACGAGGTGTACCTCGTGGTGAGCGGGCGGGCCGCGATCACGGTCGGTCTGGAGACCACGCAGGTGGCACGCGGCAGCGTCGTGTACGTACCCGCGGGGGTTGCCCACAAGTTCCACCACATCACCGAGGACCTGAGGGTTGTGGTGGTGTTCTCTCCGCCCGAGAGCTGACGTCCGCCTCAGGGTTCCCTAGGGGAACGGTCAGGGGAGGACAAGGGGTGCGGGGCCCCCGCCGGGTGCCCTGTCGGCTCTAGCATCGAGTGCAGGACATCAGAGAACCCGGAATCAGAGTCCTGGACTTGGGGCGACGGGCGAAGAGAGGCAAGGACAAGGGAGATGCAAGAGATCTTCAACGGGATGCCGTGGTGGGTGAAGTGGATCGCGGTGCCGGTCATCGCCCTGGTCGTGTTCGGCACCGTGATAGTCAGTGTGCTCACTGTCGTGATCGGCCTGCTCTTCAAGGTGCTGGTCTTCGTCGCGCTCGTCGGCGGTTTGATCTACGTAGTACGGAAGTTCACGTCGAGTTCGTCGTCGCGCAGCGATTGGTGAGGCGCAGCCGGGGGAGCACCTGGTAACGAGCAGGTCGGTAAAGGGGAACTCGAGGTTCCCTCGGCCGAGGGAAGTTTCCGGCGAGGCCGTCTGTAAGCGGTGGCAGGCCGTTAAAGTCCGGAATTCGACGCGGGGGCGATCCCCGCGGGCAGCGCACAGCTCCCTCCCGTGTTCCCCCGCACGGGCGGTCCCCCTCGCGCTTCGGGAGTGCCCCTTGGCCACGGTTGACACCGCACCCGCAGAATCACCCGCTCCGCCCATCCAGCGATCCCATGCCTCCGCGGGGCCGTGTGCCCCCCCGGCACAGCCACGCACCTCGCTTGCGGAGGTACGAACCCCGCTTGCGGAACCGCGTACTCCTCCCCTGGAGGTCCCGCCCTCGGAGCCTCCTCCCACGACCTTGATCGGCTCCGTGCAGCGGGCGATGCGGCTCCTGGAGGGCGTCGCCGCACGCGAGCACGGGGCACCTGCGAAGCAACTCGCCCGGGAAGCCGGACTCGCGCTGCCGACGGCCTACCATCTGCTGCGCACGCTGGTGCACGAGGGCTATCTACGCCGTGACAAAGGGCTGTTCTTCCTGGGGGAGGCCGCCGAGCGGCTGAGCAGCAGCGGAGCCCAGCAGAAACGTCGCAGCACGGTGAGCGAAACGCTCGCCCAGTGGCGCGATTCGATCGGTGTGCCGGTGTACTACGCGGTCTACCGCGACGGCGAGATCGAGGTCATGTGCGTCGCTGATACCCCGGGGAATCCGGCGGTGGAGGAGTGGGCCGACTTCCGGGAGACCGGCCACGCCCACGCGGTCGGCCAGTGTCTGCTGTCCCAACTGGACGAGAAGGCCCGCCGGGATCACCTCGATCGCTATCCGGTGCAGTCGATCACTCCGTACACGGTGCGTGACAACGCCAGTCTGCTGCGGCGCCTGGAGCGTACGGGGCGGATGGAGCCCGTCATCGAGCGGCAGGAGTACGCGCTGGGCACGGTCTGCGCCGCTCTCCCCCTCACGGCCGGCACAACTGCCGCGACTTTGGCCATTTCTCTGCCTGTTCACCAGGCCGATCGACTGCTACCCGCTGCACGGCAGCTACAGGGTGAGATCGGCAGGCTGTTGGGGACACTCGCGATCTCTATCAGCATCTGAAAACTCACTCCTTGTGATCTCGCGTGTACGTTGAGCAAGATTTCGGCAGTGTCAGGGGGATGATTCCTGGCCAGTCGACGGCAAACGACGGGGTAGGCGATGCGCGAGTCGGTACAGGCAGAGATCATGATGAGCTTCCTCGTGTCGGAGGAGCTCTCTTTCCGCATTCCGGTGGAGCTGCGATACGAGACCTGTGATCCCTACGCGGTGCGGCTGACCTTCCACTTGCCCGGAGATGCGCCCGTGACCTGGGCGTTCGGGCGGGAGCTGCTGATCGACGGCGTGGGCCGGCCGTGCGGCGACGGCGATGTGCACATCGCGCCCGCCGATCCGGACGCCTTCGGTGAGGTGCTGATCCGGCTTCAGGTGGGCGGCGACCACGCGCTGTTCCGGTCCGGGGCGGCGCCGCTCGTGGCATTCCTCGACCGCACGGACAAGCTGGTGCCATTGGGGCAGGAGCGTTCCCTGGCCGACTTCGACGCCCACCTCGACGAGGCGTTGGACCGGATCCTTGCGGAGGAGCAGAGCGCGGGCTGACAGCGCTCCGGCACCCCCAAGTGGAGTAACGCTTCCTCACAAGTGAGGCGGTCCGGGAGGCTTCAGCGCTTGCGGCGGCGACCCCTCCCGCCACGCACCGGAGTCCTGCTCCCGGCGGGCTCCACGGGGGTGGCAGGACCCCCTGGCCGGTCCGCCGAGACCACCAGGGCGGCCAGCGCGGTGGTCACCGGCACTGAGGCGACGAGACCGATCGAGCCGATCAGGGTGCGCACGATCTCCTCGGCGACCAGTTCGCTGTTGGCGACTGCGCCCACACTGCTCTGCGCGATCGAGAAGAGCAGCAGCAGCGGCAGCGCGGCGCCGGCGTATGCCAGGACGAGCGTGTTGACGACCGACGCGATGTGGTCGCGGCCGATCCGAATGCCCGCGCGGTACAGACCGCGCCAGCCCATCGTCGGATTGGCCTCGTGCAACTCCCAGACCGCGGACGTCTGTGTCACCGTCACATCGTCGAGGACACCGAGCGAACCGATGATGACGCCGGCGAGCAGTAGACCGCTCATGTCGATGGACGGGTACAAGCCGTGGATCAGTCCAGTGTTGTCGTCCGTGTTGCCGGTCAGCGCGGCCCAGCCGATGAACACGGAGCCGAGTACGCCGATCAGCACCAGCGAGAGCAGTGTGCCGATCACCGCCACTGACGTGCGGGCCGAGAGGCCATGGCACATGTACAGCGCGATCAGCATGATGGCGCTGGCCCCGACAATCGCCACGATCAGTGGATCCGAGCCTTGCAGGATCGCGGGCAGGATGAAGAACGTCAGGATGAGGAAGCTGACGGCCAGCGCGATCAGCGCCATGACGCCGCGCATCCGGCCCACCACCACGGTGACCACGGCGAAGATCCCGGCGAGCAGCGCCAGGGGGAACTTCCGGTTCACGTCGCTGACCGAGTACTGAAGATCCTTGGGCGCGGAGGGTTCGTATGCGACCACGACCTTCTGGCCTTGGTGCAACTGCCGTGACTGGTCGGGCTGGACGATCTCGGTGAATGTACGGCCCTTGTCCTTGCCGGTGTCGACCCGGATCGTCGCCTTTTTGCAGTCGCCCGTCGCCTGCTGCTGGGCGGAGGAGCCTTCGGCGGTGGAGGTGTCGCCGGTCGGGGTCTCCCCCGACGCGTTGACGGACTTGCAGTCCACCTTGTCGACCTTGGTGACCGTGGCCTGCTGGGTCTGCCGGTCGAAGCCGACGCCGGTGCGCTCGTGGGACGGGGCACCACCGGGCCAGAGCACCAGGAGACCCACAAAGACCGCGGCGGCGAAGGGGATCAGCACCGCGGCGATGACCTTGCGCAGGTGCTTGGAGACGGGCGCGGCGGGGCCATGGCTGTGACTGTGAGAGTGGCCCGATCCGTGCCCGCCACCCGATCCGTGCCCGCCACCCGATCCGTGCCCGTCTCCGGGGCCGTGCCCGTCTCCGGGCCCGGGGCCACGGTCGCCGTCCGGTCCATGCCCGTGGCCGCCACCGGAGCCATGTCCATGGCCGTCACCGGAGCCGGGTCGGCGCGGCGGGTCGGGCGGTGGGAACGAGGGCTTCTGCGATGTGGTCACCTACCGATCATCGCAAGAACGGCGAGGGCCCTCTGTTCACCGCGCCAGATATGACGCTAGCGTGGAGGCACCTTTGCACACGCGGGAGCTCGGAGCACCGGGCTGAGAGGGCGCTGACCTTCGTCTTAGCGATGTTTCACATGAAACATCGGCAGACGGAAGCCGCTGCGTCGACCGCTGAACCTGTTACCGGGTAATGCCGGCGTAGGGAGTAGGTCTCATGACCAACAAGGACGTACGCACGCCTGCCTCCAGCCAGGGCGAACAGCCGAAGGAGGCCGGGAAGTCCATCGGCTGGCACAAGGCATACGTCGGGGGTTCGCGCCCCGACCTACGAGTGCCGGTCCGTCAGGTGCACCTCACCAACGGGCAGTCCGTCACGCTGTACGACACCTCCGGTCCGTACACCGACCCGACCACCGACACCGACGTACGCAGGGGCCTGGCGCCACTGCGCGAGAACTGGATCACCGCCCGCGGTGACACCGCGGAGTACGCGGGTCGTCCCGTCCGTCCCGAGGACGACGGGATCAAGCACACCTCGCCGCGCGGGGGCTTGCGCAATCTCGACGCAGTCTTCCCGGGGCGGCCGCGCCAGCCGCGCCGCGGCCGTCCCGGAGAGGCGGTCACACAGCTCGCATACGCTCGCCGCGGCGAGATCACGCCCGAGATGGAGTTCGTGGCGATCCGCGAGAACGTCGACCCTGAAATCGTCCGTGAGGAGATCGCCGCCGGCCGCGCGGTACTGCCCGCGAACGTCAATCACCCGGAGATCGAGCCGATGATCATCGGCAAGCGGTTCCTGGTGAAGGTCAACGCCAACATCGGCAACTCCGCCGTCACCTCCTCCATCGAGGAAGAGGTCGAGAAAATGACCTGGGCAACCCGCTGGGGCGCCGACACGGTCATGGACCTGTCCACCGGCCGCAACATCCACACCACGCGTGAATGGGTCCTGCGCAACTCCCCTGTCCCTATCGGCACGGTGCCGCTCTATCAGGCCCTGGAGAAAGTCGACGGCCACGCCGAGGAGCTGACCTGGGACATCTACAAGGACACCGTCATCGAGCAGGCCGAGCAGGGCGTGGACTACATGACCGTCCATGCGGGTGTACGTCTGCCGTACGTGCCGCTCACCGCGAACCGCAAGACCGGCATCGTCTCGCGCGGCGGCTCGATCATGGCGGCCTGGTGCTTGGCGCACCACAAGGAATCGTTCTTGTACGCGAACTTCGAGGAGCTCTGCGAGATCCTCGCCGCCTACGACGTCACGTACTCGCTGGGCGACGGGCTGCGACCCGGGTCGATCGCGGATGCCAACGACGCGGCTCAGTTTGCGGAGTTGAGGACGCTCGGGGAACTCAACACGATCGCGAAGCGTTTTCATGTACAGACGATGATCGAAGGCCCGGGACATGTCCCGATGCACAAGATCAAAGAGAACATCGACCTTCAGCAGGAGATCTGTGATGAAGCTCCGTTCTATACGCTCGGCCCGCTGACGACGGACGTCGCGCCGGCGTACGACCACATCACCTCCGGCATCGGTGCCGCGATGATCGCCTGGTGGGGCACGGCCATGCTCTGCTATGTCACGCCCAAGGAGCACTTGGGCCTGCCCAACCGTGACGACGTCAAGACCGGCGTCATCACCTACAAGATCGCCGCCCACGCAGCCGACCTCGCCAAGGGGCACCCAGGTGCGCAGGAATGGGACGACGCGCTGTCCGACGCTCGCTTCGAATTCCGGTGGGAGGACCAGTTCAACCTGGCCCTTGACCCGGACACGGCACGGGAGTTCCACGACGAGACCCTGCCGGCCGTGCCCGCCAAGACGGCGCACTTCTGCTCCATGTGCGGCCCGAAGTTCTGCAGCATGAAGATTAGCCAAAGCATCACGGAGCGGTTCGGTGGTACGGCGGCTGCTGGGGCGACGGCGGATGAGGTAGCCGAGGGGATGCTCCAGAAGTCGAAGGAGTTCGCGGCGAGCGGGAACAGGGTCTACCTGCCGCTGGCAGACTGAATGCTGGAACGGCGGTGCTCCTTGGGGCAGTCGGCCAGGAAGCACCGCCGTAGTTTATTTTCGTTGGGCATTCCTCAGCCGCTCGACCTGCTTTTTGATCAAATGGAGTCAAACACCTTCTCTTGGAAGGCAAGGGGCTTTAACTGTTCCGTGGTCAGGGGGCGTGCGTCGGCCTCAACCAAAGCTGAATCCTTTGCTGTCTCATTTGAGGAGTGAGCCCCTTGATTCGTTCCGCAACGGTGAGCATCTGTCCCCCCAGTGGGTGTGATCAGGAACGCGGACGCTACCGCGCCCCCCAGCGTTTCGGCAGACGGTTTTCGGGTCCGGCATATCGTTTGTGCCCGGGGCTGGCTTTGCTTGGATGCTGAGTCTGCTCTGGCCGGGCCAACTCAGGGGCGCGATTTTCCAGCACGAAGATCTCGCAGGACATCCGCCGTGAATACGGAGGCACCAAGGCGGAGATCAAGGAGGGTATGGCGCAGAAGTCCAAGAAGTTCGCCGCCGCAGGCAACCAGGTCCATCTGCCGTTGGCGGATTGAAGCGCAGGTATGTGGTGAGTGTGTCCGTGGGCCGTTCGAAGCGGGATGTATGTGCATCGAACGGCTCCGTGGCCGCGTTCTCTCGGCAGACTGGGCGCATGACATCGACAGCCATGAGCAAGGGCGCCAATCTTCCCGTCACTGCTGGGGCACTGCAGGCCGTGCTCAGCTGGAGAGGAGGAGCCGGTGCGCCGGACGCGGACGCCTCGGCGCTGCTGCTCGGCGTGGGGGGACGGGTGCGGGACGACGGCGACTTCGTCTTCTACAACCAGCCGCAGCATGCCTCCCGCGCCGTACGCCATCTCGGTAAGCGGCAGGATGGCGATGCCACGACGGACACGGTCGAAGTGGACCTGCGCGCCCTGGAAACGGAGATCGAGCGGGTCGTTCTGTGCGCTTCGGCCGACGGTGGCACCTTCGGTGAGCTGTCCGGACTGACGCTGCGGCTGTTCGACGCCGGAACGCAGCAGGAGTTCGCGCGCTTCGAGATGGAGGCCACGACGGAGACGGCGTTCATCGGGGGTGAGCTGTATCTGCGCGGCGGTCAGTGGAAGTTCCGTGCCGTGGGACAGGGGTATGCGTCCGGACTCGCGGGCCTGGCAACCGACTTCGGCATCAGCGTCGATGAGGAGGCGTCCGTGGGTGCGTCGCCGGTCCACCCCGCGGCCCCTCCGGCGGCTTCGGCCGCGGTTACGCCAGGGATCCCCGGGCCCACCTCGCAGATCCCGCCGATGCCCCCAACGCCCCCGACGCCGGCGGCAACACCCGGGTCCGCCGCATCCTGGGGCCCCACCGCAACCCCACCCACGGCAACACCCTCCGCGGCACGCCTCAGCAAGGGCGAGGAGCAGCTGCCCGTCGATATGCGCAAGCGGCTCTCCCTGCGCAAGGAGCAGGTGGCCGTCAGTCTGCGGAAGCACGGTGCCGCGGGCGTCACGGCGCGTGTCGTGCTGATCCTCGATGCCTCCGGTTCCATGTCCTTCCTGTACTCGAAGGGCGTCGTGGCCGACGTGGTGGAGCGGATGGCCGCGGTGGCCGCGCAGTTGGACGACGACGGTGTGATGCAGGCGTGGACATTCGCCTCCCACGCGGCCCGGCTGCCGGATCTGAGGCTGGGCGAGTTGCCCGAGTGGCTCGAACTCCATGTCCGGATCGGCGAGCTGAGCCTGTTCCGGCGCAAGAAGCCGCGGAAGGGCCTGCTGCCGGGGCAGGTGGACATGCGGGCGGTCGGTATCCAGAACGAGGAGCAGAAGGCGATCGCGGAGGTTCGCTCGTATGTTCGTGAGCATCCGGCCGCCGACCCCACGCTGGTGCTGTTCTTCTCCGACGGAGGTGTCTACCGCAACAAGGAGATCGAGCAGGAGTTGCTGGAAGCGGTGGATGAGCCGATCTTCTGGCAGTTCGTGGGTCTGGGACGGTCCAACTACGGGGTGCTGGAGCGGTTCGACACCCTGCCGGGACGACGCGTCGACAACGTCGGGTTCTTCGCCGTGGACGACATCAGTCGTGTCCCGGACCCGGAGCTGTACGACCGGCTGCTCTCACAGTTCCCGGCTTGGATGACCGCGGCCCGGCGGCTGGGCATCGTCTGAGCCCGCTCGCCGAGGAGCGTACGAGCGTATGCCGCGCACGGAGCAGGGCCCGCGCTGCGTCAGCGCGGGCCCGGTCCTTCCCGTCACCGCGGTGTCCGCAGAGCCTGTCGTCCCAGTGTTCGCTGAGCCGTCGCTCCGGTGTGGGCCCGGCGGGTGTCACTCCGGCTGGTGCTCGGGTCCTCCGAAGTCCGGGCTCGTGAAGTCCGGGCTGGTGAAGCTCGGGCGCGGGCCCGCCGCGGGTCCGCCCTCGGGGCTGCTGAACCCCGGCCGGTTGTAGCCGAGGTGCGGCATGCGGCCGGTGGTCGGCGCCGGGGACGGACGACCCAGTGCCGCCGTACCCGGATCGGCGAGTGCCTCCCGGAGGAACGGCATGATGCCGCGCTCCAGCAGGGCCTTGCGCCAGGCTTCCCTGGCCCGGGCCACCTCCGCGTTCCGCTCGCCGTGTGCTCCGGCCTGGAGCGAGGACGAGCCGTCGCGCAGCGCGGTGAGCAGCAGCCCGACCGCGGCGGCCAGCGTCGCGGCCGCCGCGACCGCGCCGAAGACCCAGCCGGTGGTCAGGAGGGTCTTGGCCAACGTCGGCTCGGGGTCGAGCATCTTCAGGATGTAACCGACGATCAGGAAGATCGCCGCGGCTGTCCCGGCGAGGACGGGGGCGAGCACCGCGACGACGGCCATGACGCCCGCTCCGGCGGTCTCGGCAACCTCCCCCATGGTGGTGGCGAGCCCCATCGCGGTCGTGCCCGACTCCGTGGAGCCGGCTTCTTCACTCACGGTCGGGGTGGACGGCGTCGGCTGGCGCAGTTCCTCGCGGACCTTCACATAGTGCGCGTACTCGGTCGCCGCGGCCGCCGTGATGAGCGCGGTGGCGTTGAGCGCCATGGTGCGTAGCTGTTCGGGGTTGAGCCGCTGGCCGACAGCGGCGAGTTCCGGGCGGTGTGGGGCGGAGCGCAGCGCCTCGCCGAGGATCCGCTCGTATTCCTGGCGGTCCTCGCTCAGCAGGTGCTGCGGAACGCTGTTCATGTGCATCCCCCGATGCTCCGTAGGGCTGATGGCTCGCACGCTGACGAGCCGTTGGGCAGAAACGGAGGGGAGCCTGCTACGGATAAACCGATGGTAGAGCGGTGACGGCACGCCATGACAGGGGGTTTGCAGAAATTGGCCCCCCGTCGGCGCAGTCCTTCGTGGGGGACGCCTGCCCGGAGAACCCTCAGCTATCCAGCGGCAGTTGCCGTACCAGCAGCTTTCCGGCCATGGTCACTCCGCCGTCCATCGCGATGGCCAGCCCGTCGGCGTACAGATGCGGTCCGTCGACCACCGGCCCCGCGCTGTCCTCGCCGTCCTCCGAGCCGACCTCGCCGAGGAGGTAGGGAATGGGGCTGTGACCATGGACGATGCGCGTGCCGCCGTACGTGTCCAGCAGGGAGAGCACGGCTTCGGCGCCGCCGTCGTCGCGGAAGGCGAAGCGCTTGGTGAACTTCCTGAAGAGGTCCCAGCACTCGTCCGCGTCGTTGCGTGTGAGGGTCTCGCGGACGGTGTCGTTGACCGCTTCGATGGAGTCGCCGTAGTCCAGATAGGCCGTGGTGTCGGAGTGCACCAGCAGGTGCCCGTCGACCTGTTCCATCGCGTCGAGGCGGGCCATCCACTGCAAGTGGTGGTCCTGGAGGCGGTCCATGTCGGTCTTCTGGCCGCCGTTGAGCAGCCAGGCGGCCTGGAAGGTGGCGGTGCCCGCTCCGGAGTTGACGGGCGTGTCGCCGAACCGCCTGGCGCCGAGCAGCAGCAGCTCGTGGTTGCCCATGAGCGCCTTGCAGTAACCGCCGACCGCGGCCGCCTCGGCGGACAGCCGCATCACGAGGTCGATCACACCGATGCCGTCCGGGCCGCGGTCGGTGAAGTCGCCGAGGAACCACAGGCGCGCGGTCCCGGCGGACCAGCTTCCCGCGGCGTCGATGAGGCCCTGCTCCTGGAGCGCGGCGACCAGCTCGTCGAGATAGCCGTGGACGTCGCCGACGACGTACAGCGGGCCCGGCCCGGCGGCCGGCTGCGGGGCCGGTACGGATTCGGGGTCGATGACGACCTGAACCGTGTCGCCCCGGTTGATCACGGGCAGATCGCGCCGCGTGGGCGTATACCCCTCGGGCTCCTCGGCGGGTCTGTTACCCGCGTCGGGAGGCGTGTTCTGCGCGTACGGACCGGTCTCGTGGACGTACGCGGGCACCCGGAAGTCGCGCAACGTCGCCGTCCGCACCGCCTCGGGTCCCTGACCGGCCCCCTGAGTCATCGACCCCTCCACCACCATCGCGCCGCATCTGCACCGGATCGGACTGCCTGGTCGCAGCGGCCCGCGGTGTCGTGGGCCCATCATAGGAATGCGGATCGCGCCATGTGGTGACCCAGGGGTGGTGAATCGGAGCAGGAGCCCAGTTCATCGCGGTTTTCGCCCGAATTGGGCGGAGCTTTCCCTGGTGGATGCCCCGCCGCAAGTCTTCCGGACGTCAACCTCGACGGAGGCCGAGCTACCCCTTCTCGGGCGACCGAGGTGGACTGACCGTCGTCCGAGGTGGACGACGCTCGGAGGACGTCCGCACGATCAGTTCCGTCGGTATCACCTGTTCGACCGGCTTGTCCGATTCAACCCCTTCAATGGCGTCGATGAGGAGCTGGATCACGGCCGTGCCGATCCGGCGCGGTTTGAGCGAGAGCGTGGTGATGGGCGGTTCGGTGCTGGCGTAGACGGTGGACTCGCTGCAGCAGACCAGCAGCAGGTCGTCCGGTACGCGCAGGCCGTAGCGCCGGGCCGCGGCCAGGAGGTCGGTGCCGTTCGGGTCGAAGAGGCCGTAGACGGCGTCGGGCCGGTCGGGCCGGGCCAGCAGCCGGTCCGCGGCGACGGCGCCCGCGCACGGGTCGTGGGCGGGGTAGGCCTCGTACACCGGATCCTGTCCGACCCGCTCGCACCAGTGCAGGTACGCGGTGGTGGAGAGATGGGTGTACGTGTCCGTGGAGGTGCCGGTGAGAAGGCCGATCCGGCGGGCGCCGGCGTCGGCCAGGTGGTCGAGGATGCCCAGTACGGCGGCCTCGTGGTCGTTGTCCACCCAGGCGGTGACCGGGAGTGATCCCGCCGGGCGGCCGTCGGAGACGACCGGTAAACCCTGCCGGACCAGCTCGCTGACGACCGGATCCTGGTCGGACGGGTCGATGACCACGGTTCCGTCCAGGGCGACGTTCGACCACACGTCGTGGCGCGAGGTCGCGGGGAGGATGACCAGGGCGTAGCCCCGGGCGAGCGCGGCCGAGGTGGCGGCTCTGGCCATCTCCGCGAAGTACGCGAACTCCGTGAAGGTGAAAGGTTCATCCCCGTATGTCGTCACGGTCAGGCCGATGAGGCCCGACTTGCCGGTACGGAGGGTTCGGGCCGCGGCCGACGGGCGGTAGCCCAGCCGGTCGGCGACCTCGCGGACGTGGCGTCGGGTGGCGTCCGGGAGCCGGCCCTTCCCGTTGAGGGCATCGGACACGGTCGTGATCGAGACCCCTGCGGCCGCGGCCACGTCTCTGATACCCGCCCGGCCCGGTCGACCGCCTCGGCGGGAGGTCTCCGCCCGGCTCACCTGGTGCTTCCCTGCTGCTGTCATGGCGAGCCGATAGTAGGGCTCATGCGGTGGGGTAGTGCGGACGCATATGCACTCGTTGACAGGCACGTTTCTGCATGGTCAAGGCCAGGTAAGTGCCTTGGAAACAAAGGAAGTTGAACGATCCAATGGCAGGACGTGACTTGTCGACGCGCATGGGCCTGCCAAGTGAGCCATGTTTCGAAGAGGTCTCAACTCACCTTCACGAGCGATGCGCGCTACGGCGTGAGCCACCGGCGCGTGAGGTTACGGATGGCGCGCCCCCCATTTCGTACGCCTTCGTGCGTGGATGCCTGCTCGGCCGTACGTGGATGGCCGCTCTGTCGTTGCGTGGATGCCTGCGCGGCCGCACGCAGGCGTGCCGAATCCTCATAAGGTGAGAAGTATTGATGGTCGACGAGGAGGACTGCGGTGAGCGAGACGAGCCCCAAGCTGCGTGCCGAGCTGGAGGGTATCCCCACCTACAAGCCGGGTAAGCCTGCCGCGGCCGGCGCGGTGGCGTACAAGCTGTCCTCCAACGAGAACCCCTACCCGCCGCTGCCGGGCGTGATCGACAGCGTGACCTCCGCGACCGGGTCGTTCAATCGCTACCCGGACATGGCGTGCACGGGCCTGATGAACGAGTTGTCGGACCGCTTCGGGGTCCCCCTGTCGCACCTGGCGACCGGCACCGGCTCCGTCGGGGTCGCCCAGCAGCTGCTGCAGGCGACCAGTGGTCCGGGCGACGAGGTCATCTACGCCTGGCGGTCCTTCGAGGCGTACCCGATCATCACCCAGATCAGCGGGGCGACCTCGGTGCAGGTGCCGCTGACGCCGGGCGACGTGCACGACCTGGACGCCATGGCCGACGCGATCACCGACAGAACGCGGCTGATCTTCGTCTGCAACCCGAACAACCCGACCGGCACCGTGGTGCGCCGGGCCGAGCTCGAGCGGTTCCTCGACCGCGTGCCCAGCGACGTCCTGGTGGTCCTGGACGAGGCGTACCGCGAGTTCAACCGCGACCTCGAGGTGCCGGACGGCGTCTCGATCTACCGTGACCGGCCCAACGTCTGTGTGCTGCGCACTTTCTCCAAGGCCTACGGGCTGGCCGGCCTCCGGGTCGGCTTCGCGATCGCCCACGAGCCGGTGGCGGCGGCGCTGCGCAAGACGGCGGTGCCCTTCGGCGTGAGCCAGCTGGCCCAGGACGCCGCGGTGGCCAGTCTGCGGGCCGAGGACGAGCTGCTCGGCCGGGTCGGTTCGCTGGTGTCCGAGCGCGTCCGCGTGGTCGAGGCGTTGCGCGGCCAGGGCTGGACGGTGCCCGAGACGCAGGCCAACTTCGTGTGGCTCCGGCTGGGGGAGCGCACGCTCGACTTCGCCGCCGTGTGCGAGCAGGCGGGGGTCGTTGTGCGGCCGTTTGCCGGGGAGGGGGTTCGCGTGACGATCGGCGAGACCGAGGCGAACGACATCTTGCTGAAGACGACGGAGGCGTTCCACGGGGGGCACTAGTCCTCGCTCGCGAAGGTTCCGACCGGCCCGTTTGCGTGGAGGGCCGGTCGGTTCGGTCTTAGGGCCCCCTCCCCTCCAGTCTCGAACGGCTATGCGTCATAATTGCTTGTGAATGTGAACGCGTTCACAAGCGTGTCCCGGTTGCTCCCGTGATGTGCCTGACAAACGGGGCAAACTTCCGCAGTGGTCACGGCGACGTAAGGAGACTGACGACGTGGAATTGGCTTTGGCGCCGGAGACACTGGCGCGATGGCAGTTCGGCATCACCACCGTCTACCACTTCCTCTTCGTTCCCCTGACGATCTCGCTCGCCGCGCTCACGGCGATTCTGGAGACCGCCTGGGTGCGGACAGGCAAGGAGCACTACCTCAAGGCGACCAAGTTCTGGGGGAAGCTGTTCCTGATCAATATCGCCATGGGTGTCGTGACCGGCATCGTGCAGGAGTTCCAGTTCGGCATGAACTGGTCCGACTACTCGCGCTTCGTCGGTGACGTCTTCGGTGCCCCGCTCGCCTTCGAGGCCCTGATCGCCTTCTTCTTCGAGTCCACCTTCATCGGGCTGTGGATCTTCGGCTGGGACAAGCTGCCGAAGAAGATCCACCTCGCCTGTATCTGGATGGTCTCCATCGGCACCATCCTGTCGGCGTACTTCATCATGGCGGCCAACTCCTTCATGCAGCACCCGGTCGGCTACCGGCTCGTGAAGAAGGCGGACGGCACGATGCGGGCCGAGCTCACCGACTTTCCCAAGGTGCTCTTCCAGGAGACGGCGCTCGTCAACTTCTGGCACGTCATCAGCGCCTCCATCCTGGTCGGCGGCGCCTTCATGACCGGCATCGCGGTCTTCCACCTCCGCAAGAAGCGGCACATCCGCACCATGCGGATGTCACTGCGGCTCGGCTTGGTCACCGCGCTCGTCGGCACGATCCTCACCGTCGTCAGCGCCGACACCCTCGGCAAGGTGATGTACGAGCAGCAGCCGATGAAGATGTCGGCCGCCGAAGCCCTGTGGGAATCGCAGCAGCCCGCACCCTTCTCGCTCTTCGCGTATGGCGATGTCGCCAAGGGCCACAACACGGTCGCCATCGAGGTCCCGGGGGTACTCTCCTTCCTCGCCAAGGGCAACTTCAACGCCGAGGTTCCCGGCATCAACGACATCAACAAGGCCGAACAGGAGCAGTTCGGGCCCGGCGACTACCGTCCCAACATCCCCACCGCCTACTGGTCGTACCGCTGGATGATCGGCTTCGGCGGGGTCTCGATGACCCTGTGCGCCGCCGGCCTCTGGCTGACCAGGCGGAAGCTCTGGCTGGCACCGGAACACCGCACCGGCGACGAGGACGTACCGAAGCTCATGCTGACCAAGCGCCGGGAGCTGACGCCGAGGCTCGGCATCTGGTGGTGGCGGCTGTCCCAGTGGACGTTGATCTTCCCGATCATCGGCATTTCGTGGGGCTGGATCTTCACCGAGACAGGGCGTCAGCCCTGGGTGGTCTACGGCCTGCTGAGGACCAAGGACGCGGTCTCGCCGGGGGTCTCGCAGGGTGAGGTGCTGACCTCTCTGATCGTGTTCACCCTCATCTACGCAATCCTCGCCGTCATCGAGGTGAAGCTGATGCTCAAGTACGTCAAACAGGGGCCGCCGGAGCTCACCGAGGCCGACCTCAACCCGCCCACCAAGATCGGCGGCGACTCCCAGGACGCCGACAAGCCGATGGCCTTCTCCTACTAGGCCCAGGGAGCGCTCAAGTCATGGAAATCCACGACGTATGGTTCGTCCTCATCGCGGTCCTCTGGACCGGCTACTTCTTCCTGGAGGGCTTCGACTTCGGGGTCGGCGTCCTCACCAAGCTGCTGGCCCGGGACCGCGCCGAGAAGCGGGTCCTGATCAACACGATCGGCCCCGTCTGGGACGGCAACGAGGTGTGGCTGCTCTCCGCGGCCGGCGCGACCTTCGCCGCCTTCCCCGAGTGGTACGCCACGCTCTTCTCCGGCTTCTATCTGCCACTGCTGCTCATCCTGGTGTGCCTGATCGTGCGCGGTGTCGCCTTCGAATACCGGGTGAAGCGGCCCGAGGAGAGTTGGCAGCGCAACTGGGAGACCGCGATCTTCTGGACCTCGCTGCTTCCCGCGTTCCTGTGGGGTGTGGCCTTCGGCAACATTGTGCGCGGCGTGAAGATCGACCAGAGCTTCGAGTACGTGGGTACGGTCGGCGACCTGCTCAATCCGTACGCGCTTCTCGGCGGGCTGGTCACGCTGACGCTGTTCACCTTCCACGGGACGGTGTTCGTCGGGCTCAAGACTGTCGGGGACATACGGGAACGGGCGCGGAAGCTGGCGCTTCAGGTCGGCTTGGTGACTGCCGTGCTGGCGCTCGTCTTCCTGATCTGGACGCAGGCCGACAAGGGCGACGGTACGTCTCTGGCCGCCATGATCGTGGCCGTGGTCGCGCTGGTGGTGGCTCTGGTAGCGGTCAGGGCCGGGCGTGAGGGCTGGGCGTTCGCATGGTCGGGGCTCACCATCGTGGCGGCCGTCGCGATGCTCTTCCTGGTGCTCTTCCCGAACGTCATGCCGTCCTCGCTCAATGACGACTGGAGCCTGACCGTCACGAACGCCTCGTCGAGTCCGTACACCCTGAAGATCATGACCTGGTGCGCGGGGATCGCCACGCCGCTGGTCCTGCTCTATCAGTCGTGGACCTACTGGGTGTTCCGCAAGCGGATCGGTACGCAGCACCTCGCGGTGGAGACCGGGCACTGATTCCGAACTACCGGCATGTTTCACGTGAAACATGCCCGATGAGCCAAGGGTGTGTTTCACGTGAAACCAATTGACCCGCGTCTTCTCCGATATGCCCGCGCCACCCGCCTCTTCCTCGTGGCGGTCGTCGGCCTGGGAGGCCTCGGGGCGGCGCTGGTCATCGCCCAGGCGATGCTCATCGCCGAAGTGGTGGTCGGCGCCTTCCAGCACGAGATGTCGGTTGCCGAACTACGGACGCCGCTCATGTTGTTGGCGTCGGTCGCGATCGGCCGGGCGGTTGTCGCATGGCTCACCGAGCTCGCCGCGCACCGGGCAAGCGCGGCGGTGAAGTCGGAGTTGCGGGGACGGTTGCTGGAGCGGGCCGCCGCGCTCGGTCCCGGGTGGCTGAGCGGACAGCGGACGGGCTCGCTCGTCGCCCTCGCCACGCGGGGAGTGGACGCACTCGACGACTACTTCTCGCGTTATCTCCCGCAGTTGGGGCTTGCGGTCGTGGTGCCCGTGGCAGTGCTCGCGCGGATCGTCACCGAGGACTGGGTATCGGCGGCGATCATCGTCGTCACGCTGCCGCTCATCCCTCTCTTCATGGCGTTGATCGGCTGGGCCACGCGGTCGCAGATGGACCGGCAGTGGCGGCTGCTGTCACGGCTTTCCGGGCACTTCCTGGACGTGGTCGCCGGGCTGCCGACGCTCAAGGTCTTCGGCCGGGCCAAGGCGCAGGCCGAGTCGATCCGGCGGATCACCGGGGAGTACCGGCAGGCGACCATGCGGACGCTGCGGATCGCCTTTCTGTCGTCCTTCGCGCTGGAACTGCTTGCCACCATCTCGGTCGCGCTGGTCGCGGTGACCATCGGGATGCGGCTCGTCCACGGCGACATGGATCTTTACGTGGGGCTCGTCATCCTCGTCCTCGCGCCCGAGGCGTATCTGCCGCTGCGCCAGGTGGGGGCGCAGTACCACGCCGCCGCCGAGGGGCTCGCGGCGGCGGAGGAGATCTTCTCGGTGCTGGAGACCCCGGCGCCGGCCGCCGGGGCGCTTCTCGTGCCGAAGGGGGAGATCGGCTTCGAGGGGGTGACGGTCCGGTACCCGGGGCGTTCAGGGGACGCGGTCTCCGATGTCTCCTTCGTGGTCGAGCCCGGCGAGACGGTCGCCCTGGTCGGGCCGAGCGGTGTGGGCAAGTCGACGCTGCTGAACGTGCTGCTGGGATTCGTGGAGCCCGCTGCGGGCCGAGTGCGGATCGGAGGGGTCGATCTTGCCGAGGCCGATGTGGAGGAGTGGCGCTCCCGGGTGGCCTGGGTGCCGCAGCGGCCGCACCTCTACGTCGGCTCGATCGCCGAGAATGTACGGCTGGCGCGGCCCGATGCCGACGACGCGGCGGTGCGGCGGGCGCTGGCCGACGCGGGGGCGCTGGAATTCGTCGACGTCCTCCCCGACGGGGTCGAGACGGTCCTTGGCGAGGACGGCGCCGGTCTGTCCGCCGGGCAGCGTCAACGTCTCGCCCTGGCCCGGGCGTTTCTGGCGGACCGGCCGGTGCTCCTCCTCGACGAGCCGACGGCATCGCTCGACGGAGCGACGGAGGAAGCGATCGTGGCGGCGGTGCGCCGGCTCGCCGTCGGGCGGACGGTGCTGCTGGTGGCGCACCGGCCCGCACTGCTGGCGGTGGCCGACCGGGTGGTGCGGCTGGAGTCGGGGGACCCTGTCGCGGCGGCCGGTTCCGTGCACACCGGAGACGCACAGGAGCTCCGGCCGGTCGAGCCGGAAGGCCTGCCCGCGGCGGACGCGGAAGAGGTGTACCTGTCCCCGCAGCCGAGCGGCGGCGTGCTTGCCCGGGTCCGTGCCATGGCGGGCCCCCGGAGCGGCCGATTCGCGCTGGCCCTGCTTCTCGGGAGCCTCGCGCTCGGCAGTGCCGTCGGGCTGATGGCCACCTCCGGGTGGCTCATCTCTCGGGCCTCTCAGCAGCCGCCGGTCATGTATCTGATGCTGGCCGTGACGGCCACGCGGGCGTTCGGGATCGGCCGGGCCGTCTTCCGGTACGCGGAGCGGCTCGTGTCGCACGACGCGGTGCTGCGGATGCTGGCCGACACCCGGGTCGCCGTCTACCGACGCCTCGAGCGCCTCGCCCCCGCGGGGCTGCGCACGACCCGGCGCGGCGATCTGCTGTCGCGGCTCGTCGCCGACGTGGACGCCCTGCAGGACTACTGGCTGCGGTGGCTGCTGCCCGCCGGCGCGGCGGTCCTCGTGTCCGCCGCCTCCGTCGGCTTCACCACCTGGCTGTTGCCCGAGGCCGGGGCCGTCCTCGCCGTCGGGCTGCTGGCTGCGGGGGCCGGTGTCCCGCTGGTGACCGGTGCTGTGGCGCGCCGGGCGGAACAGCGGCTGGCCCCCGCCCGCGGCGCCCTGGCGACCCGCGTGACCGATCTCCTGACCGGGACGCCCGAGTTGACGGTCGCGGGCGCGCTGCCCGCCCGTACGGCCGATGCCCGCCGGGCCGACACCGTGCTCACCCGTATCGCTTCCCGGGCCGCCACCGCGACCGCGCTCGGGGACGGGCTCACCGCGCTGGCGACCGGGCTGACCGTCGCGGTGACCGCTCTCTTCGGCGCCCAGGCGGTCGCCGCAGGGCGCCTGAGCGGGGTGGCGATGGCTGTCGTCGTCCTCACGCCGCTGGCCGCGTTCGAGGCCGTCCTGGGGCTGCCGCTGGCCGTTCAGTACCGGCAGCGAGTGCGCAAGAGCGCGGAGCGTGTGTACGAGGTGCTGGACGCCCCCGATCCCGTACGCGAACCGGAGCGGCCGCAGGCGGCGCCCGCCTCACCGTTCCCGCTGCGCGCGCGAGGGCTCAAGGCCCGACACGCCGGACAGGACCGGGACGCGCTGGCCGGCCTCGACCTGACCCTCGAGCAGGGCCGCAGGATCGCCGTCGTCGGCCCCTCCGGTTCCGGAAAGACCACGCTCGCGCAGGTGCTGCTGCGGTTCCTGGACGCGGAGGCGGGGTCGTACACGCTGGGCGGTGTGGATGCGAACGAGATGGACGGGGACGAAGTACGCCGTCTGGTCGGGCTCTGTGCCCAGGACGCGCACCTCTTCGACAGCACGGTGCGCGAGAACTTGCTGCTGGCCCGGAGGAACGCCACGGAGACCGAGCTGCGTGACGCGCTCGCGCGGGCCCGGCTCCTGGAGTGGGCGGACGGGCTGCCCGCCGGGCTCGACACACTGATCGGCGAGCACGGGGCGCGGCTGTCCGGCGGCCAGCGCCAGCGGCTCGCCCTCGCCCGCGCCCTGCTCGCCGACTTCCCGGTCCTCGTCCTCGACGAGCCCGCGGAACACCTCGACCTGCCTACGGCCGATGCGCTCACCGCGGACCTGCTGGCCGTGACCGAGGGCCGCACGACGCTGCTGATCACGCACCGGCTGGCCGGGCTGGAAGCGGTGGACGAGGTGATCGTGCTGGCCGAGGGGCGTGTGGTGCAGCGTGGTGCGTATGCCGAGCTGTCCGTGCTGGAGGGGCCGCTGCGGGAAATGGTGGAGCGGGAGGCCGCGGGAGATCTGCTGTTCGGGGCCGTGAAAGTGGGGCACTAGGCCGACACCACGTAGGAGCCGGAGGCGGCGGGGAACGTCCTCGGCGGGGAACATCCTCGTCCGGCCACCAGGCTCCCGCTTTCCATGACAAATGGGACTAACTACTCTCGAGGCATGTCAGTAGCCCCCACCTCGCCCGGCCCCGGCGGCAGCCCGGACCCGTCGGTGCCGAGGCTGCTGGAGGCGCTGCGGTCGGTCGGATCGGGCCTGGAGCTGCACGCGACGCTGATCCGGATCTGCGAGACGGCGGCCGAGCTGGCCGACGCCCGCTACGCGGCCATCGGGGTCGCCGCGGAGGACGGCGAGGGGCTGGTGGACTTCGTCTACCACGGGGTCGACGAGGAGACCGCCCGGCGGATCGGGCGGCTGCCCGACGGGCACAAGGGGCTGCTCGGGGCGCTCATCCACGACCCGGAACCGGTACTGCTCGCGCAACTGACCGAGGACGCGCGCTCGTGCGGCGTCCCTGAGCACCACCCACCGATGCGCACCTTTCTGGGTGTTCCGATCCGCGTGCAGGGCGAGGTCTTCGGGAATCTGTACCTGACCGAGAAACGCGGCGGCCCGTTCGACGACCACGACCTCAAAATGGTCCACGTGCTGGCCACGCAGGCGGGCATCGCGATCGGCAACGCCCGGCTGTACGAGGCTGCCAAGCAGCGCGAGCGGTGCATCGACGGCTCGGTGGCCGTGACCACAGCGCTCCTGTCGGGCCGCGACGCCGAGGACGCGCTCCGGGTCGTCGCCGAACAGGCCCGCCGGCTCTCCGGCTCGGCCGCCGGGCTCGTGCTACTGCCCGCCGACGAGGGCGGACTGGAGATCGTCGCCGTCGCCTCGGAGCACCCGCCCACGACGCTCGGACTCGTCATCCCGCCGGAGAGCGAGATAGTTGTCGAACTCCTCGACGGCGAGGCCGTGTTCATGGACGACGCGGCCACCGACCCACGTGCGCTTACCGAAATCGCCCGCCCCTACGGGCCGACCATGATCCTTCCCTTGCTGAGCGACGGCCGCCTCCTGGGGGCCCTCTGCACGTCCCGCCTGCGGGGCGGACGCCCGTTCACGGCAAACGAGCGGACCCTCGCCGCCCACTTCGCCTCGCAGGCCGCGCTCGCGCTGGTGATGGCCGAGGCGCAGCGCGACCGGGAGCGGCTCGCGGTCTACGAGGACCGCGACCGGATCGCCCGCGATCTGCACGACCTCGTCATCCAACGGCTGTTCGCCACCGGGATGATGCTGGAGAGCGCCCAGCGCAGCTCCGCCGCGCCCGAGGCGAGGGAGGGCATCGGCAAGGCGGTCGACGAACTCGACGTCACCATCCAGGAGATTCGCACCGCGGTCTTCGCACTCCAACAGGGCCCCGCCGAATGGCCGTCCGGGCTGAGCACCCGCGTGCTGCGCGAGATCAACATGGCCGCCGTGCCCCTCGGCTTCAAGCCCGCACACCGCTTCGTCGGGCCCGTCGACACGGCGGTCGGCGAACTCACCGGCAAGAACCTCATCGCCGCCCTGCGCGAGACCCTCTCCAATGCCTTCCGGCATGCCCGGGCCTCCCGCGTCGAGGTCGTCGTCGACGCGACCGTGGTGCTGCCGGACGGGCGGCAGGGCGTACGGCTGACCGTCGCGGACGACGGCGTCGGCATCCCCGACGGCGGCCGACGCAGCGGCCTGAAGAACCTCAAGCAGCGCGCCGAGTCGCTGGGCGGCGACAGCTGGTACGGGCCGGGGCTCGGCGGGGACGGCGGCGGTGCGACGGTGGTGTGGCAGGCGCCGGTCGCTCCGCGGGTTGAGCCGTTCTGAGTCTGCGGGTGGTTTGTGGGTGAGCGCGCCCACGCGGCGGAGCGCAGTGCGACTCGGTGAGCCATCAGGGGGTGTGCGTCCCCCGGGTGTACGACGTGAACAGGACTGCGACCGCCGGATCGGCACACGATTGCTGACATGCGCTCATATCGTCGTCATCACCTGCTCGTGCCGACGCTGCTGTGCGTATTCGCGGTGCTGGTGGCCTGGCCCTCGGCGGCCGAGGACGAGAGCGGGCCCGGGAGTGACCCCGGCATCGCCGCGCAGGTGGCGCGGCTGTACGACGACGTCTCCGTGGCGACGCGGCAGTACGAAGCGGGACGGAAGGAAGCCGACGCACGGCGGGTCGAGGCGCGGCGGGCCGAGCAACGCCTGGCGCGCGAACGGCGCGACATCGCGGCACTGCACGCGGACCTGGGCCGGATGGCGCGCGCCCAGTACCGCGAGGGCGGTGGACTGCCCTACGTCGCGCATTTGCTGCTCGCGGACAACGCCGATGAGCTGATGCGCGGTCAGCACGCCCTGTGGCAGGCGGATCTCGCCGTCAGCAACGCCGTTGCCAAGAATCGTCGGGCCGAGGCCAAGCTCGCCGCCGACGAGGCGAAGGCCCGGTCGGAGTGGCAGGCGGTGGAGCGGTGGAAGGCCGATCTCGCCGAGTTGAAGCGGAACATCCAGGCGAAGTTGGAGATGGCGCGGTGGACGCTGCAGAGCCAGGCGGACGCCTCCGTGGCGTCCGGCTCCTGCCGTGGTGCCGTCCGGCTCGATCAGCCGGTGCCGGGGCCCTTGCCCGCGTGGGTCGCGCCGGTGGAGACGTATCGACTCTCCGCGGGTTTCGGCAGCGATGGCGAGTTGTGGGCGAACGAGCACACCGGCCAGGACTTCGCGGTGCCCATCGGCACTCCGGTGCGCGCGGTCGGCGAGGGCCGGGTGGTGAAGGTGTCGTGCGGCGGCGCCTTCGGCATCGAGATCGTGATCGAGCACCCGGGTGGCTACAGCACGCAGTACGCGCACCTCGCCTCCGTCACTGCCGACCAGGGTGAGGTGGTGACGACCGGGCAGTGGATCGGACAGTCGGGCACGAGCGGCAACTCGACCGGGCCGCATCTGCACTTCGAGGCGAGGGTCTCACCCGAGCTGGGCTCGGCCGTCGATCCGGTGCCGTGGCTGGCCGAGCACGGGGTCACGGTCCGGTAGGGGGCGTCAGCCGGCGGCCTGTAAGAGGCGTTCTCCTGGTGGGCGTCTCTTACCGCCGTTCGGCGATGATCCGCTCGATGACGACGGCGACCCCGTCGTCGTTGTTGGCGACCGTGCGGCCGGAGGCCGCGGTGATCGCGTCGGGGTGCGCGTTGCCCATCGCGTACGACGTGCCCGCCCAGGTGAGCATGTCGACGTCGTTCGGCATGTCTCCGAAGGCGACGACCTCCTCGGGGGAGATGCCGCGCTCGGCACAGCACAGTGCGAGTGTGCTGGCCTTGGAGACGCCGGGGCCGCTGATCTCCAGCAAAGCGCTGGGGCTGGAGCGGGTGACGGTGGCGCGGTCGCCCACCGCGATGCGGGCCGCGGTGAGGAAGGCGTCGGGGGCGAGCTCGTGGTGGAAGGCGAGGATCTTGAGTACCGGTTCGTCGGCACCAGGCGCATCCGGGGCCAGGAGCTTCTCCGCGGGCGCGAGGCTGTCGGGAGTCTCCATGTGCAGCTTGGGGTACTCCGGCTCCTGGTAGAAGCCGTAGGTCTGCTCGATGGCGAACACGGTGCCCGGCGCGGCCTCGCGCACCAGTCGTACGGCGTCGAGCGCGTTCTCCCGGGCCAGCTCCCGGACCTTCACGAACCGGTGGGCGCCGGGGCCGCCGTGCAGGTCGACCACGGCGGCGCCGTTGCCGCAGATCGCCAGTCCGTGTCCGTGGACATGGTCGCTGACGACGTCCATCCAGCGGGCCGGGCGGCCGGTGACGAAGAAGACCTCGATGCCGGCCTCCTCGGCGGCGGCGAGGGCGGCGACCGTGCGCTCGGACACGGACTTGTCGTCGCGCAGCAGGGTGCCGTCGAGGTCCGTGGCGATCAGCCGTGGCGGGAGGACGGGGGTACCTTCCCGCTCGAGCGCAGCCGAGAGCTTGGGGGAGGCCGGGGGTTCGGGCTGTCGAGTCGCTGAGGTCACCCGGCCATTCTCGCGCATATGCCCGCACGGTCGTGCGGCAGTCCGCACAGGCGAGTGGTTACCGCCCTCACCAGCACCGTCACACCCCGCTGTCGCGGCCGCCGACAGCCTCGGGGTCAGCCCAGCTGCGCAGGGGCCTCCATGGCGATGCGCTCGAAGACCTTCTCGTCCGCCGCGAAGTCGGAGTCGGGGATGGGCCAGTGGATCACGATGTCGGTGAAGCCCAGCTCCGCGTGTCTGCCCGCGAAGTCGACGAACGCGTCCAGGGACTGCAGCGGACGGCCGCGGTCCGGGGTGAAACCGGTGAGCAGGATCTTGTCGAGCTCGGCCACGTCCCGGCCGACCGTGGCGCAGGCGGCGGCCAACTTCTCGGCCTGACCGCGAATGGCCTGAATCGACTGCTCAGGGGTGCCCGTCTCGTAAAGTTTCGGGTCTCCCGTCGTCACCCACGCCTGCCCGTACCGGGCGGCGAGCTTCAGTCCGCGCGGACCGGTGGCGGCCACCGCGAAGGGCAGCCGGGGGCGCTGGACACAGCCGGGGATGTTGCGCGCCTCGTGCGCCGAGTAGAAGTCGCCGTCGTGCGAGACCCCGTCCGTACCGTCCTCGGTGAGGAGCCGGTCGAGCAGCGGTACGAACTCGCCCAAGCGGTCGGCGCGCTCGCGCGGCGTCCAGGGGTCCTCGTCGCTCTTCAACAGCGTCGTCGCGTCGAAGCCGGTGCCGCCCGCGCCGACGCCCAGGGTGATCCGGCCGTTCGAGATGTCGTCGAGGGAGATCAGTTCCTTGGCGAGGGTCACCGGGTGCCGGAAGTTCGGCGAGGTCACCAGCGTGCCGAGGCGGATCTGGTCGGTGACGGCGGCCGCGGCGGTCAGTGTCGGTACGGCACCGAACCAGGGGCCGTCCCGGAAGGTCCGCCACGACAGATGGTCGTACGTGAACCCGGCGTGAAAGCCCAGCTGCTCCGCACGCTGCCAGGCGTGCCGCCCGCCCTCGTGCCAGCGGAGGTACGGCAGGATCACAGTGCTCAGACGCAGACTCATGCATCGAGCGTAAGCGGAGGCGGGGGGTGACCGTGCCCGGCGCGGAGCGTGAGCGCGGGGTGACCGTGGCGGCTCTCGGTAGCGGCGGCCGGTCAGTGCGGTCCGGGAAACCGCAGGTAGCCCGGCGGGACGGCCTCGGTGAGCCACACTCCGTTCGCGCTGACCCGGAAGACATGGCCGTCGCGGTGCATGGCGGCGGCGTCCACGCCGAGCACGACCGGTCGGCCGCGGCGCGCGCCGACCCGGGTGGCGGTCTCCCGGTCCGGTGACAGGTGCACGTCGTGCCGGTTCATGGGCTTGAGGCCCTCGGCGCGGATCGCGTCCAGGTTGCGGGCCACGGTCCCGTGGTAGAGGTACGCCGGCGGGGTCGCCGGGGGCAGTCCGAGGTCGACCTCGACGGAGTGACCCTGGCTGGCCCGGATGCGGGTGCCTTCGACGGCGAAGCGCCGCTTGTCGTTCGTGGCCACGACGTGGTCGAGCTCGTCGCGGCTGAACCGGAAGCCGTGCGCGGCGGCTGCCGCGATCAGGGTGTCGATCTCGACCCAGCCGCCCTCACCGAGCGTGAGCCCGATCCGCTCGGGCTGATGCCGCAGATGTTTCGAGAGGTATTTCGACACCTTCACGGTGCGTCTTTCATCCATCACTCCAGGGTGCCCGCGAGAGACGGATCACGCATTTGATTTTGGTTCGGAGGTTTGATCCACAACCAAGTGCGGTTATCCACAGAGGAATTGGCGAATCTGTGGACAACTCGATGGTGAGTTAGGGTATTTCATCAATAGGGCTGTCATTGTCCTGGTTTGAGGCGAGTCGGTTCAAGATCCGTGCCTGTACCTCCCGTTCGGCGGCCGCCGCGATGAACGTGGCCACCTCGTCCGCGCCAACCAGCCGCTCCACAGCGCGCATTGTCTCCGCGGGGATCTCCACGGAGTGTGTCGCGCTCCGACGCTCCCGCGGTTGCTCCGCGCCCAGGTGCTGACGCAGATGTCGAACAGCGAACAGCCGCATGGCGCGGGCCAGTTCGGCGTCCACCGTCTGCTGTGCGAGCGGCCGCAGACGGCGTACGAGCGATGCCGCCTCGACCGCTTCCGCGTCCGTCGGCGGACGCTCGCCGAGATAGCGCGCGAAGACGTGCTCGGTGGTGAACTCGAGGAAACGAGAGGCGATGTGCTCGACCTTGACCCTCAACTCCCGCAGGTGGCCCGAGATCGCGGACAGCGGAACACCGGCCGCGTACAACTCCACGGCCACGGCGAGCTCTTGGGGGCTCGGAACGAGAAAGGAGTCCTCGTCGCCCGGGACCGGCACCAGCACGCCGAGCTCCACGGCGTCGGCCACCGCCGCGTCGTCGGGGCTGTTGCCGAACCGCTCGTCCAGCTCCGAGCGCGAGATCCGTATCGCCTCCTCGTCGGTCCACGGTCCGTCGACCTCCGCGACCAGCCCGAGGATCCCGCCCAGGCCACGGCCCGTATCCCAGGCCTCCAGAAGCTCCTTGATGGAGGCCAGCGTGTAGCCGCGGTCCAGGAGGTCGGCGATCTGCCGCAGCCGGGCGAGATGCGCGTCCGCATACACATTGGCGCGGCCGCGCCGCTCGGGGCGGGGCAGCAGCCCGCGGTCCTGATAGGCGCGGATCGTGCGAACCGTGGCGCCGCTGTGGTGCGCCAGGTCCTCGATGCGGTACGCGGCACCGACCGGCTCGTCGTTCACGCTCCCTGCCCTCCCGGGTCCATCCCCCGGCCCTCCTGCGAGGGATGGTACGGCCGCTGTGGACACCGGAGTACGGCTGTGCCGAGCTCCTTTCAGTCGCTCACAGCGGCGGCTCCACTCGTGCGATCGCCCGCAACGCCCGTGGCATGAAACGGGACATGAGGTGGGCGCCGCGCGCCTCGGGGGTGACGGGCACGACCGCCTCGTTGCGGACGACCGCGCGCAGGATCGCGTCGGCCACCTTCTCCGGCGGGTAGTTGCGCAGCCCGTACAGCCGCGCCGACTTCTTCTGCCGGCGCCTCTCCTCGGTGGCGTCGACCCCGGCGAAGTGCGCGGTCGAGGTGATGTTCGTGTTGACGAAGCCGGGGCAGATCGCCGAGACGCCGATGCCCTGGCCTGCCAGCTCCGCGCGCAGACACTCGCTGAGCATCAGCACGGCCGCCTTGGAGGCGCTGTAGGCGGGCAGCGCCTTTGACGGCTGGTACGCCGCCGCCGACGCGGTGTTGACGATATGGCCGCCCTGGCCGCGCTCGGCCATCTGCTTCCCGAAGAGCCGGCAACCGTGGATCACACCCCACAGGTTGACGTCGAGGACCTTCTTCCAGTCCTCCGGAGTCGTGTCGAAGAAGGAGCCCGACAACCCGATCCCGGCGTTGTTCACCAGCACGTCCACGACGCCGTACTCGGTGGCGACCTTGTCCGCGAGCTTCTCCATGGCCTGCTCGTCCGAGACGTCGACCGTCTCGGCCCAGGCCTCGGGGGAGCCGATCAGCCGGGACATCTCCGCCGTGCGGGTCGCGCCCTCGGCGTCGCGGTCGACGGCCACCACACGCGCACCGGCCTCGGCGAACGCGAAGGCGGTGGCCCGCCCGATGCCGCTGCCCGCGCCGGTGACCAGCACGAGCTGTCCGCCGAACCGGTCCGCGTACTTGCCGGTGGCCAGGGCCGGAGGCACGGATGCGCCGCCCTCATGGGCCTGCGCGAACTCCGTGATCCAGGCGGCCAGTTGATCGGGACGCGTGCGCGGAATCCAGTGCTTGGCCCCAAGCGTGCGACGCACCAGCCCCGGGGCCCACTGCTCCAGCTCGTCGTAGAGCCGCTCGGAGAGAAACGGGTCCCCCAGGGGCGTGACGAGCTGCACGGGCGCGTGCGCGTGCGCATCCGGACGCGGCCTGCTCAGCCGTGCCCGGACGTTGTCGCGGTACAGCCAGGCACCGTGCGCCGCGTCCGAGGGCAGTGACGGGGTCGGATAGTCGCCCCCGCCCAAAGGCACCTTCTCGACCCGCTGGAGGATCTTCGGCCACTGCTTGCCGAGCGGGCCGCGCCAGGCGAGCTCGGGCAGGAGGGGGGTGTGCAGCAGATACACGTACCAGGACTTGGCTCCCTGGCCCAGAAGTTGGCCGATCCTGCGCGGGGTGGGCCGCTTCACCCGCTGCTTGATCCAGTGCCCGAAGTGGTCGAGGGACGGCCCGGACATCGACGTGAAGGACGCGATCCGGCCCTCCGTGCGCTCCACCGTCACGAACTCCCAGGACTGCACCGAGCCCCAGTCGTGCCCCACCAGGTGCACCGGCCTGTCGGGGCTGACCGTGTTCACGACCGCCAGGAAGTCGTCCGTCAGCTTCTCCAGCGTGAACCCGCCGCGCAGCGGCTGCGGCGCCGTCGATCTGCCGTGTCCTCGGACGTCGTAGAGCACGACATGAAAGCGCTCGGCGAGGCGTGTCGCGACCTCGGACCACACTTCCTTGGAGTCCGGATAGCCGTGCACGAGCACTACCGTGGGCTGTGCGGGATCGCCCAACTCGGCGACGCACAGTTCGACTCCGCCCGTCCGAACCCAGCGCTCGCGCGCGCCCTCGAGACTCACTTGTCCTCCGCCCAGCGCCGCACGTGCGGCAGCTCGTCGTCCAGCCAGAACGCGCTCTGATCAGGGTCCTTGGAGTCGGTGACGACCAGGATCTCCTCGAACTTCGCACCCGTACCCCGGAATCCGAGGTGGGGTTCGACCGCCCACAGCCCCGGCCGGGGCGGATGGTCGGAGAACTTGTACGGCGACCACAGCGGCGACCAGCCGTCGCGGTGCCCGTGCAGCGCGTCGCTCGCCAGCCCCTTCAGGGACTGCGTGCCGAACCCGAACAGGCGAGGCGACCAGGGACGCTCCCGCACCCGGTCGACCTTGTGCGCGATCACGCCGAAGGGGTACGCGCGATGCCGGTTCGCATGGCCCTGGCGGACCATGAGCCGGTCAACGTCCTCATAGATCTCGCGCAGGGGCCTGCGTTCGCGCACCTCCCGCAGGATCAGCTCTCGGTGCGCCTCCAGGTCGGCGAGCAGCTTGTCCTGCACGGGATTCGGGCCCAGGGAGCCCGAGTAGCCGATGTCCGCCGTAAAGCCCCTGTGGACGGGGGCCATGTCGAGGATGAACGGCATCCCCGCTTCCAGGCGGCGGTTGGTGGGGAAGAACTGCAGTGGGATGCGGAAGTTCGCGAACGCCGTGCGGTCGCCGAACCAGGCGAAGGGCAGGTGGAACCAGTCGCGCACCCCGTGCTCGCCCAGCCACTCGCGCTGCATGCGCGCCGCCTCGCGCTCGGTCACACCCGGCTTCAGCCGCGCCGCGACCGCCTCCGCGCACTCGTACGCGAGGCGCTGTACGTCTCTGAACCCCCGCAGTTCCGCCGAGAGTTCGCCTGCCGCTGCCGTTGTCATGCCACCCGCTCCACCATGTCCACGCTGACCGCGGTACGTGTTCGTAACGTGACACTCGTGAATGTGACAGTCGTTAGAGGCTGCGTCAATAGACCTGCAGGGCGCCTGTGGACAACCGCTCCGATGTGGATGAGCGGTTGCCGGTTGTTCGACCTCAGGGGGACCCCTACGGGCCCGTACGACTGAAGGCGGACGCGAATCCAGCTCCGTGGGGTGACGCCTGCTGTGGCGTGCGCCACTACCGTCGACGACGTGACTGTCATCGCTACCGAAAGCCTGAGCAAGCGGTACCCCAGGGTGACCGCTCTTGACCGGCTCTCCGTGGACGTGGGGCCCGGCGTGACCGGACTCGTCGGAGCCAACGGAGCCGGGAAGTCCACTCTGATCAAGATCCTGCTGGGGCTGTCCCCCGCCACGGAGGGCCGCGCACAGGTGCTCGGCCTCGACGTCGCCACCGACGGCGGCACCATCCGCGAGCGGGTCGGGTACATGCCCGAGCACGACTGCCTGCCGCCCGACGTCTCGGCCACCGAGTTCGTCGTCCACATGGCGCGCATGTCCGGGCTCCCGCCGGCCGCGGCCCGCGAGCGCACCGCGGACACGCTGCGCCATGTCGGCCTGTACGAGGAGCGCTACCGCCCCATCGGTGGCTACTCGACGGGCATGAAGCAGCGCGTCAAGCTCGCGCAGGCCCTCGTCCACGACCCCCAGCTGGTCTTCCTCGACGAGCCGACCAACGGTCTCGACCCGGTCGGCCGCGACGAGATGCTCGGCCTGATCCGCCGCATCCACACCGACTTCGGGATCTCGGTCCTGGTCACCTCACACCTCCTCGGCGAGCTGGAGCGCACCTGCGACCACGTCGTCGTCATCGACGGCGGCAAGCTGCTGCGCTCCAGCTCCACCACGGACTTCACCCAGACCACCACGACCCTCGCCATCGAGGTCACCGACACCGACGAGCACCCGGACGGCACCCGCGCGGTGCGCGACGCGCTCCACGCGCGCGGGGTCGAGACCCACGACGGCAGCGGGCTGCCGGGCGCCGGGCACATCCTGCTGCTGACGGCGGAGGGCGAGGAGACGTACGACCTGGTCCGCGACATCGTCGCCGACCTCGGCCTCGGCCTGGTCCGGATGGAACAGCGCAGGCACCACATCGCGGAGGTCTTCCGCACCGAAAGCGACGAGACCGAAGGCGACGAGCACGAGCAGCGGAAGGAGGCGGTCGGACATGGCAGTTGAGCAGCCCCGGATCCAGACACCGGCCCAGCGCGGTGAACAGACCCGCATCCACAACATCGGCTACCGCCACTACGACGGCCCGCGCCTCGGCCGCGCCTACGCCCGCCGCTCGCTGTACTCGCAGTCCCTGCGCGGCGCCTACGGCCTGGGCCGCTCGATCAAGTCCAAGGTGCTGCCGATGCTGCTCCTCGTGGTGATGTGCGTGCCCGCACTCATCATGGTGGCGGTGACGGTCGCCACCAACGCGAAGGACCTGCCCGTCGACTACACGCGCTACGCGGTCATCCTGCAGGCCGTCATCGGCCTGTACGTCGCCTCCCAGGGACCCCAGTCCGTCTCGCGCGACCTGCGCTTCAAGACCGTGCCGCTGTACTTCTCCCGACCCATCGAGACCGTCGACTACGTACGCGCCAAGTACGCCGCGCTCGCCTCGGCGCTGTTCGTCCTGACGGCCGCGCCGCTGATCGTGCTCTATGCAGGGGCGCTTTTGGCGAAGCTCGACTTCGCCGACCAGACCAAGGGATTCGCGCAGGCAATGGTCTCCGTGGCACTGCTGTCACTGCTCTTCGCGGGGATCGGCCTGGTCATCTCGGCCGTCACCCCGCGCCGAGGCTTCGGTATCGCGGCCGTCATCGCCGTGCTGACGATCTCCTACGGAGCGGTGTCCACCGTCCAGGCCATCGCCTTCGAGCAGTCCAGCACCACGGCGGTCCCCTGGCTCGGGCTCTTCTCGCCCATCACGCTCATCGACGGAGTGCAGACGGCCTTCCTCGGCGCCACCTCCGCCTACCCCGGAGGGGAAGGCCCCTCGACCGGGCAGGGCGTCGTCCACCTCATCGTCGTCCTGGGTCTCATCGTGGGCTGTTACGGCCTTTTGATGCGCCGCTACCGAAAGGTCGGGCTGTGACCACGCTCAACATCGACCACGTCTCGCGCTGGTTCGGCAACGTGGTGGCGGTCAACGACATCACGATGACGATCGGGCCCGGCGTCACCGGCCTGCTCGGCCCGAACGGCGCCGGAAAGTCCACCCTCATCAACATGATGGGCGGCTTCCTCGCCCCCTCCACGGGCACCGTCACCCTCGACGGCCAGTCGGTCTGGCGCAACGAACAGATCTACCGGCACATCGGCATCGTCCCCGAGCGCGAGGGGATGTACGACTTCCTCACCGGCCGCGAATTCGTCGTCGCCAACGCCGAGTTGCACGGCCTCGGCGAAAAGACCGCCCAGCGGGCGCTGAACACGGTCGAGATGGAGTACGCGCAGGACCGCAAGATCTCGACGTACTCCAAGGGCATGCGGCAGCGCGTGAAGATGGCCTCCGCGCTCGTCCACGACCCTTCCCTGCTGCTGCTCGACGAGCCCTTCAACGGCATGGACCCGCGCCAGCGCATGCAGCTCATGGACCTGCTGCGGCGCATGGGCGACGAGGGCCGCACGGTGCTGTTCTCGTCCCACATCCTCGAAGAGGTCGAACAACTCGCCGCGCACATCGAGGTGATCGTTGCCGGACGGCACGCGGCGAGCGGTGACTTCCGGCGCATCCGCCGGCTGATGACCGACCGCCCGCACCGCTACCTCGTCCGCTCCAGCGACGACCGGGAGCTGGCCGCCGCGCTGATCGCCGACCCGTCGACGGCCGGCATCGAAGTGGACCTGGACGAGGGAGCCTTGCGCATCCAGGCGGTCGACTTCGGCCGCTTCACCGCTCTGCTGCCGCGCGTCGCGCGCGAGCACGGCATCCGGCTGCTCACGGTCTCGCCCTCCGACGAGTCCCTCGAGTCCGTCTTCTCGTATCTCGTCGCGGCGTAGGAGGCCGAAAATGTACGACCCCACAGTCGCCCGGCTCACCTATCGAGCCCTGCTCGGCCGCCGCCGGGCCCTCATCCTCTGCGCGTTGCCCGTCCTGCTCATCGTGATCTCGGCTGCCGTACGCGGCTTCACCGGAGCCGACGACCAGGTGGCCTCCGACCTGCTCGGCGGGTTCGCGCTGGCCACGATGGTGCCGATCATCGGCGTCATCGCCGGTACGGGCGCGATCGGCCCCGAGATCGACGACGGCTCCGTGGTGTATCTGCTCGCCAAGCCCCTGAAGCGGCCGACGATCATCTACACCAAGCTGATCGTCGCCGTCGGCGTCACCATGGCGTTCTCGGCGGTGCCGACCTTCATCGCGGGCATGATCCTGAACGGCAACGGGCAGCAGATCGCCGTCGCCTACACCGTGGCCGCGCTGGTCGCGTCGATCACGTACGCCGCCCTGTTCCTGCTCCTGGGGACGGTGACCCGGCACGCGGTGGTCTTCGGGCTCATCTACGCGCTCGTCTGGGAGACCCTCTTCGGGTCGCTGGTGTCCGGCGCCCGCACGCTCAGCGTCCAGCAGTGGGCGCTTGCGGTGGGCCACAAGGTCGCCGACGGGGACCTCGTCACCTCGGACGTGAGCCTGCCGACCGCGACGGTGCTGCTGGTCGCGGTCACCGTGCTCGCCACCTGGTACGCCGGGCAGAAGCTGCGGACACTGACGCTTGCCGGGGAGGAGTGAGCCCTCTTCTTGACAGGAACTTCACCCCTGTCTGGGCAAACTGGCCGAAGAGGATGTACGGCTAGGAGGAACGGGGATGGCAGAACCGCAGGGTGAGGAACAGCGGGAGTCCGAGGACGTCTGGGACGACCTCGAACTCGACGAGAACTTCATACGGTCCGCGGGGACGACCGAACCCTCGGCCCGCGCCCGTATGCTCGCCGCCCGCTGGCGCGAAGGGGGACCCGACCCGCAGCCCTGGCGCTCCGACGAGCCGCCGGCCGGGTGGTTCTTCAGCAAGGCCCGGCGGCGCAGGTGGCGCCGCCGGTGAACCCCTTCGAGGGCGGTCTTTAATCAGTGGCGCCCAAGTCGGCGTGCGGGCACAGTAGTTCTGTCCGCGCCGCCGCATCGAGTCGGCGCCACGTTCTGGGAGAGGAGCGCGACGATGCCCATCAGTAGCAGTCCGTCGAGCTCCCTACAGGGCAGCCCGCGGGGGGTTCCGGAGTAGTCACCTCTCCGTCGAACCCGCCTCGCACGGGGGGCTGCCCGGGGCGGCCGCTTCGAGCGCGCGTTCGCCGCGCGGGCCGCCCACCCAAACTCTGCCGCTGCGGTTCGGCGGCGTCCCGATCCGCCGCTGCGCGGCGGGATTTCCCCACCCGCCCGCCCTCGTTTCAGGGCGGGCGGGGCCGGGCCCGATCACGGCCACGGCTACAGCCAATGCTTCGGCTACGTCAGCAACCGCTCCAGCACCACGGCGATCCCGTCCTCCTCATTCGACGAAGTCACCTCGTCCGCGACCGACTTGAGGTCGTCGTGGGCGTTGGACATGGCCACGCCGTGGGCGGCCCAGGCGAACATCGGGATGTCGTTCGGCATGTCGCCGAAGGCGATGGTGTCCGAGGCCTTCGCGCCGAGGCGGCGGGCCGCCAGGGACAGCCCCGTCGCCTTCGAGAGGCCGAGGGGGAGAAGTTCCACTATCCCCGCTCCGGCCATCGTGACGCCGACGAGTCCGCCCGCGACCTCCGTGGCCACCGCGGCGAGCTCGTCGTCCGAGAGCGTCGGGTGCTGCACGTACACCTTGTTCAGGGGCGCCGACCAGAGGTCCGCCGCGTCCTTGATCGGCAGGACCGGGAGCGAGCCTTCCAGCCTCCGGTAACCGGGCCCGACCAGCACCTCGCCGTCGAGCCCGTCGCGGCTCGCGGCCAGCAGCAGCGGGCCGACCTCCGCCTCGATCTTGGCGAGCGCGAGACCCGCCAGCTGTCGGTCCAGCGTCACCGAGGTGAGCAGCCGGTGCTCCCCCGCGTCGTACACCTGTGCCCCCTGGCCGCACACCGCGAGGCCCTCGTAGCCGAGGTCGTCGAGGATGTGCCGGGTCCACGGCACCGCGCGCCCGGTGACGACGATGTGCGCGGCGCCCGCGGCGGTCACCGCGGCGAGCGCCTCACGCGTACGCTCCGAGACCGTCTCGTCGGAGCGCAGCAGCGTCCCGTCGAGATCGGTCGCTACGAGCTTGTAGGGGAACGAGCCAGTAGCACCGGTCACTTGGAGATCGGCTCCAGGACCTCACGGCCGCCCATGTACGGACGCAGCACCTCCGGCACCCGCACGGAACCGTCGGCCAGCTGGTGGTTCTCCAGGATCGCCACGATCGTGCGCGGTACGGCGCACAGCGTGCCGTTCAGCGTGGCCAGCGGCTGGACCTTCTTGCCGTCGCGCATCCGCACGGACAGGCGGCGGGCCTGGAAGCCGTTGCAGTTCGAGGCCGAGGTCAGCTCGCGGTACTTGCCCTGGGTCGGGATCCACGCCTCGCAGTCGAACTTGCGGGAAGCGGAGGCGCCGAGGTCGCCCGACGCCACGTCGATCACCTGGAAGGGCAGCTCGAGGCCGGTCAGCCACTGCTTCTCCCAGTCCAGGAGCCGCTTGTGCTCGTTCTCCGCGTCCTCGGGGTCGACGTACGAGAACATCTCGACCTTGTCGAACTGGTGCACCCGGAAGATGCCGCGGGTGTCCTTGCCGTAGGTGCCGGCCTCGCGGCGGAAGCACGGCGAGAAGCCGGCGTAGCGCATCGGCAGCTTGTCGGCGTCGAGGATCTCGTCCATGTGGTACGCCGCGAGGGGGACCTCGGAGGTGCCGACCAGGTAGTAGTCGTCCTTCTCCAGGTGGTACACGTTCTCCGCGGCCTGGCCGAGGAAGCCGGTGCCCTCCATGGCGCGCGGGCGGACCAGCGCCGGGGTCAGCATCGGGATGAAGCCGGCCTCGGTGGCCTGCGCGATCGCCGCGTTGACGAGGGCGAGCTCCAGGAGCGCGCCGACACCGGTCAGGTAGTAGAAGCGCGAGCCGGACACCTTGGCGCCGCGCTCGACGTCGATGGCGCCGAGCGCCTCGCCGAGCTCCAGGTGGTCCTTGGGCTCGAAGCCCTCGGCGCCGAAGTCACGGATCGTGCCGTGCGTCTCCAGGACGACGAAGTCCTCCTCGCCGCCGATCGGGACGTCCGGGTGGATGAGGTTGCCGAGCTGGAGCAGGAGCCGCTTGGTCTCCTCGTCCGCCTCGTGCTGCTCGGCGTCGGCCGCCTTGACGTCGGCGGCCAGCCGGCCGGCCTTCTTCAGCAGTTCTGCCTTCTCGTCACCGGAGGCCTTGGGGATCAGCTTGCCGAGCGCCTTCTGCTCGGAACGGAGCTCGTCGAAGCGGACGCCGGACGACCTGCGCCGCTCGTCGGCGGAAAGGAGGGCGTCGACGAGTGCGACGTCCTCTCCACGGGCGCGCTGCGACGCACGCACACGGTCGGGGTCCTCACGGAGCAGGCGAAGGTCAATCACCCCTCAAGGCTACCGGTGCGTGCTTCCGGCCAACGACTCGATATTCCGGTGTGCGGGGTCTGTTGCGTTATGAGTGAAATGCCGGAGCGAATCCCTTCCCCGCTCCCTCACTCGCTCCCTTGATCGTCGATGAGCGTCAATGAAAGGGACGGTACTCCCTGAAACGGGGCAGACGGTGGTTGACCGGTTGACCGGACTCCCTTGTGGAGAACGGAACTTGGTGGGGGTTGTCCACAGGGGCCCATATCCCCGAAAAGTTATCCACAGGCTGTGCGGAAGATCTGTGGACTTCGGAGGTGATCATTCCGAAAGCCGCATGTGGGACGAAGGATTCCCGGGTCAAACCACCCCTGCACCCACGTTCGAGTGGAAATGCTTCCCCCTAAAGGGTTGATCAAGGGAAAAGGGTGGACGAGGGGTGATGTGCCGAGCTGTGGACGAAGTGGGGGCCTGTAGGCCGATTTGTCGACGATGTAGCGCTTCGTTGTCGACTTGTCCCCAGGTCGAGAAGCCCACCTGTGGATAACACTGTGGATGACGACAATCTGCAGGTAAGACTGGCGAGAACGAGTCGCGGCGGCGGGGCGCGAACCGCTTAGAACCGGCCGTCCTGGCAGCGCGCCAGCCAGTCCGACGCGGCGGCGAATTCGCCGTCCGACGTACCGGCCCGGGGCGCGCGTACGTCCTTGGGGTCGACCTCCGCGCGGGGGTACGAGCCGAGGAAGCGCACCTGAGGGCAGACCCGCTTGAGCCCCATGAGCGCCTCGCCCACACGGCTGTCCGAGATGTGGCCCTCGGCGTCAATGGCGAAGCAGTAGTTGCCGATGCCCTCGCCGGTCGGCCGGGACTGCAACAGCATCAGGTTGACGCCGCGCACCGCGAACTCCTGGAGCAGCTCCAGGAGGGCGCCCGGGTGGTCGTCGCGCTGCCAGATGACCACGGACGTCTTGTCCGCACCGGTCGGCGCGGCGGGCCGGGCGGGCCTGCCCACCAGTACGAAGCGTGTCTGCGCGTTCTCCGCGTCGTGGATACCGGTCTCCAGCGGTTCCAGACCGTAGGTGGCGGCAGCGAACTCGCCCGCGAAGGCGGCGTCGTACCGGCCCTCCTGCACGAGTCGGGCACCGTCCGCGTTCGAGGCCGAGGACTCCCAGAGCACGTCCGGGAGGTTCGCCTTCATCCAGTTGCGCACCTGCGGCTGCGCGGCGGGGTGCGCGGACACGGTCTTGATCTCCGACAGTTTCGTGCCGGGCCTGACCAGCAGCGCGAAGGTGATCGACAGCAGCACCTCGCGGTAGATCATCAGCGGCTTGCCCGCGACCAGCTCGTCGAGCGTCGTGGTGATGCCGCCCTCCACCGAGTTCTCGATCGGCACGAACGCGGCATCGGCCTCGCCGTTGCGGACGGCGTCCAGCGCGGCGGGAACCGACACCATCGGGACGAGCTGCCGGGTGGCAGCCTCCGGAAGCGTGCGCAGGGCGACTTCGGTGAAGGTGCCTTCGGGACCGAGATACGCATAGCTGGCTGGCATGACCTCACCCTAATGGGCCGTGTCCCACCCGGCTCACGCCTGGGGAAACCGCGGCCCGAAGGGGGCCCTCACCCCTCCAGCAGCCGCTGCCCCACGTACTCCCCCTCCGCCGCCCCGCCCGGCACCGCGAACAGCCCGCTCGCCTCGTGGCGGATGAACGTGGACAGCGCGTCGCCCCGGTCGAGCTTGCGCTGGACGGGGACGAAGGCGCGCAGCGGATCCGCCTGCCAGCAGACGAAGAGCAGGCCCGCGTCGGGCACGCCGTCCGGGTCGAAGCCGTCGTGGAAGGAGAACGGACGGCGCAGCATCGCGGCGCCGCCGTTCTGGTCGGGCCGGCTGATGCGGGCGTGCGCGTTGATGGGGACGACGAGCCTCCCGTCGGCGTCGGTCTTGTCGAGGTTCATCGCGGTGGTCTCGGTGCCGCCGGTCAGCGGTGCCCCGTTGGCCTTCTTCCGCCCGATGACGTCCTCCTGGGCGGTGACCGAGAGCTTCTCCCAGTCGTCGAGGAGCATCCGGATCCGTCGTACGACGGCGTACGAGCCGTTCGCCATCCATGCCGGGTCGCCGGAGGCGGGCACGAAGATGCGCTGGTCGAAGTCGGACTCGGACGGCTTCGGATTGCGGGTGCCGTCGATCTGGCCCATCAGATTGCGGGCCGTCATCGGCTGGGAGGTGGCGCCGGGCGAACGGTTGAAGCCGTTCATCTGCCAGCGCACCCGGGCCGCGCCGCCCGCGTCCTTCTGGATCACGCGCAGGGCGTGGAAGGCGACCAGCGCGTCGTTCGCGCCGATCTGCACCCACAGGTCGCCGTTGCTGCGCGCCTTGTCGAGGTGGTCGGAGGAGAAGTCGGGCAGGGGGTCGAGGGCGACCGGGCGCTGCTTCTCCAGACCCGTACGCGCGAAGAAGCTGTGGCCGAAGCCGAAGGTGACCGTCAGGGACGACGGGCCGGCGTCGCGGGCGACGTCCGTGTCGTCGTGCGCGGCGGCCTCGCCCGCCATCAGCCTCTGGGCCGTCGTCGACCAGCGGCGCAGCAGTGCGGCTGCCTCCTTGCGGCCCGCGCCCGCCGCCAGGTTGAACGCGACGAGATGGCCGCGTGCCTGGAGGGCCGTGGTGATGCCCGGCTGATGTTTCCCGTGAAACATCACCGTGTCCGCGCCGAGCGAGGTCAGGGGCGTGGCGTTGTCGGCGGAGGGTGCCGCCCCATACCCGGCGGCGCCTCCGGCCGCGCCCAGGGCGAGACCGGTGGCACCGGCGGTGCCGAGCAGTCGGCGCCGCGTAAAGACGCCGTCGGCCCCTCGAGGCGAGCCCTCAGAGGAGCCTTGAGACGAGTCCTGAGACGAGCCTTGAGACGAGCCCTGAGAGGACTTCTGAGCGGGCGCCCCCGGAGTGGACTGGTCAGCCATGGTGAGGTTCAGCCGATCTTCGCGTTCTTGTTCACGGTCGCTTGGTCGATGTCGGAGGTACGCACGGTCACCGCGATCTTCCAGTCGCCCGCCATGGGGAGCTGGACCCCGCTCGCCGACCAGTGCCCGGTGGCCATGCGGTCAGGGGTCACGGGCAGTGGGCCGATGCCCTTGGCGGCGAGGGTGAAGGCGACCTTCACCTCGGGGACGTCGAAGGCCTTGCCGTTCGGCCGCACCACGAAGACGTGCATCTCGTTGCTGCCGACCCCGGCCGGGTCGAGGGTGACCTCCACGGTGCCCTTGCCGTCCTCGCCGCCGGTGTCGAACGGGATCTTCAGCGACAGCGGTCCGGACCGCTGCGACGTGGACGCGGTGGCCTGCTGGGCGGCTTCCTCCGTGCGCCCCGGCTCGGTCGATGTCAGCAAGGTCGTGACGGCCAGCAGTACGACCGCGACACCCGCCTCCGCGAGCACCGAGCGGCGCAGGCCGGTACGGATCGGGTCGGCATCGCGGATGCGCTTCTCGCGCGCCGTGGCCACGGCGGCCCGCTGCCGGGCGAGTTGGGAGGCGCGCCGGGAGTCTCCGGAGTCCGCGGCCACCGCGGCGGGCTCGTTCGCCGTCGCACGCTGCTTCGCCGCCTTGGCCGGCGCCGCTCTGCCTGCCATGGCCTTGGCCGCCACGGCCTTCGCGGGCGGCGCCTCGGACAGCTGCGCCGTCCAGCGCCGCGAGATCCACGCGATGCCGACGAGCACCGCCACCAGGCCGACCTTGACGAGCAGCAGCTGTCCGTACGCCGTGCCGGTGAGTGCCGACCAGGAGCCGACCTGGCGCCACGACTGGTAGATCCCGGTCGCGGCCAGCACGGTCACGCTGCCGAACGCGACGCGCGAGAAGCGCCGTACGGTCGCCGCCTCGATCTGTGCCTCGGCCGGCGCCCGGAACAGCGCCACGAGGAGCGTCGACAGACCGCCCAGCCAGACGGCGACCGCCAGCAGGTGCAGGACGTCGACGGGCATCGCAAGGCCCGCCTGGACGCCGGTCGAAGCGTGCTCGGCCATCGCCCAGCTCGCGGCCAGGCCCGCCGCGACGACGGCGCCGCCGATCGCGAGCCCGAAGGTGAGGTCATTCTTCTCGTCGGCGGCCTCGTCGGACGAGTCGGACCGGTCTGCCTCGTCACGCCGCGCGTACGCCCCGAAGAGCACCGCGATGAACAGCGCGCCCGCAGCGAGCAGCAGCAGCCTCGAGACCAGAGCCGCACCCGATTTGGTCTGCAGCACCTGCCCCAGAAGCGTCAGGTCGAAGATGTCGCCGACCTTGCCGGAGCCGACGTACGAGCCGCGCAGGAGCAGGAGCGCGAGGGTGGCGCCGGTCAGCGCGAGCCACCCGGAGACCACGAGCCGCTGCACCGGCCGGACTCCGGCCCCCCGCTGCCAGCAGGCCAGTACGAAGGCCGCGCCGCCGACGAGGAGAATGAATCCGGCGTACGAGACATAGCGCCCGATTCCGTAGAGCGCGCCGACGACTCCGCCGCCCGCCGTCTGGTCGGACAGTGCGACGGAGGTCTGAGAGGGCGCCCCGATGGAGAAGGTGAACGCGCCCGAGACGGGGTGGCTGTCCACCGAGACCACCTGGTAGGTGACGGTGAAGGTGCCGTCGGGCAGCCCCGAGTGCAGCTTCACGCCGTACGTGGTGCCGCTCAGGTTGGTCGCCCTGCCGGTGTCGACGCGCTTGCCCTTGGGGTCGAGTACGCGGAGCGAGCCGTCGGACAGCGCGATCTGTTCGGAGAAGGTGAGCGAGACCTGAGTGGGCGCCTGTTCGACCACCGCTCCCTGCTGCGGGTCGCTTCCGGTCAGCGCGGCGTGTGCGGAGGCCGGCGCCGCACCGGCGAGGACCGAGCCCACGACGGCGAGCAACAGCAACAGCAGCGTCCGTACCCGAAGAGCGGTGCTACGGCCGACGACCGTGGGAGTGATGGTCTGCGTCACAGTGATCGCTCCCTCAGTGCCCGGTCTTCGGGTTGTACGTCGCGGACTTCACCGGCATGGAGATCTTCACCGTGCCGGTCTTGGCGAAGTGCAGCTCCAGCGACACCTTCTCGCCCTCCTGGGGCTTGTGGGTGAGCTTTTCGAACATGAGGTGGTTGCCGCCGCTCGCGAAGCCGAGCGTGCCGTCCGCGGGTATGGCGAACGACTTCTCCTCCTTCATCGCGCCGCCCTTGGTGGAGTGCAGCGTGACGTCGTCGGAGAGGTCGCTGGTGACCGAGGTCAGGGTGTCGGCGCCACCGGAGTTGGTGACGGTGAAGAAGCCGGCCGCCATGGTGTCCATGCTGGGGGCAGGCATGTAGGCGCCGGTGACCTTCAATTCGGGCTTGGCCGAGGTGTTCGCGGAACTGTCCGCGCCGCACCCCGCGAGCGTCAGGGCGGCCGCGGCGATCACTACGGCGGTTCCCGCCGGACGCCTCACGGGTTCTGTCCCTTGATGAGCTTGGGCAGGTCCTTGGTGTAGTCGTCGACGGTGGCGTCCTCGCCGTACAGCACATAGCCGCCGTCGGTCTTCGGCGAGAACGCGATGACCTGGGTGCCGTGCACGGAGACGAGCTTGCCGTCCTTGTCCTTCGACGTCGGATCGATGGAGATGCCCAGAGTGCGGGCGCCGGCCTGGATCGTGGCGAAGTCGCCGGTCAGGCCGACGAAGTCGGAGTCGATGCCCTTGAGCCACTTGCCCAGCGCGGAGGGGGTGTCGCGGTCCGGGTCGGTGGTGACGAACACGACGCGGAGCTTGTCCTGCTGGGCCTGGGGCAGCTGCTTCTTTGCGACGGCGAGGTTGTTCATCGTCAGCGGGCAGACATCGGGGCAGTGGGTGTAGCCGAAGTAGATCAGCGTCGGCGCGCCCTTGGTCTCCGCCCGGAGGTCGTACTTCTTGCCCTGAGTATCGGTGAGTACGAGGTCCGGCTTCTCGAACGGCTGGTCGAGTACCGTCGCGACCTTGCCCGAGCCGGACTCGGCGGACACGTCGGCGATCGGCTTGTTGCTGTCGTCACCACTGCCGCAGGCGGAAAGGGTCAGTGCGGCGGCGGCGAACAGGGCGACCGCGGCATACGTCTTCTTGCGCATAGAAAAATGTCCCAGATGTGAGGGATCCGGCGTGCACCGGGGTCGCACGACGTCGTTGACAACGTCTGATGACGTCGTTGACGAGGCCGTACGACCCGCCGGTGCACAACGGAAAGGGTGCGTGGGCCTCAGGCGGTGGTACGCCGACGCCCGGCCAGAACGCCGTACGCCACGCCCGCCGCGCCGACGACGATGCCCACGACGCCGAGGACGCGGGCGGTGGTGTCGCTGGAGTCGGAGGAGGACTCGGCGGCCGCGGGGACGGCGGCGGTCGTGGCTTCGTCGGAGGCTTCCTCGGCAGTGGCCTCGTCCGTGGCGGACGCCCCGTGGTGGTCGCCCTCGGATGCGGCGGAGAGCGCGAGCACCGGAGCCGGGTTCTCGGGCTCCTCCGCGCCTTCCTCCTGCACCTCGATCCAGCGCACGACGTCCTTGTTGGAGTACGTCTGGATCGCCTTGAAGACCAGTTCGTCGGCGTCCTCGGGCAGCTGGCCGATGGAGAGCGGGAACTTCTGGAAGAAGCCCGGCTCGATGCCCTTGCCGGTGGCGGTCCAGGTGACCTTGGAGACGGCCTCGGAGATCTTCTCGCCGTGCAGGGTGACCGGGGTGTCCAGCTTGCTCTTGGTGACCTTCACGGACCAGCCGTCCAGCGGCTGCGGCATGACGGACGAGAGCGGGTGGTCCGTCGGGAGGGTGACCTCGAGCTTGGTGGTCGAGGCGTTGTCACGCTCGTTGGGGACCTTGAAGTCGACGACGGCGTAGCCGCCCTTGGCGGCCTCGCCCTCCGGCTGGACGCTGACGTGCGCGAAGGCCGGGGCGGACAGGGCGAGGACGGCCGAGGCGGCGACAGCGCCGGCGGCGGCGATACGGGAAGCCTTCATGGAAGGGAACACTCCACTGTGAGTCCGATACGGAACTTCGATCACGGAATTCCGATGAGGTAAGGGGTGCGCGTGCGACAACGGCACGCGCGCGTGCCGCACGACGGCTCCCCTTGGACTTCGTGGAGAGGCGCGTCGTGTCAGGCGGCGAGGACGAGAGCGGTGGAGTGTGGCGGTCCGCGCCGGATCACGGTGTGCTGAAGCGTGGTGGTACGGGGCTTCGGCGGCGTGAGCAGCGCGGTGCGCGGGGCGCGCGGTGCCACACCGGGCGTTCCCGGCAGTCCCGCCCGCAGGGCGCGTACGAGTGCGAGCGCCCCGCGCAGGGACCGTACGAGCGCCCCTTCCGTGACCCCGTGCGCGGACAGTCGCATGAGCCGCAGCAGTGCCAGGTCCCCGTGGCGCAGCATCCATCCGGCGGCGAGGGCCGCGAGGACGTGGCCGAGCAGCATCGGCAGGGACGGCAGCACCGACATCGAGGAGTCCGCGGTGGTCGACATCGCGTCCGCGGGGTGGTGCATGGAGAGCGTCGTACCCGTGTCGATCCGCGCGTCGGCGAGGATCTTCTGGGCCTGCGCGGGGCTGATCGCCGCCGCGGTCGTACCGCACACCAGCCGCGCGGCACGTTCGACGAGCGAGGCGTCGGCCATCGACATGGATCCGGAGACACTGGAGCCGACAGTCGTCGTACCGAGCCCGAACAGTGTGTGCAGCGCGGTCTGGCCGACGGCGAGCAGCGCGGCGATGCCCGGAAGTGAACGTTCGCGCCCCGCCGGCGCGGCGGCGACGGCGAAGACCGCGAGGAATCCGGCGCCCAGTGTCCACAGGGGGACCGTGGTACAGGAGGCGATCCCATGACCTGCCGCGGCCAGCGCGACGCAGACCGCGGCGAACACCGCGGCCCGCAGGGTCCGGACCTCGTATCCGGAGCGCGCCGTTCGTTGGTGGGGGGCAGTCATGGCGGGCTCATCATCGCACTGGCCTGACCCGCCCCCTACGGCAGGTCCACAAGGTGACGTTCCGCTGGGTACCGTACGGAAGATCCGTATCTGGGGGGAATTCGCCCGCGCTGTCTCGGGGGATCAGCGGCGCCATCTGGGGTACCCGCCCGCACATACACCGATCCCGGTCGCGCGCGCGTCCACCGTATGGGCGGCATCACGTCAAGTGGGCGATTGCGCACGGGTGCTTGCGGCAATACGTAACGGTATGTCGAGCCGCGGCCAGGAGGCTGGAGCATGAGCATCTGGTGGTCACTCCATTTGCGGCGCGAGGCTGCGAGCGTTCCGCTCGCCAGACGCCTGCTGCTCGGCACGATGGAGACGGCGGGCGTCGACCCGGACGTCTCGTACGACCTCTCCGTCGCCCTCAGTGAGGCCTGCGCCAATGCCGTCGAGCACGGCGGTGACACCGGTGCCTCTTCCGAGGCCTACCGGGTCACTGCCTACCTCGACGGCGAGAAGTGCCGCATCGAAGTCTCCGACTCCGGACCCGGCTTCCCCTCAGGACGTTCCCGCACCCCGTTCCGCCCCGTCCGCGCCGACGCCGAGCACGGCCGGGGCCTGTGTCTCATCCAGGAACTCGCCGACCACGTCCAGATCGGCAATGAGCCGGGGCAGGGCGGCGCGGTGGTCAGCTTCGACAAGATCCTCAAGTGGAGGAAGGACGCCCCTTTGATGGCGGTGTAGCGAGTCCTCCACGGTGATCGGCCGGACAGGTCCTAGCCGTGCTGGTCAGGTGAGTAGTCCTTCAAGCCTGACCGTCTCCGTGGACGCCTCCGGCGCGTTCGCGGCGAGCATGTCGAGCATCTCCTGGGGGAGGGTGCCCATGAAGAATCGCTGGGCTCCTTCCCGGCCGGCCTGCTGATGTTCCGTCACGTATCCCCGCATTTCCCGCTCGTACGCCGCGAAGGCCGCCGTGTGGTCCACGGCGGCCGGCTCCCCGGCCAGGATGTAGGCGCCGGTCAGCGCCTGAGAGGTGCCCCGGCCGGACGTCGGTGCCGCGCAGAGGACGACGTGAGCTGATGGCCGATGCCGCGTTCGCGGAGGCGCCACTGCCCGAACCCGGTGCGGCCCAGGCCGGCGGGCCGAAGGGCCGCCGGTGTTGTCACGGGCGGCCCTCGGCGTGGGTGTTGGTGGATCTCCCCTACGCGTGGTGAGGGCGCGCCGCGGTGTCCCGGACCGGCTTTTGGCGCATCTGGTCGGCAGTGTCTCCCGGTGTCTCCCCCACCCCATGCATGGCGGTTCCCGAGGAGGGTCCCCCCGGCCCCCGATCAGCTCCTGCTGTCCCACGGCTTGGCGTTCTAGGGGTCTCCCGCCCAAGGCCCCCACCTTGGAGGGCGATTTCCCGCCGACTTCAGCTTTCTCACGATTCTTAGCCTCCTCACAGCCTTACCCCACATCCCTGACGGGAGCCTTTCCTAGCTTCGGATCATGACTGGGAACCACAAGAACACCACGATCACCCGGCGCCGCGCCCTAGCGGTGACCGGAGGCACGGTCGCCGCGGGCGGGCTGGCGGTCGCCGGCTACCAGTCGGCCTTCGCCGACGAGACGACGACCACCACCACCGAGGCCGAGACCACCGTCTCGGCGACCTCCAGCAGCAGCGGCCAGTGCGTGCTGATGTCCAGCGTCACCGAGGGGCCGTACTACCTCGACGGCGCCCTGGTGCGGAAGGACATCACCGAGGGCAAGAGCGGCGTCCCGCTGACACTGCGCATCACCGTTCAGGACACCACCGACTCCTGCGCCCCGGTCGCCGGCGCCGCCGTCGAGATCTGGCACTGCGACGCCTGGGGCTACTACTCCGGCTACACCACCGCCAACCCCGGCGGCTCGGCCCCCGCCGAGAGCGAGGACGGCTCCACCGCCAACGACAAGACGTACCTGCGCGGTTACCAGGTCGCAGGCGCCAACGGAGTCGTGAAGTTCGAGACGATCTTCCCCGGCTGGTACACGCCGCGCACCTGCCACATCCACGTCAGGGTGCACACCGGCGGCGAGAAGGAGGACGGCACGTACGAGGGCGGCACGGTGAACTTCACCGGCCAGCTGTTCTTCGACGACGACGTCGCCGCGGAGATCTTCGCGCTGGAGCCGTACTCCCAGCACACCGGCAGCTACACCAAGCTCGCCGACGACATGGTGTACGAGGACAACGGCGCGGCCGGCGGCCTGCTGACCCTGAAGCCGGTTCACAAGAAGGACCCGTCCAAGGGATACAAGGGGTTCATCACCCTGGGCATCGACCCCGACGCCGAGAGCACCGGCGCGGGCAGCGGTGGCGGTGGTACGCCCCCGAGCGGCGCCCCGGGCGACGCCCCGGCCGGTACGCCGCCGAGCGACGCCCCGAGCGACAGTGCCAGCCCGTCCGCGTCGGCGTCTTCGTAAGGTGCGGCCATGAGCAGCCGCGAGGACGAGACGCTGGCGGAGGCCGCCGTGGCCGCGCTGACGTGGCAACTGGAGCTCACCCCCAAGCCCGGACTGCCGGACCCGCGCGATCGGGGCGCCCGGGCCACCCGCCGGGACCTCTGTGCTCTGCGCTGGTCGGCCAAGGCGCTGGCGCCCGGCCTCGCGGCCATGGCGGCCGCCGCCCGCCGCACCGGCGAACCCACGTCCGCACTCCGTGCGGAGCTGGGCGCGATCGGCCGCTCCACCGAGCACTCCGTGGCCCTGGCGGGCGGCGGTCACCGCGGGGCGTTGTGGGCCCTCGGGTTCCTGGTCGCGGCGGCGGCCCTGGAACCCCGGGCGATGGGCAGCGACGTCACCGCCACCGCCAAGCGGATCGCGGCGCACCCCGACCGGGGGGCGCCGCGGCGGCCCTCCCGCGGGTCGTCCGTGTCGGCGAAGTACGGTGCGGCGGGGGCGCGAGGCGAGGCACGCGCCGGATTCCCGCACGTGCGGCGGGCGTTGGACGCGCTCGCGACCTCCCGCTCGGCCGGTGCGCCCGAGCCGTACGCCTGGCTCGACGCCCTGCTCACCGTCATGTCCACGCTCCAGGACACCGAGTTGCTGTACACGGCGGGCCCTCACGGCCTCCGCCATGTGCAGGCGGGCGCGCGGGGCGTGCTGGCAGCGGGCAGCACTGCGACGTCGGCCGGCCGGGAGGCCCTGACCGTCTTCGACGACGACCTCCACGCGCGCGCGTGGAGCCCCCGTGGCAGCGGGGGACTGCTCGCGGGGGCATTGTTCGTGGACTCGCTGCCCGTGGTGGCCGCTTCACGGGCCGGGCTCGCGGCCTGACGCGGGGCGGGTCGGTTCACGGGCCAGTCGCCACTTGACGGCGGCGTCCCAGGCACACGAACGGCCGGGTACCTCTCATCGGTACCCGGCCACCCGTCTCGTATCAGCCCTTCAGCTCCGCCATCCACGCCTCGACCTCGTCGGAGCGCCGCGGCAGCCCCGCGGACAGGTTCCGGTTGCCGTTCTCCGTGACGAGGATGTCGTCCTCGATGCGGACGCCGATGCCGCGGTACTCCTCGGGCACGGTCAGGTCGTCGGCCTGGAAGTACAGACCCGGCTCGACGGTCAGGCACATGCCCGGCTCGAGGGTGCCCTCCACGTACGTCTCGGTCCGCGCGGCCGCGCAGTCGTGGACGTCCATGCCGAGCATGTGGCCGGTGCCGTGCAGGGTCCAGCGGCGCTGCAGACCGAGGTCCAGGACGCGCTCGACCGGGCCCTCGACCAGACCCCACTCGACGAGCTTCTCGGCCAGCACGCGCTGCGCGGCGTCGTGGAAGTCGCGGTACTTGGCACCCGGCTGCACGGCAGCGATACCGGCCTCCTGGGCCTCGTACACAGCGTCGTAGATCTTCTTCTGGATCTCCGTGTACGTGCCGTTGATCGGCAGCGTGCGCGTGACGTCGGCGGTGTAGAGCGTGTGCGTCTCGACGCCCGCGTCCAGCAGGAGCAGGTCGCCGGAGCGGACCGGGCCGTCGTTGCGCACCCAGTGCAGCGTGCAGGCGTGCGGGCCGGCGGCGCAGATCGAGCCGTAGCCGATGTCGTTGCCCTCGACCCGGGCGCGCAGGAAGAACGTTCCCTCGATGTAGCGCTCGCTGGTCGCCTCGGCCTTGTCCAGGACCCGTACGACGTCCTCGAAGCCGCGCACCGTCGAGTCGACGGCTTTCTGCAGCTCCCCGGCCTCGAACTCGTCCTTGACCAGTCGCGCCTCGGACAGGAAGCCCCGCAGCTCCTCGTCGCGCTCGGCGGTCACCTTGTCGGTGAGCGCCGCCTCGATGCCGGCGTCGTAGCCGCGCACGACCCGGACCGGACCGGTGGCCTCGCGCAACTTGTCGGCCAGTTCACGCACGTCCGAGGCCGGGATGCCGTACAGCTGTTCGGCCTCGGCGAGGGAGTGGCGGCGGCCGACCCACAGCTCGCCCTGCCCGGACAGCCAGAACTCGCCGTTCTCGCGGTCGGAACGCGGCAGCAGGTAGATCGTCGCCTTGTGCCCGGCGGTGGTCGGCTCCAGGACCAGGACGCCGTCCTCGGTCAGGTTGCCGGTGAGGTACGCGTACTCGACCGAGGCGCGGAAGGCGTACTCCGTGTCGTTAGAGCGGGTCTTCAGGTTGCCCGCGGGGACGACCAGGCGCTCTCCCGGGAAGCGCGCGGAGAGTGCGGCGCGGCGGGCGGCGGTGTACTCGGCCTGCGCGATCGGCGTGAGGCCGCGCAACTCGGTGTCGGCCCAGCCGGACTTCATGTTCTCGGCGAGCTCGTCGGACACGCCCGGGTACAGGCCGTTCTTACGCTGTTTGATCGGCTCTTCTTCGCCCGCTGCGTCAGCGGCGTCGTCGAGTACGGCTTCCGGGGTCTCCGGGTTGAGCGCCTCCGACACGGTCTGCCTCCTAGATACGACTCTGAACCTCCCCCATCGTACGGTCGTACAGGAGAAGGCCCAGGGCGGGAAGACCTGTTACCTACGGCTCACTCGAAGCGCGCCGCCAGCAACACCACATCCTCCTCGGAGTCGGCCTCGTCGAGCCCGTCCGGCAGCACACTCCGCAGGACGTGATCGGCGACGGCGCCCGGGTCGTCGCGCATCCCCCGCGGGACGCTCGCCGCCGCCGCGTGCAACCGGGCGAAGGCGCGGTCCATGGCGTCACCGGTGCGGTGCAGCAGTCCGTCCGTGTACAGCAGCACGGTCTCGCCGGGCTCCGCGCACAGCTCCACGCTGGGCGCCTCCCAGCAGGCGAGCATCCCCAGGGGCGCGGACAGGGAGGTCTCCACGAACTCGGTGCGCCGCGCGCCGATCACCAGGGGCGGGCTGTGCCCGGCGCCGGCCATCGTGATCTTGCGCGCCGCGGGCTCGCAGTACGCGAACAGGGCCGTCGCCGAGCGGGCGGGCTCGGTCAGCCTCAGCAGCAGCTCGAGGTCGGACAGAACGGCGACGGGGTCCTCGCCCTCCATCACGGCGTACGCCCGCAGGGACGCCCTCAGGCGGCCCATCGCCGCGAGCGCGCTGGGTCCGGAACCGGTGACGGAGCCGACCGCCAGGCCGAGCGTGGCGTCGGGCAACGGCAGCGCGTCGTACCAGTCGCCGCCGCCGCGCGGACCCGTGCGGTGCCGGGCCGCGAGCTGCACGCCGCAGACCCGGGGCAGCCGCGGCGGAAGCAGTTCCTCGGAGATCGTCGTCATGCACGCGCGCGTGCGGACCAGTTCCAGCAGCCGTGCCAGGTGCTCGGTCGCGTACCGGGCGTAGAGGCCGATGAGATGTCGCTGGCGTTCCACCGGCTCGGCGGGCTCGTCGTAGAGCCATACGGCGGCGCCGAGGCGGCCGGCTGCCTCGGTGGACAGGGGCAGCGCGTAGCTCGCCGCGTAGCCGAGCCGGGCGGCCACCTCGCGGTGGCGGGGGTCGAGCCCGTCCTCGGAGAAGAGATCCGGCTGCGCGATCTCGCCGTCGCCGCCCGGGAGTCCGTCCAGGATCTTCCCGTACGACATGCAGCTGCGCGGGACCGTCTCGATGTGGCCGAGATCGGCCCGTGCGAGACCCAGGCCGATCGTCGTGTCGGGGCCGAGTCCGTCGCCCGGTTCCATGACGACGAGACCGCGCCGGGCGCCCACGAGGGCGGCTCCGGCGCGTAGCAGTTCCTGGAGTGCGTCGCTCAGTGTGGCGGTGCGCACCAAGCGCTCGGTGAGCTCGTGGAGCGTGGTGAGATCGGATACCCACCCCGCGAGACGATCTTGCAGAACGGCTCCTGGGCCGGTGGATACAGCTCCTGGGCCGGTGGATGAGGTGGCCGAAGAGGTACCCGTGACGGAAGACGTCGGCGCGACAGTGTGTGCGGGCGAGGGAACCGTGGAATCGATTCCGGCCACTTTCGGAAGGTGAGGGGCGTTCATGGCGTCCGGCTTTCCGACCGGTGCGTATTGCTCAATAGCATCGCAAACCCCCATGTCGTTCTGCGCCGCTAGCGGTGTCTCCACATGTACACGCACTCGTGAGGAGATGTCCAGCATTGTCCTGCTGGGATTCCTGGTGTCCGTGAGACTCTGGTGAGGCTCTTGCGGGAAAGTGAAGTTGGCTTAAAACTGACTCGGGTAACGGGTTATTGAGGTCGACTGGCCTAGTTCGACGGAGCGTCACAGCGGTCGTGTTGGGTACGTACTCGGTGAAGGCCAGGGGTGGTTGGGATCCGCCCGGAACCTGGCAACGGACCCGGGCGTCTTAACCACCGACGACCGTGCCCCATCCTCCCGTGGCGGAGGCGGCAAGAAATACGCGGGACGAGAAACGCCAGGCGCCGCCACCCCACGCCATGCCCATGCTTTAGACAGACGCAGTATGGACGCGGACGCAGCCAACGCTCGGCCCAGATGGGTTCCCCTTGTCTCGCACAAGGGTGTGATGCGCCAGCAGGTACGCACAGTGAAGTGATCGACACATGGTGTGATGTGATCCACGGTGTTGCCAGGCGTGCAACGGAAAGGAACGAGCGCTCATGCGCGAGATCCTCGGAAGGCGACGCAGGCTCCTGTCCAGGCGAAACAACGGCAGGCCTGAGATGCTCAGCGCGGCCCTGACCTTCGCGACCGATTGGCAGTGGCCCGTACTCCCGGGTGTGGCACCGGACCCGCAGGGGCGTGCCCACTGCGGGTGCCCGGACCCGGAGTGCACGGTGCCCGGTGCTCATCCCTTCGACCCCGGCCTCCTCGCGGCCACCACCGACGAGCGCATGGTGCGCTGGTGGTGGACCAACCGGCCGTCGGCACCGATCGTGCTGGCCACCGGAGGCAAGGCCCCCTGCGCGGTGAGCCTGCCCGCCCTCGCGGCGGCCCGCGCGCTCGACGCGCTCGACGGCAAGGGCATGCGCCTCGGCCCGGTCGTCGCTGCCCCCACGCGCTGGGCGATTCTCGTGGCGCCGTATTCGATGGAGCAGCTCGGCGAGCTCCTCTATGCCCAGGACTTCGTGCCCGGGTCTCTGCGCTTCCACGGGGAGGGCGGCTACATCGCACTGCCCCCGTCCGAGACCGGCCTGGGCCAGATCCGCTGGGAGCGGGCACCACTGCCCGGCTCCGCGGCGCCCTGGGTGCCCGACGTGGAGGCCGTGGTGGATGCCGTGGTGGAGGCACTCACTCGTACGGGTGTGAGCGCGCCCGAGTTGTAGCGTGCCCGGCGCGCGGTGAGCCGCGCGCCCACCCGCGCTCGTTATGTTGCCCCTCATGCTGCGTCATCCCGGGGAGCGCCCCCCGGACCCCCGAAAAGTTCGCCTGGTGGCGCTGGCGATCGCCGTGGCGTTCACGATCGCCCTGCCGCTGGCCGTGGCATCCGCAGGACCGGTCGGCGACGCGACCCCTGCGCTTGTACGTGCATCCGAACACGTCGATGACGTCGAGGACGTCGGCGTCGGCGTCGGCGATGGCGATGGCGATGGCGACGACAAGGGGTCGACTCCCGCGCCCACGCCCACGCCCTCGCCCCGGCTGCTGGGCCTCGGCCTGGCCACCGCCGCTCGGTGCGGCCCCGAACTCTCCTCGCCGGACGGCATCGAGGCGCAGACGTGTGTCCTGACCCAGGGGGAGGAGACCTGGGCGCGTACCTACTACCGCAACGCGACCGGCGACGGGCTGAGCTCCGCGCTGAGCCTCCTGGGGCCCGGCGGTCACACGGTGCAGATCAACTGCGTGGTGGACGCACAGGACGACCCCGGGGTATGCGAGACGCCCAGGGAGCGCACGGCGGGTGACATGGGGGCGTACGCGGCGTACACGGCGGTCGCGGAGTTCTCGAAGGGCGACGGGTATGGACCGCTTTTGTTGCGCTCGGGGAGCAACTCGGCGCCGTAGCAAGGCGGTTGACGTCACCCGGGGATCCATACAGAAACCGCACATGGATCCGTACGTGGATCCGTACATGGAAAGACCCGGTTGCTGGCGACGGGGGATGCACCAGCAACCGGGCTACTCGAACGGTAACAAGAGATCGGCGGTTCGCAAATTCGATCTCGGCTATTCGGACAGGGATTTACCTGTCACGACCGGGAGTTGTGACAGGGGTCACTTGTTCCGTGAGACCCCGACCAGCTGACTGGTCGGTCAGTTCCTGTCCTGTGTGTCAGCTGAGTGTGACCTGTCGGTTGGTGAGGCCGCCGCGGGCCCGGCGCTCGTCCGCGGTCAGCGGCGCGTCCGTGGCCAGGGCGGTCGCGAGGCGCTCGGCGAACTCGGCCGCCGGCTTTTCGACGTCGTCGGCCGTGACGCCGGACGGCAGATCCCAGACCGGCACGGTGAGCCCGTGCGCACGGAAGGAGCCGACCAGGCGGGTGCCCTCACCGAGGCTCGACCGACCGGCCGCGTGCAGCCGCGCGAGAGCGTCCAGAAGCTGCTCCTCGGGGTACGGCATGACCCAGCGCAGGTGGTTCTTGTCCGGGGTCTCGCACCAGTACGCCGCGTCGACGCCGGAGAGCTTCACGGTGGGGATGGCCGCGGCGTTGGCCCGCTCCAGGGAGGCGGCCACCTCGGGTGTCGAGTGCTCGGCGTCCGGGACCCAGAATTCGAAGCCCGCGTGCACAACTGGCTCGAACGTGCCTTCGGGGTCGAGCAGCTCCTGCAGTCGCGGGCCGTCGGCCGGGGCGCGGCGGCCCGGGACCGGGGTGCCGGGCGTCGCGGTGAGCGCGCGCTGGAGGGTGTCGGCGAGGTCTCGGCTGATGTCGCCGGACGCCGTGTCGTTCTGCAGACCGAGCAGGACCGAGCCGTCGTCGCGGCGCAGCGCGGGCCAGGCCATCGGCAGGACGGTGGCGAGCGTGACCGAGGGGACACCCTCGGGGAGGCTCTTCTTGAGCTTCAGCTCGACGGTCGCGGCGGGCACCAGCTCGCGCAGCGCGATCCAGTCGGCCTCGCCCGGCAGGCCCTCGAAGGGGCGCTGCACCAGCTCGGTCACCGCGTGCGCGGCCGCTCGGCCGTGGCAGGCCTTGTAGCGGCGGCCGCTGCCACAGGGGCAGGGTTCGCGAGCGCCGACAACCGGAAAGTTTCCTTCAGCCCCGTCGCTGATCTGAGGCTGCTTGGCCTTCGTCTGGGGTCGCTTCTTGGCCATCGTGGGTGTCTCCCGATCACGGCTCGTCTCGTACGGCGCGAGCCTAGCCGTTCGTGCGACGGCGGACGGGAACCTGTGGACAAGGCGCCTCAGCTCATACGTTTCGACCCGAGTAGTTCTTGGCCCGAGTAGGGCTCGGGCCCAGTCGTTTTCTCAGCCGTAGGTCTCAGCCGGACTCGTCCTCAGTCCAAGCCCTGGTGAGTCCAAGCCCTTGTGAGTCCAAGCCGTTCTCAGTCCAGGTCGTTCTCAGTCCAGGTCGTCGAAGGCGTCCGCGAAGTCCAGCTCGGGTATCCCCGCGTCCGGCATGTGCGGTGGCCGTCGCGGGGGCGGCGGCGTGACGCGCGTAGCGAACTCGTCATGTCGGTACCCGCCCGCCGAGTCGTCCACGTTTTCCTGGACGACGACCCACACCGTGACCTCTCCGGGGGCGTCGTCCCGTACGCCCCAGTCCTTGGCCAGTGCTGTGATGATGTTCAGCCCGCGGCCGCCGTGGGCGGTGACCGAGGGCGTGGCCGGAACCGGGCGGGTCGGACCACCGCCGTCCGTCACCTCGACGATGAGTCTTCCGGCCGCGTCGACGCGCCACGCGGCCCGGACGTCGCCGTCACCCGCCAGCGCGTCGCCGAGTGGCCTGCCGTGCCGGCACGCGTTGCTCAGCAGTTCGGAAAGGATCAGTACGGCATCGTCGATGACCGATTCCGCCACTCCACCGGTGCGCAGCTGATCCCGCATCCGATGCCTTGCTGTCCCCACGCCCGCAGGGCCATGGGGTACGGCCATGCTCGACGACGTGGGCACCTCCTGTGCCACCACCAACGCCACCCCCGAGACCTCCTTTGCCCCACGCCACGGTGTGGATGCCCCTTCGGCCTGGACCGGAAACCGGCCGATCCACGTGTCCTGACGCACTCGTAACAATCGAATACGGACCGAACGCGCCGGGGCACTCCCTGTCATCAGCTGGCTGGATTTCGACGGTGGTCTTCTGTGTTTTGGCGATGCGCCTCCGGCGCAGGCGTGGTGAGGTCAGCGGCCGAGCTGGCTCAGTACCGCGCGCGGGCGGTTGGTGATGATGGCGTCAATGCCCAGCTCAACGCAGAGATCGACGTCCTCGGGCTGGTTCACGGTCCATACGTGCACCTGGTGCCCGGCTCGTTTCAGTCGTTCGATGTACCCGGGGTGATTGCGCACGATCCGCATCGAGGGGCCTGCGATCCGGACACCCGCGGGCAGTCGCCCGTCGCGCAGCCGGGGCGAGATGAACTGCAGCAGATAGACCGTCGGCAGCGTCGGGGACGCGGCCCGGATGCGGTGCAGGGAGCGCGCCGAGAAGCTCATGACGCGTACGGGCGAGGTGGCGGCGCTCTCCGGGGAGTCCAGGCCGAAGCGCTTCAGGAGGAACAGCAGCCGGTCCTCGACCTGGCCGGCCCAGCGGGTGGGGTGCTTGGTCTCGATGGCCAGTTCCACGCGGCGACCAGCGTCGGCGACGAGTTCGAGCAGCCGCTCCAAGGTGAGGACGGAGGTGTCCTCGGGGTCTCCGGGGCCGTACTCCCAGTCGGGGGCCTCGTCGCGGTTCCTCCAGGCGCCGAAATCCAGCGCCGCGAGCTCGGCGAGCTCCAGGGCCGAGACCGCTCCGCGGCCGTTGGACGTACGGTTGATCCGGCGGTCATGGACGCACACGAGGTGTCCGTCCGCGGTCAGCCGGACATCGCACTCGAGGGCGTCGGCACCGTCCTCGATCGCCTTCTTGTACGCGGCCAGGGTGTGCTCGGGGGCCTCGTCGGAGGCTCCGCGATGGGCGACGACCTGGATCGGGTGCTGTCGTGCGTGGGTCACCGCGTCATGGTGCCACCGCCGCGGGGCAGGCGTGGGGTGGGAGACGCCAGGAATTTATCTGTTACGCCCGAAAGGTCCGATATAAAGGATGGTCGAGGACCCACAGCCACCGTTTATGGTGCCCTGACGTCCCGTGGGAAAAGCTGACCACGTACAAAAGCACATGCACAGCTGAATCGCGCCGGGCCATCGACAAGCGTGAGTGAGCGTGACCGAGTGCGACCGAGAACAACAGCCGTGGATCGAGGAGAAGAGCTGTGAGCACCGAGAACGAGGGCACCGCAGTCCCCCCGGCCCCGTCCGCACCTCCTGTGCCGGTGGAAACTCCCGCTGCTTCCGCGCGGACCGCTGCGCCCGGAGAGGGCGCACCGACCGCTCCGATCCCGGCGGTGCCTCCGAGCGCCCCCGGCGTGCAGGAGCCCGAGTCGGCGTACGCGTCCGTGGGCGCCGGAACCCCTGACCCACAGGGATACGGCGCCGGGGCACCGGCCTCCGCCGCCGAGGCAGGCTGGCCGCCTCCGCCGCCCGCCACCCCGTCGTACGCGGACGGCGGCGGCTCGGGAGCCGGCGGCTGGGGCTCCTCCTACGAGCAGCCCGCGCCGAAGCCCAAGTCGGGGCGCGGCGGCCTGGTCGCCGCGATCCTGGCGGCCGCACTGGTCGCGGGCGGCGTCGGCGGCGGCATCGGCTATTCGCTGGCCAAGGACAACGACGACTCCACCGACTCGACGACGGTCTCCGCCGCGGACAGTGGCGGCACCCTCAAGCGCGACGCGGGCACCGTCGCGGGCGTGGCCGCCAAGGCGCTGCCGAGCACGGTCACCATCGAGGCCCAGAGCAGCAGCGGCGAGGGTGGCACGGGCACCGGCTTCGTCTTCGACAAGCAGGGCCACATCCTCACCAACAACCACGTCGTGGCGGACGCGGTCGACGGCGGCAAGGTCACCGCGACCTTCCCCAACGGCAAGAAGTACAACGCCGACGTGGTCGGCCACGCACAGGGTTACGACGTCGCGGTCATCAAGCTCGAGAACGCCCCGTCGAACCTTCAGCCGCTCGCTCTCGGCGACTCCGACAAGGTGGCCGTCGGCGACTCCACGATCGCGATCGGCGCGCCCTTCGGCCTCTCCAACACGGTGACCACGGGCATCATCAGCGCCAAGAACCGCCCGGTGGCTTCCAGCGACGGCAGCGCCAGCAGCAAGGCCTCGTACATGAGCGCTCTGCAGACCGACGCCTCGATCAACCCGGGCAACTCCGGCGGCCCCCTCCTGGACGCGCAGGGCGCTGTCATCGGCATTAACTCGGCGATTCAGTCGACGAGCGGCGGCGGCCTGGGCGACACGAGCCAGTCCGGCTCGATCGGTCTGGGCTTCGCCATCCCGATCAACTCGGCGAAGCACGTCGCCCAGCAGCTGATCAAGACGGGCGAGCCGGTCTACCCGGTGATCGGCGCGTCGGTCTCCCTCGAAGAGGGCACCGGCGGCGCGAAGATCACCGAGGAAGGCGCGAGCGGCTCCGCCGCCGTCACCTCCGGCGGCCCGGCCGACAAGGCCGGCCTCAAGCCCGGCGACGTCATCACCAAGCTCGACGACCAGGTGATCGACAGCGGCCCGACCCTCATCGGCGAGATCTGGACCCACCAGCCCGGCGACGTCGTCAAGCTCACGTACACGCGCGACGGAAAGACCCAGACCGCCGAGGTCACCCTCGGACAGCGCGAGGGCGACAGCTGACCGGTTAGTCTTGTCCCCGCGCCACCAACAATCGTGGGCGGCGCGGGGTGGGTTGCCCGAGCGGCCTAAGGGAACGGTCTTGAAAACCGTCGTGGCAGCGATGTCACCGTGGGTTCAAATCCCACACCCACCGCAGCAGGTCAGAGGCTCGCAGGTCACAAGGGGTGCCACTCTCCAGAGAGGCACCCCTTGTGCGTGCACCGTGTCTCACCTTGATTCGGCGGTATCCCACCTCTGACCAGTGCGTGCGGCCAACCTGCGGCCAGGATTCACGCGCCGTCGGCATCCTCCTCCTGCTCCGCCAACCCCTGCTCAATCAGGGCGTTCATCTTGGCTTCCTCGCCGTCCAACACCTTGGCGTAGTAGCGCTGGAGGACGGCGACGCTCTGCCCCGCACGCCGTGCCGTCTCGGCAAGGCTCACCCCGGAGCGGAGCCAAAACGACACGCAGGCGTGCCGTAGGTCGTACGGGATGGCGGCCAGCGGAGAGGCCACCTGCGCGACGGTGAGCGCCTTCCTGCGAGCCTCCTTCCACACCGCGCCGTATTCCTGCGAGCGGACCGGACCGCCGCGTACCGCGCTGAACAGTTGACCTTCGGCCGTGGTGCCGAACGCTTCGAGGTGGGCGCGCAGGATGGCGACCAGGACCGGCGGAATGGGCACGGGCCGGACCGCGCGGCGGGCCCGGTGCTTCAACTGTCGTTCCTCGTACGGCTTGCCATCGTCGGTCCAGGCGGAACCCACCTGCGGGCGGGCGCCGGCGAGCATGAGCCGACCCCACCCTTCCTCGGGTAGGTCGCACTGGTCAGGGCTCAGCATGGACACCTCTTCCGGCCGCATCGCGGCGTAGTAAATGCAGGCGAAGAACGCGACCAGGTGAGCACCGCGCGGGCCCTGCGCGCGGACGGCGTCCAGTAGCGCCCGTGCTTGTGCGGGAGTGGCCACGCTGCGTACGTCCAGTTCCTCCACTGCCTTGGGGGTCTCCCAGTGGACGCGGAGCAGGGGATTGCCGGGCAGCAACTCGTGTTCGACTGCCAGGCGTAGGCAGTTGCTCAGCACAGCGCGGCGGCGCCGGAAGGTGTTCGCGGCGGCTGGCTTGCCGTCCTGGCGCTTGGCCAGGTGTTCCAGCACCGTGCGCATGCGCTTGGCACTGTCGAGGTCGACCACGGCCGGCGCGTAGCGCTCGACCCACGCCAGCGCCTTGGCCTCGGCTTCCGGCAATTCCTGGCCATGGCGGCCGGCGTTGAATCCCCACTGGTAGAGCGCGCGGCGTAGGACTTCGTCAGCCGGGCGTCCCTTCCCCGCCGGGCACACGGCCATCGTGGCGATGGTCAGGCTCTCTGCGATGCTCGCGCGGTGCTTTGCCGCTGCGGTCGGCCTTCCGCGCGGCGTGCGCGTGCGCATGGGCGTACCAGCTCGTGCGGTTGCGCTCGCGCATCTCCGAGACGGGAAGCCCGGTTTCCGTGTCGAACGGCTCGCCCGTGCGGGTCGCGGTCAACAGCTCCGCGCGGCGGGCGTCCGCGAGCGTCTTGGTTGCGAACTTCTCCTGATGTTCCGTCCCGTCCACCTGCCAGCGCAGTTGGAACGGAGCGGCCTTGCTGGGGCGCTTGCGGATGTTCCAAACGCGCACGTCATAGCTGTGCATCGTGCTCCCTCATGGAGAAGGGACCCCGTCGCCTGGCAGGGTCCCTTCGGGATGGTCAACGGTCAGGCTGCGATCTCGTGCTCGGCCCACCACGCGTCCAAGTCACCGCGACGGCAACGGAGCTGCCCGTTCGGGAGCTTGATGAGCTTCGGTGCCTTGCCGCGGGCGCGCATCCGGTAGAAGGCTGCGCGGCTCATCTCGATCTCTTCGAGGACTTCGGGGAGCTTGAGCATCTTGGTGCTGGCCAAGGTGGTGACTCCTTCGACGTGTCTGGCCGTTCGGCCCTTCCAGGAAGTCCGCTACCGCCGCTACTGCGCAGGTCAGGGGCCTGTTTGAGGTAGCGGGAAGGGGCAGCGGTAGCGGCGGGGTAGCGGGTCGCGGTGGCGGTTGCCGCTACCCCGTTGTCGCAGGTCAGACCATGTTTTCGGTGCCGGGTAGCGGAGGTAGCGGACTTTCCGGGGGTGGGGGGCAGTAGCGGGCCCATGCGTCCCAGAGATCGGCGGCGTAGTAGCCCTTGAGGACGCTCCCGGCGGTCTTGATGTTGCGGGAGCCGATGGGCTCGTTGTCGGCCGTCATGTACTCCGCGAGCATCTTCGACAGGCGCCGGTTGTCGAGCGGCTTGCCGTGCAGATCGGCCCACGGGGCGTCGTCCAGGGCGTTGAGCCGGTCCAGGATGGCGACGGTGGGCAGGCGATCGATGCCGACCATGACGTGATCGCGCAGATCAGTCAGTAGCCGGACACCCAAGCTGCCCTTGTCGTTGGCCTTGGAAGCGGTCACCAGCGCCACGCATGCCGCGCGCGCCCGCTCGGGCCACTCCCCGCCAGGCCATCGTGGCGAAAGCGCACGGCTTGCATGAGGGTGCCGACGTCTATGCACGTGCGCGTGTGGTCAAGGAAGGTTCGCAACCAACCCATACTCTGACCAGCTACTACCGTCCCGAGCACGTGGAAGGGACACGCATCGTCGACCCCACGCCGGGCCCAGCCGGGCGAGGCGGCGGTTTCCGCGTCCTGTACGACGCCGGATACGAGATCGACCACATGCGGGAGACGCTGTTTGCGCGCGTCCCCACGGCTGAGGAAACCCAGCTCCTCCAACTCTCGCCCGACGAGTGGGTGGTGGAACTCCACCGCACTACCTTCACCGCAGACGGGACCGTGGTGGAATTCGCGATCGGGGTTCATGCTGCAATGCGCTTTGCATGGACCTACGACTTCGAGGTTCCCGACTCAGCGAAAGCGGAGGGCGAGAGCAAGTGATCTCAGCGCAGGCATGGGCCGACGCTCAACGGCTCTGGGACTTCCAGCAGATGGGCCATGAGGTGCGCCCATGCTCTGTCGCGATCGGGCTCGGCAGCCACGATCTCGGGGTGGCGGACACGACCGCTGATCTCTACCACCGCGGCATGGTGCCGCTGATCGTGTTCACCGGAGCGACCAGCCTTACGACGCGTGACCGCATGCCGCAGGGGGAGGCTGAGCACTAACCGCGAGCGAGCGGTGGAGCTGGGAGTTTCCGGAGAAGCGATCCTCGTCGAGCCGCACGCCCGGAACACGGGAGAGAACATCCGCTTCTCTCGCGCACTGCTAGAAGCACGGCGCGTCCCCGTCTCGTCGGTCCTATTGGTCAGCAAACCGTACGAGGAACGCCGGGCCTACGCCACGGCGCGCAAACTGTGGCCCGAAGTTGAGTGGCTGAGCACGTCCACTCCCATGGCAATGATTGAGTATGTCGACTCCATCCAGGACGCGCGCCTCGTGATCGACATGTTGGTCGGCGCTCAGCAGCGGCTCATGGTCTACCCCAAGCAGGGGTTCATGATTGAGCAGCGCATCCCCGACGACGTGGCCGCCGCGTACGAGCGTCTGCGCGACGCGGGCTTCACGAGTCGGCTTGTGCCGGACGCAGCCGAGCGGAACTGAGGGCCCGAGTGGGCGCTGTGAAGCGCGCCATGAACGAAGGGGAGGCCGGGAAGGCTGGCCGCGCCAGCACCCGCACGGAAGCGTTCGCAGTCGAAGTCTCGGCGGTGCCGACCGGGCGTGTAGATGACAACCGTGACGTAAGAAAGGCCGGTTGAGGACACGCGCACAGGCCAGCAAGCCTGTCAGCACCGGGGAATCTGTGCACTGCGCTCGCAGATCACTCAAGATGCACCCAAAAGAGTGAAGTGCCATGCTGAGCATCAGGACCCGGTAGGGAGAGGCAGGAATCTCCAATAAACCGTCTGCACGCTATGGCTATCGCAATGGCATACGCGGAAGTGATTGGTCAGGCCGCACGACTTTCATCTGACAGCAGAGGCGCTCCAGTTCGGGAGTCAGGGCCCTGCGTACATGTCGCACCACGATGATGCTGCCCGGTCACGGTCTTCTCAAGTCAGTGCACCGTTCGAGTACGCGGGATGGAGAGTCCCGAAATCCCACGACAGGGAGTACGAAGCATGGCAAGTATTCTCAAGCGTCCTCGCGTGATCACCGTTGCCTCGGCTGTTCTAGTTGCAGTGGCAGGGAGCATCATGCTGCCAACTGCGGCGGGGGCGGTCCCGGAGCTGCCCTCAGTGTCGGTCACGTGCAAATCTGGGTTCGTGTGGCGTGAGGCTGCCCCCAGCGACCTCGTCTGTGTCACCCCCGGTACTCGCGCCCAGGTCAAGGATGACAACGCTCACGCAGCAGAGCGCCGGATCAGCGCCACCGACCCCACGTGCAAATCTGGGTTCGTGTGGCGTGAGGCTCAACCCAGCGACCTCGTCTGTGTCACCCCCGGTACTCGAGCCCAGGCCAAGGACGACAACGCTCACGCCGCAGAGCGCGTACAGCCCTGAACTGCACCCGACCTCGCGGCCATCCTGCGGCCAGGATGAGCCCCCTTGACTACCCAGTGACCCCAAGGTGCTGGCCAGGGGTAACTTCGAGGCTCAGTGGCGACCGGTCTTGAAAACCGTCGTGGCAGCGATGTCACCGTGGGTTCAAATCCCACACCCACCGCAGCAGGTTTGACGGCCCCTGACCAGGTCAATCGGTCAGGGGCCGTCGTGTTGCGCGGTGCCTGCGGGTGTCCGTTGGGCGCCGCGGTTTCCCGCTCGATCGGGCACGGTTGGGGCACGGCCTCCTGTCGAGTGGTCCGCGGCAGCGAATTCGCTTGCAGACGAGGTACCGATCGACTTCGATCACGGTCATGACCGATGGTGGCGCAGTCGACGTCGCTGATGACCAGATCCTCGCCAAGCAGATCATCCGCGGCATCGAGACGCTCCGTGAGCATCTCGGTTGCTCGCTCCATGAGGCCCTGGACGTTTTTGTTGCCCGGTATGAGGTGCTGCGGGTGGACCGCCCGAATGACTTCGCATGCGGTCATGACGAGTACTGGCTTGGCTTCTACTCCTGAGAACGCACCGGCCGCTGATGAGGACCGCAGCGACCATCTCGAGGCGAACTACGGGTGCGAAGGCTGGGGTCGACGCCCTGTCATCCGCCCGTCTCTCGCCCCGTCATCCGCGCGGCCGACGCGATCGTCGCGCGGGCCTCGCGTTCGCTGAGGCCCGCGCTCCGGGCCGCGGCGACCAGAGGGTCTACGAGGTCCGGGCCGATGCCGTTCTCGTAGGCGCGGCAAGCGGCCCAGAAGAGGCGGGTGTTGCGCTGGCCCTCGTGGGCGGCGAGCACGAACTGGACGAGTCCCTGGCCGTGTTGGCCGGTCGCAGGGGGCGTGCGGTGGTGCGTACGGGGCGGAGGCGTGAGCAGGCGCAGAAGTGCGCGCGGGCAGGGCGCGGGCGGCAGTTGCGCGGTGCCCGGAGCCGTGCGGTACACGCCGTGGTCGGTGCGTGAGCCGGGGCCGACCAGGTAGCCGCCGGCGCCGCGGATGTCGATGCCGGGGGCGAGGCGGCCGGCCGAGTTGGGGACGACCACGTCCGGCGGTCCACTGAGCCAGAGGTGGCGGCCGCCGCTGGGGGTCAGGACGACTACGGTCTCCGGGATCGTGAACAGGTGGCGCAGGGCCAGCTCGCGCAGGGCAGTCGAGGAGTCCGTGCCCGATTTGGTGTCGAGGTCGACGCCGATGAGGTGGTGCGGTTCGAGCCCGCAGGCGATGCCGTAGCCGGTGGCCCAGGGAGCGGCGGCGAAGAGCTCGCGGATGCGGCGGGGGTCGGTCGAGGCGTCGTAAACGCCGTGTCCGAACCGGCCGCATTCACCGTGGCAGGCGGGTGTCGTGGGGTGGTCGGGGCCGTCGCGGTGAGGGGCGTCGTGGTGAGGGGCGGCGCGGTGGGGGGAACGCAGGGCTGGGAGCTTCGTCCGGGACAGCGGGATCACCGCGAGGCCGCGCTCGGCGGCGGACAGGGCGTGGGCCAGGGCCACGGTCGTGGCCTGCCGGTCGGTGGTGGCCATGCCTTTATTTTCGTACGAGTGTTCGAAAAAAGGAAGGGTGCGCCTGGCACGTGGGCGCTCACCGGGGCCCCGGGGGATATTGGCCGAAAATGTGGCGGAACGCTTCACCCCTTGCGGCGCCTGGGATTGAGTCGCCCGGCCCAGGCTGAGCTGGGGTTTTGCTGTCACGAAGGGTGTTTATCGACAAGTCCTCACGCTTGAGGGGGAATCAGAGCTTCCGGGGTGGTTCGCCGGGGATTCGATGGGCAAGTCTGGACTCGCGACGTCGTGAACAACGCTGAGGCGGTCGGCCAACTGCCTTGGAACAAGCCGTACTTCCCGGTGCGCACGGGTGCGTGCGTCTAGCTCGTGCAACTGGCTCGTACATCTGGCTCGTACATCTGGTTCTGTACACCTGGTTCTGGAGGAATTCACATGGCAAGCATCCGTACTGCCCGTGTTCTCGCCGCTGTCTCGGCCCTGCCCCTCGCCGCCGCCCTCTTCACGGGTGTCGCGGCGGCAGACAACGGCGCCTTCGCGGACAACGGATCGAACGCAGGCGTGGCAACCGTCAGCGGCAGCGGGGTCGGACACGACAACAGCGGCAACTCCTCCACCACGCAGCAGCAGGCGGTCGGCTCCGGCGCCTCGAACCAGAGCAACACGGCTCAGGTGAACCGCTCCGCGTTCACGGCCATCGACCAGTCGAACACCGTCGTCAACTTCACCGACCTCTGGTGAGTCGGAGGTCGATGCGCCCTTATCGGGCTCCTCGGCCGTGAAACACCGTGTGGGGTGTGCTTTCTGGGGTGTAACGCGTCTGCGCGGCGGTACTTCGGTGCCGTCGCGCAGACGTTTTTTCGGGTGCCGTGCGAGTGCCGCCTTCTGCCGTGCGTCTCCTGCGCACGGGTGTCCGGTGACCTTGACAGTCCCCATTGTCTGACGGACAGTCAGAAACCCTTGTTCGTACGAGGTCCGGGAGGGCCGCCGCCGTGCACCTCGCCCCCACCGAGCGCCAGCAACGGCTGCGCGCCGAGCTGCGTGCGTACTTCCGGGACCTGATGCCCGAGGGGCCTCCGTCCGCCGACGACCCCGGGCGGCGGCGTGCCCTGCTGCGCCGCATCGGCGCCGACGGGATGCTCGGGCTCGGCTGGCCCGTCGCGTACGGCGGGCAAGGGCGCGGCGCGGACGAGCAGTTCGTGTTCTTCGACGAGGCGTACCGGGCCGGTGTGCCGGTTTCGATGGTCACGCTGAACACCGTCGGGCCGACCCTCATGGAGTACGGGAGCCCGGAGCAGAAGGAGTACTTCCTGCCGCGCATCCTGAGCGGGGACCTCGTCTTCGCGATCGGGTACTCGGAGCCCTCGGCGGGGACGGACCTCGCCTCGCTGCGGACGCGTGCGGTGCCGGAGGGCGCGGAGCCGGAGGGTGAGTACTGGCTGATCGACGGGCAGAAGATCTTCACCTCCAACGCCCAGAACGCCGACTGGATCTGGCTGGCCTGCCGCACCGACGCCGACGCGCCCAAGCACCGGGGCATCTCGATCATCCTCGTGCCCACGGACGCGCCCGGGTTCTCCTGGACGCCGATCGAGACGGTGGGCGGGCTGACCACCACGGCCACGTATTACGACGGCGTCCGTGTCCCCGCCACGCATCTCGTCGGGGAGGAGAACGGCGGCTGGGGTCTCATCACCCACCAGCTCAACCATGAGCGGGTCGCGCTTGCCGCGATCGGGATGCAGGCGGAGGACTTCTACGCGGCCGCGCTGGAGGCGGCGCTCACCCCCGATCCGGTGACGGGTCGGCGTCGGGTTGACGAGCCGTGGGTGCGCTCGAGGCTGGCCGAGGTGCATGCCCGGCTGGCGGCATCACGCCTGCTCAACTGGCGTTTGGTGGGGGATGTCGGGGCCGGTCGGCCGGCCCCGGGCGACGCGAGCGGCGTGAAAGTGGTGGGAACCGAATCGGCGGTCGCGGTGTACCGAATGTGTCAGGAAATTGTGGGAGCGGATGCGCTGGTGCGCTCCGGTTCGCCGGGGATGTTCGGGGACGGCGAGCTGGAGCGGATGAACAGGGCGGCGCAGATCAACACGTTCGGGGGCGGGGTGAGCGAGGTGCAGCGGGAGATCGTGGCGACCATGCGGCTCGGGATGATGAGGGGGCGGCGGTGAGCGACGTGAGTGACGAGTGGGGGATGCGTCTCAAGGCGTACGAGGGGCGCGCGGCCGCCGTCGCGGGCATGGGCAAGGACCCGGTCAACGAGCCGATGATCCGGCACTGGTGCGAGGCGATGGGCGACACCAATCCGGCGTATGAGGGACCCGACGCCGTGGCGCCGCCCACCATGCTCCAGGTGTGGACGATGGGCGGCCTCTCCGGGCACGTCGCCCGTTCGGACGCGTACGAGGAGCTGCTCGGGCTGCTCGACGACGCCGGGTACACCTCCGTGGTCGCCACCGACTGCGAGCAGGAGTATCTGCGGCCGCTGCGGCCCGGTGACGAGATCACCTTCGACGCCGTGATCGAGTCGGTCTCCGAGCGCAAGACGACCAAGCTGGGCACGGGGCACTTCGTCACGACGCGGATGGACGTACGAGCGGGAGGGGAGCCTGCGGGCACCCATCGGTTCCGGATCCTCAAATACGCGCCGACGCGGAGGAAGCCGACCGTCAGGCGCCCCCGCCCAGTGGTCAATCGGGACAACGCGGGTTTCTGGGAGGGCGTCGGGCGGCATCAGCTGCTGATCCAGCGATGCGGCGCCTGCGGGGCCCTGCGGTTTCCCTGGCTGCCGGGGTGCGCCGCGTGCGGCTGCCTGGAGTGGGACACGGTCGAGGCGAGCGGCGACGGGACCGTCTACTCGTACGTGGTCATGCATCATCCGCCCTTCCCGGCCTTCTCCCCTCCCTACGCGGTCGCTCTGATCGAGCTCGCCGAGGGCGTGCGGATCGTGAGCAACGTGATCGGGGTGCCGTACGACAAGGTGCGGATCGGGATGCCCGTGCGACTCCAATTCGAGCGGTGTGACGAGGAGTTGGTGCTGCCGGTCTTCCGGGGCGGTGACTCACGTGACCTCGGTGGACGTGCGGAAGGTGGTGAGTGCTGACATGGACTTCACGCCCACCGAGGAGCAGACGGCCGCCCGTGATCTGGCCGCGCGGATCTTCGGCGACCTCTCCACGCACGAGCGGCTCGCCGCGGCGGGGACCGGCAGTGACGTCGAGTTGTGGAAGGCGCTGTGTGCGGCCGGGCTGGTGTCGGCCGTGCAGGACACCGGGCTTCTCGGTCTGGTGCTCCTCCTGGAGGAGCAGGGGCGGACCACGGCCCAGGTTCCGTTCGCGGCGAGCTGTGTGTACGGGCTGCTGGCGGTGGCCGCCCACGGTTCACCGGAGCAGCGGGAGCGGCTGCTGCCCGGGATCGGGGACGGGACGGTGGTGGTGTGCGGGGCGGTGTTCGAGCCGGGCGCGGTGCGGGCCGGAGAGGTACGGAGGGGAGCGCCGGGGCGGTTGAGTGGAACTGTCCCCGTGGTGCCGTGGTTGCGGGACGCCACCCACGTGCTCGTCGCGGACGACCGGCGTCGACTGTGGCTGGCGCGGACCGCGGATGCACGGTGCGCGCCGGTGGAGCTGACGGCGCCCTGGTCGGCAGGTCGGCTGACCCTCGACGGGACACCGGCTGAGCCGCTGGGTGGGGACGGCGGCGCGCATCACGACGGCGATGACGGCGCGTATGGCGAAGGCACGTATGGCGACGGTGCGTGGGACGACGACACGTGGGACGACGGCACGTATGACGACGTGCTCGCCACCGCCCGTACCGCCTTCGCGGGGCTGCAGGCCGGAGTGTGCGCGGGGTCGCTGGCCAGAGCCGTGGAGCACACCAATACACGCGAGCAGTTCGGGCGCCCGCTCGCCGCCAAGCAAGCGGTCCAGCTTCGGGCAGCCGACGCGTACATGGACACCGAGGCGATACGGGTGACGGCGTACGAGGCCGCATGGCGGCGCGACGAGGGGCTCGCGTACGCGACGCACGCCCTGACCGCCGCATGGTGGGCGTCCGAGGCGGGGCAGCGGGTCGTGCACACGGGCCAGCATCTGCACGGCGGGACGGGGGCCGACCTGGAGCACCCCGTGCATCGGCACTTCCTGTGGGGAAGACAGCTGGACGCGTATCTGGGGTGTGGGAGTGAAGTCTTGCAGGAGTTGGGTCAGTTGATCGTGAGTGGAGAGAGCGCGGAGAGGGGGAGTCGTGACGGCGGACCTGAGGATCGGTGACCGGCTGCCACCGCTGGAGATCGAGATCACCCGCACGCTGATCGTCGCCGGGGCCATCGCATCGCGCGACTATCAGGACGTGCACCACGACGCGGAGCTGGCGAGGGAGAAGGGTTCGCCGGACATCTTCATGAACATCCTGACGACCAATGGGCTGGTCGGGCGGTACGTCACCGATCACTTCGGCCCGAGCGCGACTCTCCGCAAGGTGGCCATACGCCTCGGGGCGCCCAACTACCCCGGCGACACCATGGTCTTGACCGGCACGGTCGAGGAGTTCGGCGGCGACACCGTCACGGTGAAGGTCGTCGGGGCGAACGGCATCGGCAAGCACGTCACCGGCGCGGTGACCGTGACGGTCACGGCCGGCGCCCCGGTCCCCTCCTCCCCGGCGGGAGCCGTGTCGTGAGCGTACGGACGAGGGACGGCCTTGGCGGAAGGGCGGCGATCGTCGGGATCGGCGCCACCGAGTTCTCCAAGGACTCCGGGCGCAGTGAGCTGCGGCTCGCCGTGGAGGCGGTGCGGGCGGCGCTCGACGACGCCGGGCTGGCGCCGGCCGATGTGGACGGGATGGTCACGTTCACGATGGACACCAGCCCGGAGATCACCGTCGCCCAGGCAGCCGGGATCGGAGAGCTGTCCTTCTTCTCGCGGGTCCACTACGGAGGCGGGGCGGCCTGCGCGACCGTGCAGCAGGCGGCGCTCGCGGTGGTGACGGGGGTGGCCGAGGTCGTGGTCTGCTACCGCGCGTTCAATGAGCGGTCGGGACGGAGGTTCGGTGCCGGGGTGCAGCAGCGGGAGCCGTCGGCGGAAGGGGTGGCGTTGGGGTGGTCCCTGCCGTTCGGGCTGCTCACGCCTGCCTCCTGGGTGGCGATGGCGGCCCAGCGGTATCTGCACAGGTACGGACTGACGCCCGAGGCGTTCGGCCATGTCGCCGTGGTGGATCGGAAGTACGCGGCGACGAATCCGGCGGCGTACTTCCACGGCAGACCGATCACGCTCGCCGAGCACGCGGCCTCGCGGTGGATCGTGGAGCCGCTGCGGCTGCTGGACTGCTGCCAGGAGACGGACGGAGGCCAGGCGCTGGTGGTCACCTCCCTGGAGCGTGCCCGTGATCTGCCGAACCCGCCCGCGGTGATCACGGCGGCCGCCCAGGGCGCGGGCCGAGCGCAGGAACAGATGACGAGCTTCTACCGGGACGATCTGACCGGGCTGCCGGAGATGGGGGTGGTGGCGCGGCAGCTGTGGCGGACCTCAGGGCTGGCCCCTACGGACATCGACGTGGGGATCCTGTACGACCACTTCACGCCGTTCGTGCTGTCGCAGCTGGAGGAGTTCGGGTTCTGCGAGCCGGGGGAGGCCGCGGACTTCGTCGCCGCGGAGCGGCTGCCGCTGAACACGCACGGAGGGCAGCTCGGGGAGGCGTATCTGCACGGGATGAACGGGGTGGCGGAGGCGGTAAGACAGTTGCGCGGCACGTCCGTGAACCAGATACCGGGCGCCCGCCGGACCCTGGTCACCGCGGGCACCGGGGTCCCCACGTCGGGGCTGATCCTGGGTACGGAATAAGGGAAGGAACGGGGGAAGGAACGGGGGAAGGAACAGGGGAGGAGTAGGAGGTGTACTACCCCGGTACTCGTCTCTCAGGGATGAACCCTCAGGGTGCAGGCGCCGCTCATCCACCCTCAGGAGGTGGGGTCAACCCCCTTCCTACAACCTGAGGGGGACACGGCTTCGGGACCTGCGGCCGATCCGAAAGAGTAGGGGGCACTCCTAGCGTGGAGCCATGACCACACTCGTCTGCACCAGCGCTGCGAACGTCGCGACGCGGACCCTTCCGTACGCGGCATACCCGTCGTTCTCGTCGTACATGAAGGCCCGTCAGCCGGTGCTGCTGCGTACCGCCCGGTCGCTGACCGCGAACCCGAGCGACGCGGAGGACCTGCTGCAGACCGCGCTGGCCAAGACGTATGTCGCGTGGGAGCGGATCGAGGACCACCGGGCGCTCGACGGCTATGTACGGCGTGCGCTGCTGAACACCCGGACGTCGCAGTGGCGCAAGCGCAAGGTCGACGAGTTCGCGTGCGACGAAATGCCGGAACCGGAGGGGATGCCCGCCGGGGACCCGGCCGAGCAGCAGGCGCTGCACGACGCGATGTGGCGCGCGATCATGAAGCTGCCGGCGCGGCAGCGGGCGATGGTCGTACTGCGGTACTACGAGGACCTGAGCGAGGCGCAGACGGCGGAGGTGCTCGGTGTCTCCATCGGGACGGTCAAGTCAGCGGTGTCGCGGGCGCTGAGCAAGTTGCGCGAGGACCCTGAGCTGGAGCCTGTGCGGTGACCTCTACTCGAGCCTGTGCGGTGACCTCTCCTGGAGCCTGTCGGTGCCCCTGAGCCTTTGTGGTGCCCCCCGGTGGGCCCTGTAACCTGATCGATCGCCCGGAACTAGTGACATACCGAACGGTATGTGCGCAGAATCAGCGCAACCCTTACCGCCTCGTAGGCAATGTCGCCCCGGGAGGACACCGTGCTGAGCACGATGCAGGACGTACCGCTGCTGATTTCGAGGATCCTGACCCACGGGTCGGTCATCCACGGCACATCGCAGGTGATCACCTGGACAGGTGAGGGAGAGCCGCAGCGCCGCTCCTACGCCGAGATCGGGGCCCGGGCGGCCCAGCTGGCGCATGCCCTGCGCGAGGACCTCGGGATCGAGGGCGACGACCGCGTGGCGACGCTGATGTGGAACAACGCCGAGCACGTGGAGGCGTACTACGCGATCCCCTCCATGGGGGCGGTGCTGCACACGCTCAACCTCCGCCTGCCCGCGGAGCAGCTCGTCTTCATCGTCGGCCATGCCGCCGACCGCGTGATCATCGCCAATGGCTCGCTGCTTCCGCTGCTGGCGCCGCTGCTCCCTCATCTGCAGACGGTCGAGCACGTGGTCGTCTCGGGGCCCGGCGACCGGTCGCTGCTCGCCGGAGCGAGCGTGCGGGTGCACGAGTACGAGGAGCTGATCGCGGGCAAGCCGACCACGTACGACTGGCCGGAGCTGGACGAGCGCGCCGCCGCGGCCATGTGTTACACCTCCGGCACGACCGGCGACCCCAAGGGTGTCATCTACTCCCACCGTTCGATCTACCTGCACTCCATGCAGGTCAACATGGCGCAGTCGATGGGGCTCACCGACCAGGACACCTCGCTGGTCGTGGTCCCGCAGTTCCACGTCAACGCCTGGGGCCTGCCGCACGCCACGTTCATGACCGGCATCAACATGCTCATGCCGGACCGTTTCCTCCAGCCCGCGCCGCTCGCCGAGATGATCGAGACCGAGCGGCCGACGCACGCCGCGGCCGTCCCCACCATCTGGCAGGGCCTGCTCGGTGAGCTGCACGCCAAGCCCCGGGACGTCTCCTCCCTCACCCAGGTCACCATCGGCGGCTCGGCCTGCCCGCCCTCGCTCATGGCGGCCTTCGACAAGCTGGGCATGCGGGTCTGCCACGCCTGGGGCATGACGGAGACCTCGCCGCTCGGCACGATCGCCCGGCCGCCGGCCGGTGTCGTGGACCCGGACGAGGAGTTCGCGTACCGCCTCACCCAGGGCCGTTTCCCGGCCGGCGTCGAGGCCCGCCTCACCGGCCCCGGCGGCGAGCGGCTCCCCTGGGACGGCGAGTCCGCGGGCGAGCTGGAGGTGCGCGGCCCGTGGATCGCAGGCGCGTACTACGGCGGCCAGGGCGCCGAAGTCCTCCGTCCCGCCGACAAGTTCAGCGAGGACGGCTGGCTCAAGACCGGCGACGTCGGCACGATCAGCCCCGACGGCTTCCTGACCCTCACCGACCGTGCCAAGGACGTCATCAAGTCCGGCGGCGAGTGGATCTCGTCCGTCGACCTGGAGAACGCCCTCATGTCCCACCCGGAGGTCGCCGAGGCCGCCGTCGTCGCCGTCCCCGACGACAAGTGGGGCGAGCGACCCCTCGCCACCGTCGTCCTCAAGCAGGGCGCCACCGCCGACTTCGCGTCGCTGCGTGCCTTCCTCGCCGAGGAGGCCAAGATCGCCAAGTGGCAGCTTCCCGAGCGCTGGACGATCATCGAGTCGGTCCCGAAGACAAGCGTCGGCAAGTTCGACAAAAAGGTACTGCGCCGGAAGTACGCCGAGGGCGAGCTGGACGTGACGAAGCTCTGACACGGCCCCGTACGCCGGGCGGGGTGCCCGCCCCACGGCTCCCCGCCCGGCGTACGGACAGCGCTCCGGTGTATGGACAGCGCATCGGCGTACGCGCAGCTCATCGACGTATCGAAACCGTCTTCCAGTCGAGCGTGTACGGGCGGTGGCACGACGGCTCACCGCCCGGTGAGCGCGCTCAGTTCGTACCGATTCGTGCGAGCAGGTCGACGATCCGCTCCTGCACCTCGACGCTCGTCGAGCGCTCGGCGAGGAACAGGACCGTCTCGCCCGCGGCGAGCCGCGGCAGTTCGGCCCGGTCGACGGCGGCGGTGTAGACGACGAGCGGGGTGCGGTTCAACTGCCCGTTCGCCCGCAGCCAGTCGACGATCCCGGAACGACGACGCTGTACCTGCAGCAGATCCATCACGACCAGGTTCGGCCGCATCTGCGAGGCCAGCGTCACGGCGTCCGCGTCCGTCGACGCCCGCGCGACCTGCATACCGCGCCGTTCGAGCGTCGAGGTCAGTGCCAGCGCGATCTCCGCGTGCTCCTCGATGAGCAGGACGCGCGGCGGGTGCTGCTCGGAGTCCCGCGGCGCCAGCGCCTTCAGGAGCACGGCGGGATCGGCGCCGTACGCCGCCTCGCGCGTCGCCTGCCCCAGTCCCGCCGTCACCAGCACCGGCACCTCGGCGGCGACGGCGGCCTGCCGCAGCGACTGGAGTGCCGTACGCGTGATCGGACCGGTCAGCGGGTCGACGAAGAGCGCGGCCGGGAACGCGGCGATCTGCGCGTCGACCTCCTCGCGCGAGTGCACGATGACGGGCCGGTAGCCGCGGTCGCTCAGCGCCTGCTGGGTCGTCACGTCCGGCGCGGGCCACACGAGCAGGCGTCGCGGGTTGTCCAGCGGTTCCGGCGGCAACTCGTCGTCCAGGGGCCGCGGCTGCGGCTGATCGGCGACCTCGACCGCGCCGCCGGGACCGTCCAGCGGCTCGGGACCTTCGTCGGCGTTTTTGTCCGGGGCTCCTATGGCGTACGACCGTCCGGCGCCCTCGGTGGCTCCGGGCAGCCTGGGCCCGGGTGCCTGCCCGGCCGACGGATGCGGACGGGCCGCGGTCTCCGGGCGCTCGGCGGCGGGCTCGGGGGGAGTACCGAGCTTGCGGCGACGGCCGGAGCCGTTGGTCTGATGCGGAAGGGGCGTGGCGGCCTGTGCCTGGGGCTGTCCCTGGTTCGGCGCGGCCTGGCGGCTGAACGGGACGCCCTGCCCGAGCGTCCGCACGCTGATCGCGCGTCCCTGCGTCGAGTTGGGATCGACCGGCGCGGCGGCCTCCGCGGGCAGCGGCTGAGCGGCCCGCTGCGGCTGCGGCGGCGTGGGCCGCTCCGGGGGGAGGGGCGCGGCGGGGGCGGGCATCTGTGGCTGTGGGGTGGCCGCCGGGGCGGGGGGCGCGGGTTGCGCGGGCACGCCGGGCTGCGCGGCCGGCTGTACGGGGGTTCCGGGCTGTACGGGGGTCCCGGCGCCGGAGGTGTCGTCGGCGCCCGGGGTGGGCCAGGGCTGGGCAGCCGGGGCCGGGGCCTGCGCGGCGGCCGGTGCAGGGACTCCCGGCACCGGGGTCGGCTGTGCCGGTACACCCTGAGCCGGTACACCCTGAGCCGGTACACCCTGCGCCGGGACAGCCTGCGCCGGGACAGCCTGCGCCGGGACGCCTTGCGCCGGGACGCGCTGCGGGGAGGTCCCCACCGCATCCGACTGCACCGGAGCCACCGTCGGAGCCTGGCGTGCGCGGCGTCGGCCCGTCGGGTTGGAAACGGGGTGCGGCTGGGGCGGGGTGTGATCGTCGGCCTGGTCGTGCGGCATCGCGTCGTGACGGCCTTCGTCACTCTGGTCGTGGCCGGCGCCGCTGCCGATGGCGTCGCCCGCCTGCTCAAGAGCCTGCTGCTGGGCCCTTTGGGCCTGCTGTTGGGCCAGGACGTACTCGGGTGAGCGGTCCGCCTCCGCAGGCGGAAGGGCGAACACCGGGCGGGCGCCCCCGTCCTGCGGCGCCGCAGCGCGGTCGGCCGCCGCGGCCAGCGCACGCCGACGCCGCCCGTTCGGCTGCGCACCGGCGCCTTCGGCGGAGACACCGGCCTCCGGTCCCCCCTGAGAATTCGGCTGAGTATGCGGCGCGCTGGGAGCCGCGGGCAACGCGGGCGGCAGCGCATGCTGTTCGCCGTCCGGCCGCGTACGCCGCCCGGCGGGCACGGGCACCCCCTGCGGAGGCACCGTCCCGCCCAGCCCCGTACCCACGGCCGCGGTCCCCGCCGCGTGCTCGGCCGCCATGACGACCGCGCCTTCGGAGACACCGTCGCCGACGCCCTCGGCCGGACTCGGCCGTCCGCGTCGGCGCCCGGTACCACCGGAGCCGTCGCCGTGACCGGAGCCCTCGCCCCCCGACCCCTGCGCCGGAATCGCTACGGCCGAAGCCGCCGGAACCGCTGGAACCGCCGAAACCGCCGGATCCGCTGTCACCGACTCCGCGCCGGTCTCCTGCTCCGCGGCCATACGACGCCGGCGCCGCCCGGTGGGAGCGGCCGCACCGGCATCGGACGCCGTCGGCAGCTCCGTGGCGACCTCGCTCTCCAGGAAGGCGTCCACAGAGGACCGCCGGGCCCGGCGCCTGCCACCGCTCTGATGCGAGGCCTGCTCGGGCAGGGCGACCTCGGCACCGGTCGAGCCATGAACCTGGGGCTCGATCTGGGGCTGGACCTGGGCCTCGGCCTCCACGGACGGCGCGACCGCCCCGGCTCCGCCCCCGATCGGCACCTCGAGCACGAACGCGCTGCCGCTCATCCCCGGTACCTCGTGCGTCTGCAGCACTCCGCCGTGCGCGCGCACGATCCCGCGCACGATCGGCTCGTGCACCGGGTCTCCCCCGGCGTACGGCCCGCGCACCTCGATCCGTACGACCTCGCCGCGCTGCGCCGCCGCCACGACGACGGTGTTGTCCATGTAGCCGCCGGCGGACACCGGCGCGTTGCCGGTCGCGTCGACGCCCGCCACGTCCGCGACGAGATGCGCGAGCGCGGTGGCGAGCCGCTGCGGGTCGACCTCGGCCTCGATGGGCGGCGCGTGCACGGCGAACTGCACGCGTCCGGGCCCGATCAGTTCGACCGCCCCGTCGACACCGGCCGCGACGACCGCGTCGAGCATGACCTTCGTACGGACGATGTCCTCGGCGCCCGCGTCCAGCCGCTGATAGCCGAGCACGTTGTCGACCAGAGTGGTGATCCGCGAATAGCCCGCGGCGAGGTGGTGCAGAACCTGGTTGGCCTCGGGCCACAGCTGTCCGGCGTCGTCGGCGGCGAGCTTCGACAGTTCGCCGCGCAGCTGGTCGAGCGGTCCACGCAGGGACTGCCCGAGCACGGCGAGGAGCTGTTCGTGCCGGGCGGTCAGCGCCTCGTACCGGTCCTTCTCGCGCTCGCCGAGTGCCGCGTACCGCTCGTCGCCCGCGGCGAGTTCCTCCTCGTGCCGCTCGCCCACCTCGGCCAGCTCGGCCGCATGCGTCTCACGCAGCGCCTCGAGCTCAGCCGCGTGCTCGTCCGCGATCCGCGCGAGCTCCTCCGCGTGCCGCGTCGCCTCGGCGTCCTTCTCCTCCGCGAGGGTGTCGTACGGCCGCCGGTCGGTGAAGGTCATGACGGCGCCGACGAGCTGATCCCCGTCCCGGACCGGCGCGGTCGTCAGGTCGACCGGCACCTGGTCCCCGGCCTTGGACCACAGCACCTGCCCGCGCACCCGGTGCTTGCGCCCGGAGCGCAGGGTGTCGGCGAGCGGCGACTCCTCGTACGCGAAGGGCTCGCCGTCCGCGCGCGAGTGAAGGATGAGGGCGTGCAGGTCCTGGCCGCCGAGATCGCTGGCCCGATAACCGAGTATCTGAGCGGCGGCCGGATTGACGAGGACGACCCGCCCGTCCGTGTCCGTCCCGACGACACCCTCGGCCGCGGCCCGCAGGATCATCTCGGTCTGGCGCTGCGAACGCGCGAGTTCGGCCTCGGTATCGACGGTGCCGGACAGATCACGTACGACGAGCATGAGCAGCTCGTCAGGGGTCGGGCCGTAGCTGTCGTAGGCCTGCTGGCCGTTCTCCAGATTCGCGCTGGTGACTTCGACCGGGAACTCGCTGCCGTCGGTCCGGCGCGCGATCATCCGGGTCGGCTTCGTCCGCCCGCTCTGGTCGATGGTCTCGGGCCGCCGCATCGATCCCGGGATCAGCCGGGAGTCGAACTGCGGCAGCAGATCGAGCAGCCCCCGGCCCACCAGAGCCGTGCCCGGGGCCTCGAAGGCCTCCAGGGCGATGCTGTTGGCGTTGACGACGGTCCCATTGGCGTTGACCAGCACCAACGCATCGGGCAGCGCGTCCAGTATGGCTGCGAGGCGAGCAGCGCCTCGGGATGGCCTGCTGCTCACGAGACGCTTCCTCCCTGTTACCGCACCTTGCCGACCGCGAGGGCCATCTTGCCAACCGTCCCGCAGCGTGTCACGCGAGGGAGTCTACGGGCAGAGGTCGCGCCGGCGGCGCCGGATGAGAGGGAGGTCGCACGCAGAAGAGACGCAGAAGCTGTGACCGCGCATTTCGACTTCGTCGATCCCTCTTCGCTTCCTGATGGCTCCCTCCACGGATCCATGACATCACCGTGACCGAGCCGTGCGCCGCCTATGAACGGGTGTCCGGCAGCAGAGGCACCAAGGCGTCCCAGCGCGCGATCTGACACCCGTCGGCCCGGTGGAACCGCGCGTCGACGGGGCGCCCGGCCCAGGTCCCGGAGACATGCGCGGTGGCCGGACCGCCGTACGTCATCGTGCACATCGTGCCGGGCGCCACCGGAGCGAAGGGGTCCTTGCCCCAGGTGGTCCTCCGGTCCAGCGTCGCGCAGGCCTCGGCCGCGCCGGGGTGGCTGCCGCCGGCGGGATGACACCGCAGCTCGTACGTCCCGTCCGCTCCGTCCGCCCCGTCCGTCCTATCCGCACCGCTTCCCGCGTCGCGGAAGGTCACGGTCAGCCGGTCCCCCGCGTCGTCGGCACGGACCGGCGGAGGCGCCTCCGCCTGGGCCGGGGTCAGTGGTGGGGTGGATTCCGCGTACGCGTACGCGGCGACGGGCATGGCGGGCACGGCGGACACCGCGGCGGCGGACGCGGTGACGGCGAGGACGAGACGACGGATCATGACCTGACCCTGACTACGGAACATGACCTGACTAACGCCACGCGTGCCGCGCGGTTGCGCGGGCCGCCACGGCTCTTACGGCTTTGCCCTGCGACCCGCCTGCCTAGTACCGTAGGAGCCGATTGGTGACAGCCCGCTCGGCTGTGTCATCATCTGCACGCACCACTCGCGCTCGCGCGGGGGGTTGTGCTGGAGGCGTCGCCTAGTCCGGTCTATGGCGCCGCACTGCTAATGCGGTTTGGGCCTTAAAGCCCATCGAGGGTTCAAATCCCTCCGCCTCCGCCACAAGATCCGAAGCCCCGGTCCACCTGGACCGGGGCTTCGGTGTTACCCCCTGCTGAGGCACGTTTGCCCAGCTCACAACGGGTGCGGCAAACGGATTTCACATGGCGGCGGCAGTCATGTAATGTTCTTCCTGTCGCCGCGAGCGGGCCGAAAGCCCGGGTAGCGGGACGAAGCAGGAAAAAAACAAAACAAGCACTCGTAGCTTAACGGATAGAGCATCTGACTACGGATCAGAAGGTTGCAGGTTCGAATCCTGCCGAGTGCACACAGGTCAAAGGCCCCGCCGGTTCAACCGGCGGGGCCTTTGACATCAACGGGTGACATCAACGTCCCCGGATTGCGCCGATCAGGCTGCGCTCTCGCCTTCCGGATCATCTTCGGAAACGTCGGGGCCCAACACGTCGTCCATCCGATCGGACGCAGCCCGCAGAGCCGTCCCCATCACATGCGCGTACGTGTCCAGCGTCATCGTGATCGTGCTGTGGCCCAGCGTCTCCATGATGGTGCGGGCGTCGACGCCTTGGGCGAGCAGCAGAGAGGCGCATGTGTGTCGCAGATCGTGCACCCGCACCCGCCGCACCCGTGCGTCACGGCACAAGATCGTGAGCATCCGGTTCAGGCCCCTTGGGTCCGTGACACCCCCGGTCGTCGTGGTGAACACGAGTCCGGCTGGCTGCCCCGGTGTGGGCTTCCACTTCGCCCCCGCGACCTTGCGCTCGCGTTCCTGCTGCTCGCGGTGTGCGGTGAGAGCCCGCACACAGCGTTGAGGCAGTGAGATCGTGCGCACGGAGCGCTTCGTCTTGGGAGTGCCGAAGATGAGTTCCCGCCGGATGCGCTGCACGTTCCGCCGGACCCGGAGTGTTCCCGCGGTGAGGTCGATGTCCGACCACGTCAGGGCGAGAGCCTCCCCACGTCGCAAGCCTGTGGATACGAGCAACAGCCACAACGCGTAGAGGCGGTGGGGCTGGGCGACCTTGAGCAACATCCGGACCTCTGCCGCGTCCAAGGGACGAACCTCCTGGCTGTCAACCGTCGGTGTCTCTACGATCCGAGCGACGTTCCTCGCGATCAGCTCCTCTCGCATCGCTTGTTGCAGTGCAGACCTCAGCACCGCGTGGATGTACTGCACCGTGCGCGCCGACGGCCGACGCTTGCAGCAGCGGCCCACAGCGCAGCAGACCCGCTTGTCCTCGGCTCGCTCCTTGTCGGCGCCCCGCAAGCAGCAGAGACAGGCGACCTTGAACTCAGTCAGGAACCGTCGCACGTCCGTCGGTGACAACCGGTTGAGCCGCTTTTTGCCCAGGGCGGGACGGATGTAGAGCCGAGAGAGACCCTCGTAGCTGTTGAGCGTTGCTGGCTTCAGCCGCTCCGGGGCAACGGTGGCCAACCAGTACGTCAGGTAGTCGCCGAACGCCATCGTTGATGACGCGGCCGGGATGCCCTGACGGGTCAGCTCCTGCAACTCGGTCAGTTTGTCCGCGACTTCGGAACGGGTTTTGCCGTAGACGAACTTCCGGGTCCGCGTGCCGTCGGGGCGGTAGACGTAGGCGGCTGCGTGATAGCGGCCGTCCTTTCACTTGGTGATCGTTCCCGGCGGGATCTTCCGGCGGTAAGGCTCGCGGGAGGGTGGTGGGTTGGGTCATGCTGGATGTCTCCAGTTCCTTTGGCGGGTGCTGGTTGGCAAGGGCGACCCAGTTCTTTGGCGAGATGCGGGGTCGCCCTTGGCGTGGTTGGCAGTTGAATGTGCAGGTGTGCTCTTTGAGGGGGAGCGGCGCATGGAGGAGCAGGCGAGGGAGCCCGTCGGTGTGGTGGGCGAGCGGGCAGGACGGCCGTGGACGCGGCACCTGTGGGTGTTCTGCCGGAACGTGCCGTTCTACGCGGCGGGGGTCGTGGTCCTGCACTTCCTGACGGGTCTGGCCTGGCTCGGCGGGATGCTGTATGCGGCCGCTTTCGCGGTGAGCGAGCCGTACTTCCAGTACCGCCGGGACCGTCGGCGGGCCGGCGCGGCGAGCGGCTGAACCGTCAGCCGTGGAAGTGGTTGCGCTTGATCACGGCCTTGCGGATGTTGACCGTGGTCCCGCCCTTGGAGCCGTTCGCGGAGAAGATCTGCACAGCGATCCATCCGCCGAAGATGACGGCGGCCAGCGTGATCAGTTGGGTGATGAGCGCGGTGAGTGCGGCGATGAACGTAGTGAGCAGCAGGAGCCCGCCACAGACCGCGCCGAACCCGATCCCCCCGAGCGCGATGTTCACGGCCGCGCGGGAGACGGGCGGCTTGGCCGCGAGGGGTTCGGGTTGGGTGGGGTTGATGGCGTAGCCGGTGACGACCCGCCCGTCGGGCAGGACGATGCTCGCCACGGTCGGGACGTTGCCCGGCTGCATGGGCACGAGGGGCGCCGGCGCGGCGACGACGGGGGTGAGCGGGGTGGGTGGTGGACGTCCACGGCCGTCTCGTACCGGCCGTGGGCGGGGTGTTCGGGGTACATGCGGAATCCCTTCCGGTGCTGATCTGGGGAGGCGGGGCCACCCCCTTGCGGGAGGCGTATGGAGGGGGTTTTCAGCGGTCTGACCTGCGTGCCTCCCCGCCTCCCTAAAAGGGTGTTTTCGCGAGTGCGTCCCGCTCCTCGCCCTGGTCGACCACGCGCAGGGTGGTGACGCCGTCGCGCAGGGCCTTGGCCCGGTCGGCGACCCCCTTGGCCGGGTCCTCGTCGATGAAGTGGGTCCGCACCGTGATGGACGCCTGCCCGGCGGGGATCGTGATGCCGTCCGAAGCGACGACCAGGGTTCCCTTGTCCAGACCCTGGCGCAGCAGGTGCGGGGCGGCGCCGCCGTCCACGGCCTTGTCGCCCAGCGCCATCCGGGCCTGCGACTCCGTGCCCAGAGGGAGGCGCGGGTGTGGGCGCCTTCCCGGACCAGCTTGGGAAGGTTCTGGTCGGTGGGGTCCTGCGTGCCCTGCCACATCAGCACGTCGACCGCACGGCCCTGGTTGTGGACCTTGCGGACGGCCATGAAGTACCGGGACGTGGCCTTGGAGCCGCCGTAGGGCCGCTTGTCGTCGCCGACGACCGGGCACATGAACGCCAACTGCGCCTCATCCACCAGCACGATCAGCGGCTCGAACACGATGCTCGGGTCCTTGCGGCGTGCCTCGATCCGCCGGTTCATCTCCTCGACCGCGTCCTCGACCATCTCGGTCGCCTGGATGACGTGCTCGTCGGAGGGGCCCTCGATCAGTACCTGCGCGATGCCCTCGAACATGGCCCAGTCGCCGATGCCCTTCAGGTCGGCGATCCAGAACTGCACCGACCGGTCAAGCGCCAGCCACAGGGCGAGGGCGCGCAGGGCGGCGGTCTTGCCCTGGTTGGACAGGCCCGTGACCAGCAGGTGCCGCTGATACAGGCTGATCGCGGCGGCGTCGCCGCGCAGGTCCTGCCCCCACGGGGCCTTGCCGGTCTTGTAGTTCGCGGTCATCGTCTCGTCGGTGACCAGCGGAGAGGGGCCGATCGGTTCGTCCAGCGCCCCGGAATCGGCGATCCACAGCCGGACCGTGCGGGCCGCCTCCGGGATCGTGATGAACACTTCGTGCTCATGCCGGGTCAGGTTCTCGGCGAGCTTCCGGCGGCGCTGCTGCACCTCGTTCGTCGCCACCCCGGAGGGCAGGGTCACGTCCACCTCGACACCGCATCCGGCGATCCGGATCGGTCCGAGCATGGACGCGCCGGCGTCGCCCATCTCCTTGATGGCGTTGCGCAGGGCCGGGACGCCGAGATCGCGCAGGGCCTTGACCACGATGGACGGGGTGATCGGCTCACCCTCACCGTTGCGGACGTTCGCGGGGAGCGCCCACGCGGGTGCGGCGTGCTGTTTGCGGCCGACCGACCACAGGGCCAGCAGCGCGAGGAACGGGCCTATGGTGAGCGCCGGTCCCCACACGATCTGCACGATCCGGATCAGCAGGGCGATGAAGTCGATGGTCGCGGACAGCGGGGTGACCACGTCCCGCACCTCGCCCGAGTTGATCGCCATCACGACACCGAGGGCGACCAGCACACCGACGCTCATACCGGCGCCGACCGCGACGCCCTTGGCGGCTTCCAGGGGCGAGTGGAGCAGGTCCATGCGGCGGTGATGGCGGGCCGCACGGAAGCGTGTCAGGCGCTCCTCCCACTCCTCCGCCGCTTCCAGATTCCCCGCGGCTTCGGCGGCGCGGATCATGCGTTCGTAGCGGGCGCCGGTCTTGCCGTCCCAGGTGCGGCGGGCCACGATCCGGCCCCCGTTGAACGTGTAGGACCCGTGCCGGGCGACCGCCCGGACCGGCGCCCGGGTCGACTCATGCGTGACGGCCGACTTCACCGCACGCCCGGAGCGCACCCACAGGGGAACGGGCGGCGCCGGCGGCGCGTCCGGCACCACGGTGAGCACGGTCGGCGCCGTCTCGCCGGTCGGGGGGTCGGTGGGCTTGTGGAGGTGAACGACGTTCTCAGACGTCTCATTCACCCTCGTCCGACGACGTCCACAGCGGTTCACGCGACGGCCGAGAGTACGAGGATGAACAAGGCTGAACGACTCTGGATCACGCTCTGACCAGCACGAACAGACCTCGAAAGCGAGTGTGGCGTAACCCGTCACCGAGGGTTCAAATCCCTCCGCTACCGCTGGTAGATGAAGGGGTGGGCCCGATTGGGACCGCCCCTTCATCGTTCTCCGTCTCAGTTTCCGTCTCAGTTGGGCCTTCACGAGGGCCCCGGCGAGCCCGTCATCGTCGTCGTCCGTGCCATGCTCCGTCCGGCTTCCAGATGAGTCCGCCGCCCTGTCGGGCGATATTGGTGCGGACCGTGTCGACCATGTGCTGGTACCGCGCGGCCATGGCCGTGGACGACCAGCCCATGAGCCCCATCACGGCACGCTCGGACACTCCCAGGATCAGCAGCACCGTGGTTATCTCGGGTGCCAGCGAGGCAGCAGGCATGTAGGGCAAGTGGCCGTTTTCGTACATGCCTTACGGGTATCCGAGGGATCGTCAGGCACGTACGGCACGTGCGTAAGCGTTGTGGGTGCGCCACCCTGCGCCGGATCAACGAATTCCTGAGCCTCCCCCCTGCCGAGTGATTGTCGGCGGAGGGTGCCCCTCCCGGCCCGTCGTGCTCACCGTGCCTGGGTCCAGTCGCCCGCCTCCGTGCCCCGGATCCTCCGGTTCAGTCGCGGCACCGGACCGGGTGCGGTCTCGGTGGGGCGCACGAACGTCCAGGCGACCGCCCCGGCCCATGGTCGGGGCGGTCGCGTGTCCCCGCCATATTGAATGTGGCGAACTGTCATAATATGTCCATTCTGTCAGCCCGGTCGGGAGGATTGCTGTGACTATCTGTCAAACCGTGAGGGGGGTGGGCGCGCAGGAGGCCCTCCCGTCGTCGGCGCCGCCTGGTCTTCGAGTGCGTCGCTCGTGGTGGGGTGGGTTGCTGCGGGCGCTGGTGGCAGGTCTCGTCCTAGTGGCCGGCCTGGCCCTGCCCATGGTGGCCCCGCAGCCCGCCCAGGCCGTGCCGCCCGGCACCTACGCCTACGTCGCCAACTTCAACGATGACACGGTGTCGGTGATCAACACAGCGACGAACACGGTGGTGGTCACGGTTCCCGTCGGCGATGCGCCGTGGGGAGTGGCGGTGTCGCCGGACGGCACCCGCGCCTACGTCACTAACCGCGCCGATGACACGGTGTCCGTGATCAACACCGCGACCGACACGGTCGTCGCCACCGTCCCCGTCGGCCTTGAGCCCCTGGGGGTGGCGGTGTCGCCGGACGGCACCCGCGCCTACGTCACCAACTTCAGCGCCAACACGGTGTCCGTGATCAACACGAACACCAACACGGTCGTCGCCACCATCCCCGTCGGCGATGCTCCCATCGGGGTGGCAGTGTCGCCGAACGGCACCCGCGCCTACATCACCAATTCCGACGACGACACGGTGTCCGTGATCAACACGAACACGAACACGGTCGTCGCCACCATCCCCGTCGGCGACTTCCCGTTCGGGGTGGCGGTGTCGCCGAACGGCACCCGCGCCTACATCACCAATTCCGACGACGACACGGTGTCCGTGATCAACACGAACACGAACACGGTCGTCGCCACCATCCCCGTCGGCGATGTGCCCCAGGGGGTGGCGGTGTCGCCGGACGGCACCCGCGCCTACGTCACCAACGCCAACGACGACACGGTGTCCGTGATCAACACCGCCACCAACACCGTCGTGGCCACCATCCCCGTCGGCGATGCGCCTCGAGAGGTGGCGGTGTCGCCGGACGGCACCCGCGCCTACGTCACCAACGCCAACGACGACACGGTGTCCGTGATCAACACCGCCACCAACACCGTCGTGGCCACCGTCCCCGTCGACGACCTCCCGTTCGGGGTGGCGATCGGGGTCGTGCCCCCTCCGGCGCCGGCGCTGACCTGCGCGACCGCCACGGCCACCATCACCGGCACCAACGGCAACAACATCCTGATCGGCACTTCCGGCAATGACGTGATCTTCGCTCTCGGCGGCAACGACGTGGTCGACGGCCGCGGTGGCAACGACCTCATCTGCGGCGGCGACGGCAACGACGTGCTGTCCGGCGGCGACGGCAACGACCGCATCGAAGGTGGCAACGGCACCGACAACCTGAACGGCAACAACGGCAACGACGCCCTCTTCGGCGGTCCCGGCAACGACGCGCTCTTCGGTGGCCCCGGCACCAACACCAACGACGGCGGCCCCGGCTCCAACGCCTGCTTCAACCCCTCCATCGGACCCGGCTGCTTCTGACCCACCCCACACGCCTCCGGCCTGATCGACGAACATCAGAAACGGGCCCCGGCACATCCCTCGTCGCAGCGGCGACCAACGCACGAGGCCCGTTTCAACGCTTTGTCCATCCGAGGCGAGTACTCCTGCTCGCACGCGGAGCCGAGTCCAGAGGCAGGCGTACAGCAGTGAAGTACCGCAACCCAGCAGCCGCCCCCGAACGGGACATGTTGCGTGACATCAGTAGCTGACATCAACAGAGGCGTACAACCGCGCACCGTGGCACGCCCGTGATGGGTGGACGAGCCGACAGATTCCAGCAGGCGAGCGGTTCGTGATGGTGCTGCACGCGCCTACGGATCAGAAGGTTGCAGGTTCGAATCCTGCCGAGTGCACACAGACCAGGGGCCCCGGAGAGATCCGGGGCCCCTGGCGTTTTCGGGTCGTACAGCAGGGAAGTACAGCAACGGGGTGTCGGCGCTCTCACAGTCGTCACCCAGCGCGCCGCAGTACTCAAGCGTCCACGCCCTCTGTCTCCATCCAAGATTGCTCCCTAGAGTTTGATCAACTAGGCGGGGCGACTGGGGTGGGGGCATGGAGACGACGCAGCGCGTGGTCCACCGGAACGGGCTGTTCTCAAAGTTCCTGCTGGTACTCGTAGGGCTCGCGGTGTTGCTCCTCTGCTACACCCTGGTCCGGGAGAACCTCCCTCAGCGAGTTACCCGTGACTGGCCGTGGAAGCTCAAGCTTCTGGACATCCAGAGCGCGACGGCGGCCGTCCTCGCCACGGGCGGGGCATCTCTGGCTCGTGCCCAGTACGCGCGCACCGTCAGACCCGCTATCGGCTACTTCGGCCGCGTCATTGACGGCATGGCCCCGGACAGCCGATTGGCTTGGGCGTGCCACTTGTTCAACGGCGGCCAGGACGTGGCTGTTACGACGCACCTGAGCTACTGGGTCACCTACACGTCCACCGCGAAGGCCCGGGGCGGTGCCGCTGACTCTTCGGACTGGATGACCCATCAGGCGGCGGTGGACTCGATGGAAAGCCGAGCGCTCCTGAGCAGGCGAGATTTTGCCCTCGACCTCATAGGACCTGGCCGGCCTATCCCAGGGGAACAGTTGATGTTCCTGGGCTGGTTCACGGAGGAGGCCATGAGCGAGGTGGAGAACGTATTCGTCAAAGTGCAGGTAGTTGATCGAGTCGGAGACACCCATGAGCGGATCATCAACCTGCTCAAGGGTGCCAATCGCGCACCTTCCCAACCGGACTCGCCTCCCTTCTGAGTGCGCACAGGCAAGAGCTCCGTTCCGATCATCGGAGCGGGGCTTTTCCATGGCCTTCTGTTCTGTTTCGTTCATCTGGTTCATCTTGGTGGTCTCGGTCGTCTCGTTTCCAGGGAGGCAGATACGTGAGCGCACATCAGCACGACGAAGGGCACACCCTCGCCGGGTGGGCCGGGTTCGGGATCGCCAGCGTGGGGGCGGCGTGGAGCGGAGTGGGGCTCTGCGTGGGGGACGCCCTGGGGGTGTGGGGCGGGCTGGCGGTCGTGGTGATCGGGGTGGTGGTCACCTGGGTGCTCCATCTCGCGGGGTGGGGCAAGCCGCCCGGGCGTCGGCCCGTCGCGGAGCGGGGGTGGCGGGTCAGGGATCGCGGTGCGCGGGACGGGCATCCGGGGTGCGTCGGGTGCCGGGCGGTGGGGGCGGCCCGCGGTCGTGACCGACGTCGCCGTGCGGGGTGAGCAGGCGACGGAGCCCGTTGTCTGACGACGGCAGTGGTGGCGGCGGACCCGGTCGTCCGCCGCCGTTGTCAGTGGCAGCCCCTACGCTTTTGAGTGATGGCACAGGCGTGGAGATGTTCGGGGCTGCGGTGGTCGGCGGACGGCCCGGTGTTGCGCTGGAGCGGTGCGCGGGGCAGTGCGCTGTCCTGGGGGAAGCGGGTGGCCTTTGGGGTGGTGGACGGGGGCGTACGGACGTGTGTGGGGGCGCGGGGTAACGCGTGCCCCGTGCGGGCAGGCGTCTCAGGGCGGAGTACGGGGGCCCGGTGCGAGGAATGCGCGCGGCTGGACCGGGCGCACTCCGTCGCCGCCGACACGATGGCCGACGATCCGAGACCGTACCGCGTGTATCTCGCGTGGTTCGGGCCCGGGATGGTGAAGGTCGGGATCACCGGGGTCGAGAGAGGGTCCGCGCGGCTGTTGGAGCAGGGTGCCGTCACCTTCAGCTGGCTGGGGCAGGGGCCCTTGATGGCCGCCCGGCGGGCCGAGGAGTTGCTGCGGGCCGCGCTCAAGGTGCCGGACCGGATTCCGTACGCCGACAAGCGGGCGGTGCGGGCGAGGTTGCCGGGGGCGGAAGAGCGGGTCGCCGAGATTCGGGAGCTGCACGCTCGTGTGGGGCTGCTCGACGGCTGGCCCGAGTCCCTGGAGCGCGCGCCGTTCCAGGTCGTGGATCACTTCGGGGTGTTCGGGCTGCGGGGTCTTCCGGCCGCCGTCGGCTTCGTGAGCGAGCTGGTCGGGGGTGGTGAGGTGAGCGGTGAGCTGGTTGCTGCCGCCGGGCCCGATCTGCATCTGGCGACCGGGCGTGGGGTGGTCGTTCTCGATACGCGGCTCATGACGGGGTGGGAGTTGACTGCCGTGGATCAACACGAAGTGACCGTGCCGGTCAGGGAGTTCGGAGTCGGGGGGATCGGGGGGATCGGGGGTGCGGGGATGGGGGTGACGCAGGACGGACTCTTCTGACGGCTGACGGCTGACGGCCGACGGGTTTCAGTCGCCAGACAGGTTGGGCGGGAAGTTCACCAGGAGGTGGACGTGGTTGTCCTCGCCGTTGAACTTGCACCAGCTCGCACTCGAAGTCCGCACACACCGACCGCACGTCAAGAGAACGGCGCTCACCTCTTCGAGATCGCTTCCTGAGTGAGTGCCCCCGGGGAACCTCGTGATCTTCCCAGGAGTTCCCTGAGAGGCACCTGTGGGTTTCTCAGGGAAATCACAGGTTCCCGAAAGCATGCTCTCAGAGGACCCCGCCAAGGTGTCCGCTATGACCACGACCTCGCCCCAGGGGCGCACCGAACTGCTGAGGCCGGACGGGAGCCCCGTCCGCGTGCTGGTGGTGGACGACGAGTTGTCGATCACCGAGCTGTTGTCCATGGCCCTTCGCTATGAAGGCTGGCAGATCCGCAGCGCGGGTGACGGGACGGGTGCGGTGCAGACCGCGCGCGAGTTCCGGCCCGACGCCGTGGTGCTCGACATGATGCTCCCGGACATGGACGGGCTGACCGTCCTCGGTCGGCTGCGGCGCGAGCTGCCCGAGGTACCGGTCCTCTTCCTGACCGCCAAGGACGCCGTCGAGGACCGCATCGCGGGACTGACGGCCGGCGGCGACGACTACGTCACCAAGCCGTTCAGCCTCGAAGAGGTCGTGGCCCGGCTGCGCGGGCTCATCCGCCGTTCCGGTGCCGCCGACCGGCGCTCCGACTCCGTGCTGGTCGTCGGTGATCTCACCCTCGACGAGGACAGCCACGAGGTGTCCCGGGCCGGTGACAACATCCACCTCACCGCCACGGAGTTCGAACTCCTGCGGTTCCTCATGCGTAATCCCCGGCGTGTGCTCAGCAAGGCGCAGATACTCGACCGCGTGTGGTCGTACGACTTCGGCGGCCAGGCCAATGTCGTCGAGCTCTATATCTCGTACCTGCGTCGGAAGATCGACGCGGGACGTGAGCCGATGATCCACACCCGGCGCGGAGCCGGTTACCTGATCAAGCCTGCGGCGTCATGAGCGGGCGACGACGGCCGCGTAAGCAGAGGCGAGGACGACAGCCGCGCACACTGCGGACGCGGTTGGTCGTCTCCGCGGTCACCCTGATCGCCGTGGTCTGCGCCGTGATCGGCACGGTGACGACCATCGCGCTGGGGCAGCACCTGTTCAAGCAGCTGGACAGGACGCTGGACGAGACCGCCATGCGGGCGGCCGGCGGCCCCGTGAAGCCGGACGGCGAGGGCCCGGCCGACAGTCCGCCGGACGGCGGGAACGGCGAAGACGCCTCTGCGACGAGCGACCCCTTCACCTTCCTCACCCGGGGACCGAACGAGGTCAACACGATCGCCGCCGTCGTGGAGAACGGCGGGATCACCGAGGCGAAGATCAAGAAGGAGAAGGCCGCCAGCACCGGCGGCTTCGACAGCATGACCGCCCAGGACCTCACCGCGGTCCAACGGGCGGCGCTCGGCTCCGTCTCGAGGACCGGCGTGCACAGCGTGGACCTCCCCGGCCTCGGCGAGTACCGCGTCAAGTACCAGGAAGGCGCCAGGGGCGCCTACTACGTCGCGATCCCCACCGAGTCCGTCACCAACACCATCGACACCCTGATCCTCGTCGAGATCAGCGTCACCGGTGCCGGTCTCATCGCCGCCGGCATCGCGGGCAGCGTCCTCGTCGGTGTCGCCCTGCGCCCCCTGCGCAAGGTCGCGTCCACCGCCACCCGCGTCTCCGAACTCCCCCTCCACACCGGTGAGGTCACCCTCTACGAGCGTGTCCCCGAGTCCGAGTCCGACCCGCACACCGAGGTCGGCCAGGTCGGCGCCGCGCTCAACCGGATGCTGGACCACATCCACGGCGCCCTGCACGCGCGCCAGCAGAGCGAGATGCGGGTACGTCAGTTCGTCGCGGACGCGAGTCATGAGCTGCGTACGCCGCTGGCGTCGATCCGTGGGTACGCCGAGCTGACCCGACGCGGACGTGAGGAGACCGGGCCCGACACCCGGCATGCCCTCGGCCGGATCGAGTCCGAGGCCAGCCGGATGACCGGGCTGGTGGAGGACCTCCTGCTGCTCGCGCGGCTCGACGCCGGACGCCCGCTCCAGTACGACAACACCGACCTCGTACCGCTCGTCATCGACGCGGTGAGCGACGCGCGGGCGGCCGGGCGCGATCACAACTGGCGCCTCGAACTGCCGGACGAGCCCGCGCTCGTACTGGCGGACGCGGCGCGGCTGCAACAGGTCATGGTCAATCTGTTCGCGAACGCCAGAACGCACACCCCACCCGGTACGACGGTCACCGCGCGCGTGCACCGGCACGGTCCGTGGCTGTGCGTGGACGTCCAGGACGACGGCCCCGGTATCCCGCCCGACCTGCTCCCGCGCGTCTTCGAACGCTTCGCGCGCGGCGACTCCTCGCGCTCCCGCTCCTCCGGCTCGACCGGTCTCGGGCTCGCCATCGTCCAGGCCGTCGCGTCCGCGCACGGCGGTGCGGTGACCGTCGACAGCATGCCCGGCAGGACCGTGTTCACCCTGCACCTGCCCGCGCTCCCCGTCGAACCCCTCGTGGAAACGATGGAAACAAAGGCGCAACTGCACTCACAGGCGCAGCACAGTGCCACCACATGGGTGCAACAGGGGGCTTGAACAGAGTCGTTCCCATGCGAACCGACTCTTCTCCCGGCAACCTGCCGGCGCGGGAGCACCTCCCGGCCGGAAATGCCGGTACGCCTGTCCTGGACGTAGTGATCCCCGTCTACAACGAGGAGAAGGACCTCCAGCCGTGTGTGGTGAGACTGCACGATCACCTCAAGCGCACCTTCCCGTACGCGTTCCGCATCACGGTCGCGGACAACGCGTCGACGGACACCACCCCCCAGGTGGCCGCACGGCTGGAGTCGGAGATCCCGGAGGTCCGGTCCTTCCGGCTTGAGCAGAAGGGTCGCGGCCGCGCCCTGCGCACCGTGTGGTCGGCCTCGGACGCTCCGATCCTGGCCTACATGGACGTGGACCTGTCCACCGACCTCAACGCCCTGCTGCCGCTGGTGGCCCCGCTGATCTCGGGCCACTCGGACCTGGCGATCGGCTCCCGGCTGGCGAGGAGTTCGCGCGTGGTGCGCGGCGCCAAGCGGGAGTTCATCAGTCGCACGTACAACCTCATCCTGCGCGGTTCGCTGCAGGCCCGCTTCTCGGACGCGCAGTGCGGCTTCAAGGCGATCCGCCGCGATGTCGCCCAGGTCCTGCTGCCGCTGATCGAGGACACCGGCTGGTTCTTCGACACCGAGATGCTGGTGCTCGCCGAGCGCGCCGGACTGCGCATCCACGAGGTGCCGGTCGACTGGGTCGACGACCCGAACTCGACGGTCCACATCGTGAAGACCGCGACCGACGACCTGAAGGGCGTGTGGCGCGTCGGCCGTGCCCTCGCCACCGGGTCGCTGCCGCTCGACCGGCTCGCGCGCCCGTTCGGGGACGACCCGCGCGACCGTGACCTGACCGACGTACCCACGGGACTGGCCCGCCAGCTCGTCGGCTTCTGCGTGGTGGGCGCCCTGTCCACCCTCTTCTACCTGGTGCTCTACAGCGCCTTCCGGTCGTTCTCGGGCTCGCAGATCGCCAACGCGCTCGCTCTGCTCGTCTCGGCGGTCGCCAACACCGCGGCCAACCGGCGGCTGACCTTCGGGGTGCGTGGCCGGGGCGGGGCCGTCCGGCACCAGGCGCAGGGCCTGGTCGTCTTCGGTATCGGTCTCGCCCTCACCAGCGGTTCGCTCACCGCCCTGAGCGCGGCGACGGCCGACCCCTCGCACTCCACGGAACTGGCGGTGCTCATCGCCGCCAACCTCGCGGCGACCGTGCTGCGGTTCCTGCTCTTCCGGGCCTGGGTCTTCCCGGACCGGCGTGACGAGACGCCGTCCACGGTGGTGGCGTCGCACCACCCGGCCTCGCACCACCCGGCCTCGCACCACCCGGCCTCGCACCACCCGGTCTCGGCCACGTACACGACGGCGGCCCACGGCCACCAGCACCCGCCGCTGCCGCAGCGCCCGGCGGCCACGCAATCTCCGTACCACCACACGCACGGCACCGACGAGTTCCGCGCCAGTGACGCCGCGAACCGCACCTGGGGGGACGCAACCATGCAGCTGCAGGCGGTGCGCCCGCACGATCACGACCCGAGGGACGCACGATGACCACTCAGTCCGATACGAGCTATCAGGGGGACGCGAGTCTCTCCGGGGACGCGAGTCCCTCCGTGGGGCCGCCGAGAGCCCTGGAAGAGCCCGCCGCACCCGCCGCGCCCGCCGCACCCACCGCGGCCCCGCAGTCCGGTGAGCCCAAGCAGCCCTTCGCGCGCCGCGTCTGGCGCGGCCGGCCCGAGGACCCGAGCTGGGTGCGCCCCGCCTTCCTCGGCCTGCTCGTCGTCACCGGTGTGCTCTACCTCTACAACCTGAGCGCCTCCGGCTACGCCAACTCCTTCTACTCCGCGGCCGTCCAGGCCGGCAGCGAGAGCTGGAAGGCCTTCTTCTTCGGCTCGCTCGACTCGGCCAACGCCATCACCGTCGACAAGCCCCCGGCCTCGCTGTGGCCGATGGCCCTGGCGGTGCGGATCTTCGGCCTCAGCTCCTGGGCGATCCTCGTCCCCGAGGTGCTGATGGGCGTCGCCACGGTCGGCGTCCTGTACGCGGCCGTGCGCCGCCGGTTCAGCCCCGCGGCCGGTCTGATCGCGGGTGCGGTGCTCGCGCTCACTCCCGTCGCCGCGCTGATGTTCCGGTTCAACAACCCGGACGCGATGCTCGCGCTGCTGATGACCGTCACGGTCTACTGCGTGATCCGCGGGCTTGCGGACGGCCGGACGAAGTGGCTGGTCTGGGCGGGTGTCGCGGTCGGCTTCGCCTTCCTCGCCAAGACCCTGCAGGCCTTCCTGATCCTGCCGCCGCTCGCCGTGCTGTACGCGGTCTGCGCGCCGGTGGCGCTGAAGAAGCGGTTCGGACAGCTGGGGCTGTCGGCGGTCGCGATGGTCGTCTCCGGCGGCTGGTGGGTCGCGATCGTGGAGCTGTGGCCCGCGTCGTCGCGCCCGTACATCGGCGGCTCGCAGAACAACTCGTTCCTTGAACTGACCTTCGGCTACAACGGGCTCGGCCGTATCAACGGCGAGGAGACCGGCAGCGTCGGCGGCGGTGGCGGAGCCGGGGGCACCGGCCAGTGGGGCGAGACCGGCTGGAACCGGATGTTCAACTCCGAGATCGGCGGCCAGATCTCCTGGCTGCTGCCGGCCGCGCTGATCCTGTTCGTCGCGGGCATCGTGCTCACGCGCAAGGCCAAGCGCACCGACCTGGTCCGTGGCTCGTTCCTCGCCTGGGGCGGGGCGCTGCTGATGACCATGGTCGTCTTCAGCTACATGGCCGGCATCTTCCACCAGTACTACACGGTGGCCCTGGCCCCCTACCTCGCGGCCGTCGTCGGCATGGGCGCGACGGTGCTGTGGGAGGAGCGGTCCAGGATCTGGGCCTCGCTGACCCTCGCAGGCGCGGTCACCGCGACCGCGGCCTGGGGATACGTCCTCCTCAACCGCACCTCCGACTACCTGCCCTGGCTGAAGTGGCTGGTCCTCGTCGGCGGTCTGGTCGGCGCGCTCGGCCTGATCTTCGCGGCCAAACTGGGCCGTCAGCTCGCCCTCGCGGCGGTCGGGTTGAGCTTCGTGGCCTCGGTCGCGGGTCCGACCGCGTACACGCTGTCCACCGTGAACACCGGGCACACCGGTTCCATCGTGACGGCCGGTCCGTCCGGCGCCGGCATGATGGGTGGCGGTCCCGGTGGCGGTGGCGGCGGTGGCATGCGCGGCGGCTTCCCCGGCGGCGGCAACACCCAGCAGGGCGGCAACGGCACCACCCCGAACGGCTCGCAGGGCGGCGGCATGGGCCAGCCCCCGACGGGCGGCGGCATGGGCGGCTTCCCGGGCGGCGGCCAGAACCAGCAGGGCAACGGCTCCACCCAGAACGGTCAGCAGGGTCAGCAGGGCGGCATGCCCGGCGGCATGGGCGGTGGCGAAGGCGGCGGTATGGGCGGCGGTGGCATGGGCGGTCTGCTCAACGGCGCGACCGTCACCTCCGAGGCAAAGAAGCTGCTGCAGAAGAACGCGGGGGACTACACCTGGGCGGCCGCGGCCATCGGCGCCCAGAACTCCGCGAGTTACCAGCTCGCCACCGGCGAGCCGGTGATGGCGATCGGTGGCTTCAACGGCACCGACCCGTCCCCGACGCTGGCCCAGTTCAAGAAGTACGTGACGGACGGCAAGATCCACTACTTCATCTCGAGCGGCAGCAGCGGCGGCGGCATGGGCGGCAGCAGCACCGGCACCTCTTCCCAGATCACCTCGTGGGTCGAGGCCAACTACACGAAGGTGACGGTCGGTTCGGCCACCTTCTACGACCTGACGCAGCCGACGAGCTGACCGAGGGACCCTTGTGAGGGGCGGTGGCCCGGAGCGATCCCGCTCCGGGCCACCGCCCTTTGCGCGTGGGGTGCGGGATCACCTCGTCGTACGCTCGTTGTACGCCGTATAGGAAGTGTTCTACGGTGTACAGCATGTCGACTTCCCAAGGGCATCCCCAGCGCTGGCTGATCCTCGGCGTCATCTGCCTCGCGCAGCTCACCGTGCTGCTCGACAACACCGTGCTGAACGTCGCGATCCCCTCCCTCACCCAGGAGCTGGGCGCCGCCACCTCCGACATCCAGTGGATGATCAACGCGTACTCGCTGGTGCAGTCAGGGCTGCTGCTCACGGCGGGCAGCGCGGCCGACCGCTACGGCCGCAAGAAGATGCTGATCGCGGGGCTCGTCCTGTTCGGCATCGGCTCACTGGTGGCCGGACTCGCCGACTCCACCGGCCAGTTGATCGCCGCACGGGCGGGCATGGGCGTCGGCGGCGCGCTCCTGCTGACCACCACGCTCGCCGTCGCGATGCAGATCTTCACCCCCGACGAGCATCCGAAGGCCATCGGCATCTGGAGCGCCGTCAACGCGCTCGGCTTCGCCGCCGGCCCCCTCCTCGGCGGCTTCATGCTGAACCACTTCTGGTGGGGCGCGATCTTCCTGCTGAACCTCCCGGTGGCGGCGCTGGCACTCGCCGCGGTGGTGGCCCTCGTACCGGAATCAAAGAATCCGCGAGGGGACCGGCCCGACCTCCTCGGCGCCCTCCTCTCCACCATCGGCATGACCGCGCTCGTGTACGCGATCATCTCCGGCCCCGAGCACGGCTGGGCGTCGGTCCGAGTCCTGGCCACGGCGGCGCTCGCGCTGGTGGTGCTGGCCGGGTTCGCGTACTGGGAGAGCCGGATCCCGTACCCGATGCTCGACCTGCACTTCTTCCGCGACCGCCGTTTCACCGGGGCCGTCGCGGGCGCGGTGCTCATCACCTTCGGCATGGGCGGCGCGCTCTTCCTGCTCACCCAGCACCTCCAATTCGTCCTGGGGTACGGCCCGTTGGAGGCCGGACTGCGGACGGCGCCGCTCGCGCTCACGGTCGTGGCGCTGAACTTCTCCGGTCTGTCGGCGAAGTGGACGGCGCGGCTCGGCACACCGGTGTCGATCGCGCTCGGCATGGTGGCGATGTCGGCCGGGCTGGTGTCGATCGCGACGCTCACCGGGCACGGGTACGGCGGCACACTCCTCGGACTCCTGCTCATCGGCGCGGGCTGCGCGGTGGCCAACCCCGCCATGGCGTACGCCATCATGAGCGCGATCCCGCCGGAGAAGGCGGGCGTGGGCGCGGGCATCAACGGCACGCTCGCCGAGTTCGGTAACGGGCTGGGCGTGGCGGTGCTCGGCGCGGTGCTCAACTCCCGTTTCGCGGCGCTGATTCCGCTGGCGGCGGCCTCCCTGCCGGCGGCGCTCGCGTCGGCGGACTCGGCCCAGGAGCGCGGGCGGATCACGGACGCGTTCTCGTCGGGACTGGAGACCAGCCAGCTGGTGGGAGCGGTGGCCGTACTCCTCGGTGGACTGCTGGCCGCGGCGTTGCTACGGCGTGCGGTGGGGGTACCACCCAGACGTTAAGTACTGGGGGAGGGCAGACCCCGCGATGGCAGGTTCCGCGTGAGGCGCGCTTAGCATCAGCATCAGGGATCCCCCGTTGTGAAGCATCAGGGATCCACCGTTCCGAGGAAGGTGCGCCATGGTGAGGGCAGCCGACCGGGCCGAGCGCCCGGCGCGGACCAGCGTCTGGTTGGAGGGCAAGGCGCCCCGGGGCGGCACGGCGCGCGGCGGCGGTCAGCCGTCGGGGCTCGACCGGGACCGGATCACCGCGGCCACGGTGCGACTCCTGGACGCCGAGGGAATGGCGAAGTTCTCCATGCGCCGGCTGGCCGCCGAGCTGAACGTCACCGCGATGTCCGTGTACTGGTACGTCGACACCAAGGACGACCTGCTCGAACTCGCCCTGGACGCGGTCTACGGCGAACTGGAGCTGCCCGACCCCGAGTCCGGCGTCGACTGGCGCGACCAGCTCCGCGCCCTCGCCACCGGCTACCGCGCGCTGCTGGTCCGCCACCCCTGGGTGTCCCCGCTCAGCGGCACCTTCCTGAACATCGGCCCGCACTCCATGGCCTTCTCGCTCCGCGTCCAGCAGGTGGTCCGCACCACCGGCCTGCCGCCGTACGGCCAGATGGGCGCGCTCTCGGCGGTCTTCCAGTTCGTGTACGGCTTCGGCACCATCGAGGGCCACTTCGTGCAGCGCTGCGCCGCGGCGGGCATGACGCAGGACGAGTACTTCCGCCAGGCCATGAGCTCGATCAGCGGACAGCCGCAGTTCGCGGTCCTCCTCGAGAGCGCCGCGGACCTCATGGAGGCCCGCGGCGGCGACACGGTCGAGGAGATGCGCGAACGCGACTTCACCTTCGCCCTGGAGACCCTGATCGCGGGCATCGAGTCCATGGTCGCCCGCAGTGAGGGCGGGTGACAGGTGCTGGTCAGTCCTGGGTTGCCAGCCGGGCCGGGAAGCCCCCGGTCGCGACCGGGCCCCACTTCACCGGCGTGACCCGGATGATCGACTTGCCCTGCTTGAGCATCGCCTCCCGATACTCGTCCCAGTCCGGGTGCTCGCCCGCGATGTTCCGGTAGTACTCGACCAGGGGCTCGACGGAGTCCGGCGAGTCGAGGACCTCGGCCGTCCCGTCGATCTGCACCCAGGGTCCGTTCCACTCGTCGCTCAGGACGATCAGGCTGACCCGCTCGTCCCGCTTGGCGTTGCGGGTCTTCGCGCGCTCGGGGTACGTCGAGACGACGATCCGCCCGGCGTCGTCGACCCCGCAGGTCAGGGGAGAACCCTGGGGGCTGCCGTCGGTGCGGCGGGTGAGGAGGATGGCTCGGTGACGGGGGCGTACGAAGTCGAGTAGTTCTTCGCGGGATACGGGGGTGTTCGTCGCGATGTTCGGTGCCATAGGGGGAGCGTAGAGGGTGGTTGTTCGGGTGCGGGTTCTTTGTGGCCCGTCGCGCCCACGCGGCGGAGCCGCACCATGTCACAGCCCCGCGCCCCTGTGAGGCGCCTCACCTCACGTCTGTTGCACCGCCTGGACGTCCAGCTCCACCTTCAGCGTCGTGCCGATCGCCGAGATGCCCGCCTGGACGACCTGGTTGTAATTCATGGCGAAGTCCTCGCGGTGCAATTCCGTCGTCGCCCGGAACGCCGCCCGCGTGCCGCCCCACGGGTCCCCACCCGTGCCGAGGTACGCCAGGTCCAGGTCCACCGGCCGTACGACGCCACGCATGGTCAGTTCGCCGTGGACGGTCCAGCGGTCGGAGCCGGCGGGGGTCAGGCCCGTCGAGCGGTAGGTGATCTCGGGGTACGTCTCCACGTCCAGGAAGTCCGGTGACCTCAGGTGGCCGTCGCGCATGCCGTTGCCCGTGTCGATGGAGGCGGCCTGGATCACCGCCTCGACGCGGGACTTGGCCACCTCGTCCGGGGCGATCTCGATCGTGCCCGCGAACTCGGTGAACCGTCCGTGCACGCTGGAGATACCCAGGTGCTGCGCCACCGCGCCGACGGACGAGTGTGCCGGGTCGATGGCCCACGGTCCGGGCGGCGGCAGCTCGGTGCCGCCTTGGCGGGCGAGCGTCACGGTGCCGATCTCGGCCCGTCCGCTCGCCGTGACGATCGCGCTGGACGCCGCGGGCGCGTACCCGACCGCGGTGACGATCACGGTGTACGCGCCGGGGGCGAGTGCGTTCGCGTCCCGTACGGCGCCCTCCGCGTCCGCCTCGGCCCGCAGCACCTGCGTGCCCGTCATGTCGGTCACCGTGACGACCGCGTGCGATACGGCCCATCCGTCCCGCGTACGAATCCGTGCGGTCAGTCCCATGTCCTACTCACTCCTGCCTAGCAATGAAACCGGCCCGTGGGGGCGCACCTCCGCTCAGAGTGCGCGCTTCCCCACGGGCCGGGGCCTTTCACCTACTCGCCGGGGTGGGCGAGTTCGATGTCGTGGTTGTCGACGCCGCGACCACCCACGGTCAGTGCCGTCGCCACCGGCGGGTAGCCGGTCGCGATGACGGTGTACTCGCCGCTGTCCAGGTCGGTGAAGGCGTACGCGCCGTCCGCACCGGTCCTGGCCGTGCCGATCACGTTGCCGGCCGCGTCGACCAGCGTGACCCGCGCGTCGCCCAGCGGCCCGCCGGGCGCCCGTACGACACCCTGGAGCTGCGCTCCCGAGCTGAGTTCGACCTCGACCCGGGTGACCCCGGTGCCGCCGACCTCGACGGGGTGGGCCTGCGGGCGGTGGCCGGCCGCGTTCACCGCGATGGTCACCGGGCCGGGCACCAGCTCGGCGAAGCTGAACTCGCCCTGCTCGCCGGTGGTCCCGGTGGCCAGCACATCACCGCGGACGTCGGTCACGATGACCATGGCGTCCTTGACCGGGGTCCCGGTCTCGGCGGCCCGCACCAGCCCGCTCAGCCCGCTCGTGCCGCTCAGCAGGATGTCGTAGGCGACCGGCTCGTCGTTGACGATGATCGTCGAGGCCTGCGGCTGGAAGCCGTCGGCGGAGGCGATCAGGACGTACGAGCCCGTGCCGGGCGCGTCCACCGCGTAGGAGCCGTCGGCCTGTGCGACCGACCGGCCCAGCTGTCGTCCCGCGAGCGAGATCAGCGTGACCGCGGCCTGCGGGACGGGTGCGCTTTCGGCGCCGCGGACGTGTCCGCGTATCGGGATTCCGCCGGAAGTGGGCACCGGGGAGGTCTCCTTCGTGGCAGTGGCGACGGCGGCCAGGCGCTGGGTGCCCTCGGGACCCGCTTCGGTCTCCGCGACGGCCCAGCTCGGCACCTTCGCCTCGACCGGCTCGGCGGCCGGAGCCTCGGCCTTGGCGTCCGCGGCCTTGGCGTCCGCGGCCTGGGCCAGCGAGCCCGAGGTCCGCAGCGGGACTTCCTTGATGAACAGCGTCACGAAGAGGGCGATCAGCGCCGTGCCCGCGGCGATCAGGAAGACGTCCGCGATGGCGTGGCCGTACGCGCTCTCCATGACGGTGCGCAGCGGCTCGGGCAGCTTGTCCATGTCCGGGATGCTGTCGGAGCTGGAACCGGACGCCAGCTTGGCGTACTTGGGGGCGAGGTCGGCCAGGCCGTCCTTGATGTAGTCGGTGATCCGGGTGGCCATCACCGCGCCCAGCGCGGAGACGCCGATCGCGCCACCGAGGGAACGGAAGAACGTCACCGTGGAGCTGGCGGAGCCGAGGTCCTCGGGGGCCACCTGGTTCTGCGTGGACAGCACCAGGTTCTGCATCATCATGCCGATGCCGAGACCCATGACCGCCATGAAGATCGCGACCTGCCAGTAGTCCGTGTCGTACCGGATGGTGCCCAGCAGACCCAGACCCGCGGTGACCAGGACGCCACCGGCGACGAGCCAGTGCTTCCACTTGCCGGTCTTGGTGATGACCTGGCCGGAGACCGTGGAGGAGATGAACAGACCGGCGATCATCGGGATCGTCATGACGCCGGACATCGTCGGCGACTTGCCCCGGGCGAGCTGGAAGTACTGGCTGAAGAAGACCGTGCCGGCGAACATCGCGACACCCACGAAGAGGGAGGCGATCGACGACAGGGTGACGGTCCGGTTGCGGAACAGCCGCAGCGGGATGATCGGCTCGCTCGCCTTCGACTCGACGAGGACGAACAGCAGCCCGAGCACGATGGAGCCGCCGACCATCGCGTACGTCTGCCAGGACACCCAGTCGTACTTGTCACCGGCGAAGGTGACCCAGACCAGCAGCAGCGATACCGCGGCGGAGACGAAGAACGCGCCGCCCCAGTCGACCTTCACGTCCCGCTTCACGACGGGCAGGTGCAGGGTCTTCTGCAGCACGATCAGCGCGATGATCGCGAAGGGCACACCGACGTAGAAGCACCAGCGCCAGCCGAGCCAGCTCGTGTCGGTGATGACTCCGCCGAGCAGCGGACCGCCGACGGTTGCGACAGCGAAGGTCGCGCCGAGGTAGCCGGAGTAGCGCCCGCGCTCACGCGGGGAGATCATCGCGGCCATCACGATCTGCGCGAGGGCGGACAGACCGCCGACGCCGATGCCCTGGACCACACGGCAGGCGATGAGCATGCCGGTGTTCTGCGACAGACCCGCGGCGGCCGATCCCAGGACGTAGATGACCAGGGCTATCTGTACGAGCGCCTTCTTGCTGTACAGGTCGGAGAGTTTGCCCCACAGGGGCGTGGTCGCGGTCATGGCCAGCAGCGAGGCGGTGACGACCCAGGTGTAGGCGGACTGGCCGCCGCCCAGGTCGCCGACGATCTCGGGGAGGGCGTTGGTGACGATCGTCGACGACAGGATCGCGACGAACATGCCGAGCAGCAGCCCGGAGAGCGCCTCCATGATCTGTCGGTGCGTCATCGGAGCGCCGTCGGGGGCGCCTCCGTGCTTGGCGTGAGAGCCCCGCACACCGGATGGTGTGGTCGTTGCCATGGGCTTCCTTTTCTTACGTACTTACGCGGGTGTACGGGTGGTCAGTTCTGTTACGTCTGTTGCATGCGGGGGCGCCTGGGGCGGTCGCTGCTGCGTGGAGCGGCAGTCGCCGAAGCTTTCGCGCAGTCGGCCCATCAGCTGGATGAGCTGCCCGACCTCGTGATCGGACCAGTCGCTCAGCCGGTCGGCGAAGAGCTGCGAGGTGCGCCGGGAAAGTTCGTCGAGCTGCTGGTGCCCCTCGGCGGTGAGGCGCAGGATGCGCGAGCGCTTGTCGGCCGGGTCGGGGGACCGTTCGATCCAGCCGCGGTCCGCGATGTGCGCGACATGGCGGCTGGTCACGGACATGTCCACGGCGAGCAGCTCGGCGAGCCTGCTCATCCGCATCTCTCCGTACCGGTCGATCAGCGTCAGCACGGCGGCGGAACCCGCCGGGCAGTCGACCGGCAGGATCCGCGCCATCTCCCTCTTCACGGCGCCGATGGCACTGAGCTGGCGAGCCAGTTCCTTGTACTGCGCCTGCTCGGCCATCACGCCTCCCGTTGTTTCGTTGCTTAGGGCAACCATAAATAAGTTGGTTGCTGCAGGCAAACTAAATCGGGCCTCTGGACCTAAAACCTTGGCAAAGGCAAGCATTGGCAAATGTAAACTTGCAGGTCGGGGGCGGTATGCCCGGTGCCTGGGGCGGTGTGCCCGTGTCAGGCCTTCATGGGGCCCCGCACTTGGGCAACCCTCGCGCATTCGCTAGGGTCCTGGGCCATGGCAAACACCCAGGGCCCCGAGGGCAACTACGACCCCGCGGGTAGCACCCAGATGTTCCGCGCTTTCGTCGACGAGGGCCCCCAGGCCCGGCAGCAGCAGGCGGCCGCCCCGGCGGGCCCGCGCATGGGTCTGATCCTCGGCGTCGTCGTCGCCGTGGTGGTCGTGGCCGCGGTGGCGTGGCTCGCGCTGGCATAAGGACGCCCCGCGAGCAGAACACGCAGCAGGACACGTAGGAGAACAAGGAGAAGACGAGTCACTTCCACTGGACGGACACGTCCCGCGTCTCGATGTGCATGCCCAGTGGCACGCGCCAGGCGTCGACGCAGACCGTCCAGGTCTTCTGCCTGCTCGCTCCGGCGGCGATCGGCGCGGGCAGGTCCTCGGTCGATCCGATCGTCGCCCAGTCGATGCCGAGCGCCCCGATGATGTGCGTCCCGAAAGTCACCGTGCCCGAACGCACCGCGCTGCCCCCGGTGTTGTGGAAGGAGACGGTGACGTTCTCGCACCAGCGCTGATCGGCGGCCTCCCGCAGGGGCTCGCCCACGTCGAGGGCGGCGGGCCCGGGGGTGGTGGGTGTGGGGACGGCCGGCGGCACGGACGCAGCGCCGGAACTTCCCCTCGTACGACCAGAGTCGGCACCCCCGGAAGCGGGTGTCGACGTACCGCTGCTCGCGGCGCTCGCGCCCGCCCCGGTGCCACCGGAGCCCGAGGCGGTTGTTCCTGGACCTGGGCCCGAACTCCCGGGCGGAGCGCCTCCCTGAGAGGCGGAAGCCTCTCCTCCGGTCAGCGGCATCAGTGAGACGTCCCCGGTAGGGGCCACGGCCGCCCCTGACTGCGCGGGCGCTCCCACCGCCACGTAACCGCCGCCGCCCCCACCACCTCCGCAGGCGGCCGCCACGGCACTCAGACAGACAACAGCCGTCGAGGCGCCCACCAGGGCGCCTCGACGGCCATGGAGCCAAGTCGCTCGACGCATCGCGCCAGTGTGGCTGACGATCCGTCAATTATGAAGCGGTCGGCAAGCGTTCACAACAGGATCAAGAAGGGATCAGTCGGAGATGAGCCCTTCGCGCAGCTGGGCGAGGGTCCGGGTGAGGAGCCGGGAGACGTGCATCTGCGAGATGCCGACCTCCTCGCCGATCTGCGACTGGGTCATGTTCGCGAAGAAGCGCAGCATGATGATCCGGCGCTCGCGGGGCGGGAGCTTGGCGAGCAGCGGCTTCAGCGACTCGCGGTACTCGACGCCCTCCAGGGCGGTGTCCTCGTAGCCGAGGCGGTCCGCGAGGGAGCCTTCGCCGCCGTCGTCCTCGGGGGCCGGCGAGTCCAGCGAGGACGCCGTGTACGCGTTGCCGACGGCGAGGCCGTCGACCACGTCCTCCTCGGACACGCCGAGGACCGAGGCGAGTTCGGCGACCGTCGGGGAGCGGTCGAGCTTCTGGGAGAGCTCGTCGCTGGCCTTCGTGAGGGCGAGTCGCAGTTCCTGGAGGCGGCGCGGCACCCGCACCGACCACGAGGTGTCGCGGAAGAACCGCTTGATCTCGCCCACGACCGTCGGCATCGCGAAGGTGGGGAACTCCACGCCGCGTTCGCAGTCGAAGCGGTCGATCGCCTTGATCAGGCCGATCGTGCCGACCTGGACGATGTCCTCCATCGGCTCGTTGCGGGAGCGGAAGCGGGCTGCCGCGTACCGGACGAGCGGGAGGTTCAGCTCGATCAGGGTGTCCCGGACGTAGGCGCGCTCCGGGCTGTTCTCGCCGAGTGCGGCGAGCCGCAGGAACAGGGAGCGGGACAGGGTGCGGGTGTCGATGGCTCCCGAGGTCTCGGGGGCGACCGGGAGGACCGGTGCGGCATCGGGGGCCGAGAGCGCCGGGTCGGCGTCGGGGGCCGGGAGGGCCGGGACATCGTGAAGCGCGTCGGGCGCGGATTCGCTCTTCATGAGCGTGAGCACCTTGGAGCTGCCCTGGTCTGCGGACATGCCACCCCCTTTGGGTCGCGGACGGTCGCGGCGGACGCTCCCGTCGGAGGAACGCAGCCTCCACCTGAATACCGGCGGCGGGGCCGCGGCAAACGCTCTTCCGGCAGAATGTCACATGTCGGCAACACGCTGTAGTGACATGTCGACATGGAAGGGATGAATCGGCCCTGGAAAAAGGGGGTCTGACGGTTTTTCGACGCTGAACTGTCGGAAAGGGATCCGTTGAACGATTCGCTCTTACCGGTTACGCCTCGATCCTGTTTGCGGATCGAAGACGCGCGAAGCTGCGGGCGAGCAGCCTTGACACATGCATCTGGGAGACTCCCAGTTCGGCACTGATCTGTGACTGCGTCAGATTGCTGTAGTAGCGCAGGAAAAGGATGCGTTGTTCGCGTTCGGGCAGTTGTACGAGAAGGTGGCGTACGAGGTCGCGGTGCTCGACCCCGTCGAGGGCGGGGTCCTCGTAGCCGAGCCGGTCGAGCAGTCCCGGCAGCCCGTCGCCCTCCTGGGCGGCTTCGAGGGAGGTCGCGTGGTAGGAGCGCCCCGCCTCGATGCAGGACAGCACCTCCTCCTCGGTGATGCGCAGCCGTTCGGCGATCTCGGCGGTCGTGGGCGAGCGCCCGAAGGCCGTCGTGAGGTCCTCCGTCGCGCTGTTCACCTGCACCCACAGCTCGTGCAGTCGGCGGGGTACGTGGACGGTGCGGACGTTGTCGCGGAAGTACCGCTTGATCTCGCCGACGACGGTGGGCATCGCGAAGGTCGGGAACTGCACGCCCCGGTCGGGGTCGAAGCGGTCGATGGCGTTGATGAGCCCGATCGTCCCGACCTGGACCACGTCCTCCATCGGCTCGTTGCGGCTGCGGAAGCGGGCGGCCGCGTAGCGGACGAGCGGAAGGTTCGCCTCGATGAGCGCCCCGCGTACGCGGTGGTGCTCCGAGGTGCCCGGCTGCATCGTCTTGAGCTGGCCGAAGAGCACCTGGGTGAGGGCCCGGGTGTCGGCGCCGCGTCGTCGCTCCGGGGTGGCTTCCTGAGGTGACTCCTGTTCTTGGAGTGGCGCCTGTTCTTGAAGCGGTGCGCGATCTTGGAGTGGTGGCCGTTCTTGGAGCGGCTGCCGTTCCTGGAGCAGCGCTTGCTCCTGGGGTGGTGCTTGAGGCGCAGTACTGGCCGGCACGGTCAACTCCACCTCTATGATCCATCAGATCTGTCAACGCATCCGTCAAAAGCGGTCATAGCATCACAAGACATGTGCACTGTGTGCAAGCACCGTATAAGGCCGTGTTGAAGGGGATTTGGGGAGAGTTGGGGCGCAATACGCCAGAAAGCCCCCCGCCGGTTCCGGCGAGGGGCTTCGGGGCGCGCGGGTCAGAACGGATAGTCGGCGATCACCCAGGTCGCGAACTCGCGCCACAGTGCGACGCCCGCCTGGTGCGCGGGATGCTCCAAGTACCGCTTCAGCGCGTCGGCGTCGTCGACCGCGGAGTTGATCGCGAAGTCGTACGCGATGGGCCGGTCGGTGATGTTCCAGTCGCATTCCCAGAACCGCAGCTCGGGGATCTGACCGCCGAGCGCGCGGAAGGCGGCCACGCCCTCGGCGACGCGCGGGTCGTCGCGCTCGACACCCTCGTTGAGCTTGAAGAGGACCAGATGGCGGATCACGGGCACTCCCTGGTGGCGCGTGGGTCGCCGCTCAGTCCTTGGCCCCTTCAGCGATCCACGTCATGAAGTCGCCTATGGCCTGAGCGGCACTCGAAATACCTTCGAACCCTATCTGTACGTAATCGGCCGCCTTCGCCGGATCCGTGATGATCACGTAGACCACGAAGACCACGAGCACATAGACGGCGATCTTCTTCGAATTCACCGCCATCGCGGCCTCCCCTGTGACTGCTGCGCCCGCTGGGCCCCCTGTTGCCGGCGGTGAGTGTAACCTTCACACCCGTTTTTAGGATCAACGGCCCCGCTGGGCGACGCCTTTTGCGAGCGGCGGCGCCGGGGCTTATCCGGGTACACGGAAACACGAAGGGCCCCGTCTGTCGACGGGGCCCTTCTCAAGCGGTAGCGGAGGGATTTGAACCCTCGGTGACTTGCGCCACACTCGCTTTCGAGGCGAGCTCCTTCGGCCGCTCGGACACGCTACCGAGGGAGACCCTACCCCAAGGTGGGTCGTGGTCTGAAATCCGTTTCCCGTGCTCCCGGCGCTCGTGGGGTGCGCTCAGCGGTCGCGGAAGAAGTCGGTGAGGCGGCTCGCGCACTCGTCCTCGAGTACGCCGCCGATCACCTCGGGCCGGTGGTTGAGCCGACGGTCGCGTACGAGGTCCCAGAGGGAGCCGACCGCGCCCGCCTTCTCGTCGCGGGCGCCGTAGACGACCCGGTCGACCCGGGACTGCACGAGCGCGCCCGCGCACATCGTGCAGGGCTCCAGCGTGACGACGAGCGTGCAGCCGGACAGCCGCCACTCGCCGAGCCGCTGGGCGGCACCACGGATCGCGAGCACCTCGGCGTGCGCGGTCGGATCGCCGGTGGCCTCGCGTTCGTTGTGACCGGCCGCGAGCACCGTCGTACCGTCCGTGGACAGCACGACGGCGCCGACGGGGACATCACCGCCCTGGACGGCCCGGTCGGCCTCGTCCAGGGCGAGCCGCATCGCGGCCCGCCAGCGTTCGCGTACCGGATCTGATGGAAACGTCTCTTTTGTGATGCTCACCCGGGAAACCTAACCCGGGAAACCGCCCGAGCCGGGAAACTGTGCACCCCAGGAAACGACCGGCCCCGGGAAGCCGCGCCCCCCGGAAAACCGCCCGCCCGGGAAGCCGCGGAGCCGGGAAACGCGCACCCGGGAAGCCGCGCACCCCGGAGGGCCGTTCACCCGGGAAATCGCGTACCCGGAACTGCCCGACCCGGGGAGCCACGTACCCGGAAAACCGCCCAGCCCGGAAAGCTAGCGGACGGTCTCCAGGACCTCCGCCGCTCCCAGGGCGTCGGCGATCGTGCTGAGCGCGTCGCCTTCGTCCAGGGCGAGGAGTTCCTTCTCGCTCACACCGAGGTCGGCGAGGATCTCGCGGTCTCCGACGGGGCTGTGCGACACGGCCTCGCCGGACGCCTCCTCGTCCTCGTCGTCGGCGTCGGTTGCGTTGTCGGGCTCACCGTCTTCCGTGCCGTCCAGGTCGAGGGAGTCCAGGTCGGTGTCGTCGTCGCCGGGCTCCCGTCCTAGTAGTTCGTCCGTGAGCAGGATCTCGCCGTACGAGCTGCGGGCAGCGGCGGCGGCGTCCGAGACGTAGATACGAGGGTCTTCCTCACCGTCCAGGCGGACGACGCCGAACCACGCGTCCTCCTGCTCGATGAGTACGAGCACCGTGTCCTCCTCCGAGGCTTCACGGGCCAGGTCGGTCAGATCCGACAGGGTTTCCACATCGTCGAGCTCTGTGTCGCTCGCTTCCCACCCGTCTTCGGTGCGCGCGAGCAGTGCGGCGAAGTACACCGTGACTCTCCCACTGGTCATAGGCGTGCCGGTTGGGGGTCCCCCCGGCGGAGGTTGATGGGCGGGGAGTGCTGCTCCGAGCCCCACCCACTCGGAATCGTGGCAGAAACAGAGCGTTCAGGGGATGTCTTCGGCCTGCTGTGTCTGCCACTTTTGATCGCTACCAGCGGATCGTACGCGGCACTCGGCGTCACACGTGCATGTCCCCGCCCGCACGGCGTGGGCGTGACGCCGACGGAGTTACCAACGGAAGGTGCGCATGCGCACGGCGTGACGCAGGCGGGCGGCCTTGGCGCGCCGGGGCTGGACACGGTCGCGCAGCTCACGCGCCTCGGCCCGCTCGCGGAGGAACTGGGCGCGTCGCCGCCTGCGCTCGGCGTCCGACTCCTGCCGTTCGGGCGATTCCGGCGAACCCGGCGGTTTCTGCCGTTCCGGCGATTCCTGCCGTTCCGGCGGTTCCTGCCGTTTCCGACGCTCCAGCTGCTCCGGGTGCCGCTCTTCCCGGTCCGGCATAGGCACACCACCCCAGGTCCGGGTCCGTCTCTCCCACTTTCCCTCGGACGGGCGGTTTGACGCCAGCGCGAGGGACGCGGGGGCGCGGTTACTGTTATCGGCATGCGTCTCCACGTCGTCGACCACCCCCTGGTCGCCCATAAGCTCACCACCCTGCGCGACCGGCGCACCGACTCCGCGACCTTCCGGCGGCTCGCCGACGAGCTGGTCACCCTGCTCGCGTACGAGGCCACCCGGGACGTACGCACCGAGCAGGTCGACATCGTGACCCCGGTCGCCTCCACCACGGGCGTCAAGCTGTCCCACCCGCGCCCTCTGGTCGTGCCGATCCTGCGCGCGGGCCTCGGCATGCTCGACGGCATGGTGCGGCTGCTGCCGACCGCCGAGGTGGGCTTCCTGGGCATGGTGCGCGACGAGGAGACGCTCCAGGCGTCCACGTACGCGACCCGCATGCCGGACGACCTCTCCGGGCGCCAGGTGTACGTCCTCGACCCGATGCTGGCCACCGGCGGCACGCTCGTCGCGGCGATCCAGGAACTGATCAAGCGCGGCGCGGACGATGTCACCGCCGTGGTGCTCCTCGCCGCCCCGGAGGGCGTCGAGGTCATGGAGCGCGACCTCGCGGGCACGCCGGTCACCGTCGTCACGGCATCGGTCGACGAACGCCTGAACGAGCACGGCTACATCGTGCCGGGCCTGGGCGACGCGGGGGACCGGATGTACGGGGCAGCCGAGTAGGCACGCCGCTCTGCAGGTGAGTGGCGTACCTACGAAAGCGTGAGTGGCGTACCTACGAAGCTCAGCAGCTCTTCTGTGTGGTGGAGGGCGTCGGCTGGGGCTGGGCCAGGACGGCCAGCGCCTTGTCGGCGTCCTCCTTTTCCGTCAGCGCCTTGAAGTCGTTGCCGATGATGAGGTCGACCTGGTCGGCCTGCGCGCGCCCGTCGGTCTTCACCGTGGCGCCCGAGAGCTGGGTGCTCAGGACGGGGAGCGCCGCCTGGACGGCCGACTCGGCGCCGAGCAGTATTCCGGAGCCCTTGACCTTCTTGTCGTACGCCTCCGTCGCGTTGCCCACGTCGCCGATGCGGAACCCGCGCTTCTTCAGCTCGTCCGCGGTCTCCTTGGCGAGCCCGCTGCGGGGCGTGGCGTTCAGGACGTTGACGGTGATCTGGCCGGGTCTGGGCAGGGCCTGGGGGTCGGCGGGTGCGGCGGACGCCGTGGACGAAGCGCCGGCCTTGGATGCGCAGTCCGTCTTGGCACCGACCGCCGTGGCCTTGTCACCGCCGCCCGTGAAGACGTCGATGAGCTGCAGGGTTCCCCAGCTGATCAGCCCGAGCGCGGTGACGGAGGCGACGACCAGGAACACGAGCCTGCGGCGCCCCCGGGGTCGGCGCATCCGTGGGTACTTGTCCCCCGTGATCCGGTATTGGCCGCCCATGCCAGGGGGAGTGAGCATGCTCATGAGCGCAGCGTAATGCGCTGCGGCGGCGATGCCTACTAAATGATCATTGCCCCGCGCCCAGTCCAACCCAAAAGGGTCAACCCGTACGCCCGCGAGGTCAGTCGAGTTCGAGGACGCGCGCGTGAAGGACCTGCCGCTGTTGCAGCGCGGCTCGGACGGCGCGGTGCAGGCCGTCCTCGAGGTACAGGTCGCCCTGCCACTTCACGACGTGAGCGAAGAGGTCGCCGTAGAACGTGGAGTCCTCGGCGAGGAGGGTCTCCAGATCCAGCTGGCCCTTCGTCGTCACGAGCTGATCGAGGCGGACCGGGCGCGGCGCGACGTCCGCCCACTGCCGGGTGCTTTCCCGGCCGTGGTCGGGGTACGGCCGGCCGTTTCCGATGCGCTTGAAGATCACACGGAAAGCCTACCGGCCCAGACCTTCCGGGCGCAGCCATGGCGGCGGAGTGCGACGCTGGAAAAGACGTTGCAAACGCGGGCATAACGGTAACTCGCCTGGCTTGCCCGCACCGGCTGGGCGCACCCGAACAGGGAACAGGGGCCTGACATGAGTGACAGCGAGGGACCGCCGACGGTGGCACCCGAAGGTGTGAGTGGTGCCGGCGGCGCCGGATCCGAGGGTGCGAGCGGTGCTGGATCCGCGGGTGCGCGTGCTGCGAGTACTGCGAGTGGCGTCGGATCCGAGGCCATGAGTGGTGGCGCCGCGCTTCCCGAGGAGGCCCTGGAGATCGCCTCCGGGTACGCCTTCTCCGGGCCCGCTCTCGACCTGGGCGCCCTGCTCTGGGACGGTCAGTGCCTGTCGGACGCCCAGATCCGCATCCCGCTGCCCATGCTCAACCGGCACGGCCTGGTCGCCGGCGCGACCGGCACCGGCAAGACCAAGACGCTGCAGCTGATAGCCGAGCAGTTGTCGGCCCAGGGCGTGCCGGTGTTCCTCGCCGACATCAAGGGTGATGTTTCGGGGATCTCGGCGCCGGGCGTGTCGAACGACAGGGTGCGGGCGCGCGCCCAGGAGGTCCAGCAGGAGTGGACGCCGACCGGCTGCCCGGCGGAGTTCCTCGCGCTCGGCGGCATGGGCCACGGAATCCCCGTACGGGCGACGATCACCAGCTTCGGTCCGGTGCTCCTGTCCAAGGTGCTCCAACTCAACCAGACCCAGGAGCAGTCGCTCGGCCTGATCTTCCACTACGCCGACCAGAAGGGCCTGGAACTGGTCGACCTCAAGGACCTGCGCGCGGTCGTCACCTTCCTGACCTCGGACGAGGGCAAGGCGGAGCTGAAGGGGATCGGTGGGCTGTCGACCGCCACGGCGGGGGTGATCCTCCGTTCCCTCACCGCGTTCGAGGCGCAGGGCATGAGCCCGTTCTTCGGTGAGCCGGAGTTCGACACGAGCGAGCTGTTGCGGACGGCGTCGGACGGGCGCGGCATGGTGTCCGTTCTCGAACTCCCCGAGGTCCAGGACAAACCGCAGCTCTTCTCGACGTTCCTGATGTGGATGCTCGCGGATCTCTTCCACGATCTGCCGGAGGTCGGCGACGCCGACAAGCCGAAGCTCGTCTTCTTCTTCGACGAGGCGCATCTGCTGTTCACCGACGCGTCGAAGGCCTTCCTGGACTCGATCACCCAGACCGTGCGGTTGATTCGCTCGAAGGGGGTCGGCGTCTTCTTCGTCACGCAGACGCCGAAGGACGTTCCGGGCGACGTCCTGGCCCAGCTCGGCAACCGGGTTCAGCACGCGCTGCGTGCCTTCACGCCGGACGATCAGAAGGCGCTCAGGGCCACGGTGAAGACGTTCCCCAACTCCGCGTACGACCTGGAGGAGGTGCTCACCGGACTCGGCACCGGCGAGGCCGTGGTCACCGTGCTGAGTGAGAAGGGCGCGCCGACACCGGTCGCGGCGACCCGGCTGCGGGCGCCGCAGTCCCTGATGGGCCCGGTCGACGCGACCGTCCTGGGCCAGGCCGTGAAGGCGTCCTCCCTGTACGGGCGCTACGCGCAGGCGGTCGACCGCGAGTCCGCGTACGAGAAGCTCACCGCGCGGGAGGCCGCCCGCGCACAGGCTGCCCAGGAAGCCGCGCAGGCGCCGCCGAAGGGACGCACCAAGGGTTCCAGGGAGAGGGAGAGGGAGGGGAAGGAGGAAGCCTCGGTCGTCGAGCAGGTGGTCGGCAGCGGCATCTTCAAGTCCCTGGCCCGGTCGGTGGGTACGCAGATCGGGCGGGAGATCACCCGCTCGCTCTTCGGGACGGCGCGACGCAGACGGTAGTCGGTGGTGGGAAGGCGGGTGGCAGGCGTGGCGACCGCCCCGTATCGGGGCGGTCGCCTTCGTTGTTGCCTGGCCGCTCAGTTGCTTCCGGATTCCTTGGGGGGTGTGCTCTGCTGCCGGTCGGCGGGCCCGGGCCGCGACTCCGGCTTCGGTTTGGGCGCGTTGCGTGCGGCTTCGGCGCGCAGCAGGGCGCGGAGGACCGCGTACGGATCGTTGGGCATGGCTGTGTCCTTGCGTTCGGTGGTCGGCTTGTGACGGAGGGGTCCGGAGGGGGGCCGGGCCTGTCAGCAGCGCAGGACCACTGAGCGCAGGGCGCGCGGGGTGGGGACGGACGATGCCGGTACGGAGCGGGGGCGACGCGCGGGCCGCGAAAGCCCGGGAGCGGGGTGAGGTGCGGGCCGCAGTGGGGCGAGGGGGCGGTCTTCCTGCCGGGCGGGCGGTCGCAGTGCCGTGTCGAGTACGTCGTGCTCGGCGCCGCCGCCCGATTCCGAGGAGGCCGCGACGTGGTCCACGGCGTGCGCCTCGACGTACGCGCCCGCCGCGAGAGCCGTGACGACGAGCAGCGCCAGAACCCGCATCCACGCGTGCCGGCGCAGCATGTACGGCCGCCGGTGCGGAGTGGGTCTCATGGGAGGCATGTCCCCACCGCGGGAGGGCGGCGCATCGGGCCGGCGGGGAGATCCGCCCTCTTGGCCTATGAGCTGGGCGCGAAGTTGACGTATGGGGCGGAGTTCGACATGACGTGTGACGTACGACAGGACGGGTGACGTACGACGTGACGTGCGCCGTGGGTCAGAGCGTGCGCGGGACATGCGGGGTGCGGCCGCGGCCGCGGCCGTGGATCTGGCGGTCGTCGTATTGCGGGCCCCAGGGGGAGTCGCTTGGTGCCTCGGTCATGATTCATGCTTTGGCCGGGCGGGGGTGGGGTGCCATCGGGGTGGGCCGAGTGGTGGACGGGGACGTCGTGCGGGGTGGTTTCTCGCCCCCGCCGCCCGACCCGTCCCATCCCTGGGGGCTGCGCCCCCTGGACCCCTGCCTGGGGGCGGCAGCCCCCAGGGAGAGTGGGACCACCAGGTACGGACGCGTAGGAGTGGCGGTTACTTGCCGGAGGCCTTCGCCGCCTTCATCTCTTGCTTGTGGGCCCGGACCTTCGCGAGGGACTCCGGGCCGGTGATGTCGGCGACCGAGCGGAAGGACTGCGGCTCGCCGTACGGACCCGCGGCCTCGCGCCAGCCCTTGGGGCGCACGCCGAACTGCTTGCCGAGGAGGCCAGGAAGATCTGGGCCTTCTGGGCGCCGAAGCCGGGCAGGTCCTTGAGCCGCCGGAGGAGTTCGGTGCCCGTACCGACGCCTTCCCAGACGGCGGCGGCGTCTCCGTCGTAGTGCTCCACGAGGTACTGGCACAGCTGCTGGATCCGCTTGGCCATCGAGCCCGGATAGCGGTGCACGGCGGGCTTCGCCGACAGCAGCGCGGCGAACTTCTCGGGGTCGTACACCGCGATCTCGTGCGCGTCCGGTTCGTCCGTGCCGAGGCGCTCGGTGATCGTGCGCGGTCCCTTGAACGCCCACTCCATCGGCACCTGCTGGTCCAGCAGCATCCCGATCAGAGCGGCGAGCGGACTCCGGCCGAGCAGCTCGTCGGCGTCGGGATCCTGGGCGATGTGAAGGGTGACGTCCATGCCTCGATGATCCCGCGCGAGGGGGAGGGATGCCTCCCCGGGCGGGGGGACCGCTCAGGCAGCGCGCCAGTAACCCATCGCGTTCACCCGCTGCCTCGGCAGGGACAGGTCCTTGCGGACGTACGACGTCAGGGAGCGGGTCGTGGTGGTGTCGCAGGCGATCCAGACGTACGGGGCCGGCTGGTCCTTGAGGAGGCCGGGGAGGGTCGCCTTGATCTCGGAGACGAGGTGGGCGCCCTGGTCGCGGCGGGGGACCTCGCGGAGGTCGTGACGGGAGGGGGCGGCGCGGAGGGGGAGTCCGTCCGTGCCGTGGTCCGTCTCGAACCAGATCGTCGCCGGGGCCGTACCCACCGTGTCCAGGAGGGAGTTGAGGGCGGGGAGCGAGGCCGTGTCGGCTACGGCGAAGACGTGGGAGGGCGCCGGGCTCGGCTCCGTGAAGGCGCTGCCGTGGACCGTCGCCTCGATCGTGTCGCCGGGGCGGGCCGCCCGTGCCCAGTCGCTCGCGCGGCCGTCGTGCAGGGCGAACTCCAGGCTGAAGGTGCCGGCCGCCGGATCGGGGTCGACCAGCGTGTACGCCCGCTGGTGCGGCCTGCCCGCGGTGTCGAACCACAGCCTGACCCACATGGTCGGGTGCACGCCGGTCGCCGCGAGCGTGCCGCCGTCGGTGAGGCGCAGCCGACGGTAGCGCGGGGTGACGTCCTCGGCCTCGGTCACCGTGAACGCGAAGTCCTTGCCGCGCAGCAGCTTGAGTACCGCGCCCTCCCAGCCGTGCCCCTGGCCCATCGCGTCTCCACCCCTCGCGTACGATTTCGGCACATTGGGAGTTAGGTTAGCCTAACCTGAGAAAATTGGGGATGGAACGTGACCGTCGAGATCTACCGTGACCCCTGGGGGATCCCGCACCTGCGCGCCGGCGACGCACGCGAGCTCGCCCACACCCAGGGCCGTACCACTGCCGCCGACCGAGCCTGGCAGCTCGAGGTCGAACGGCACCGTTCGCAGGGCACCTCTGCCGCGTTCCTCGGCGCCGAGGCCGTCGCCTGGGACCGGTTCGCACGGCAGGCCCGGCTCGACGACACCGCGAGACGTTGCTTCAGAGCCCTGGCGAGAACGGACCCGGAAACCGCCGACTGGGTCGTCGCGTACGTCGACGGAGTCAACGAGGGGCTGGCCGAAGGCGCCCGCCGCGCACCGGAATTCGCGGAGACGGGCCTCGCCCCGGGACGCTGGGAGCCCTGGACCCCGCTCGGCGTGTGGCTCGCCACGCACATCCTGTTCGCCGGCTTCCCCGCCAAGCTGTGGCGCGAGGAGGTCGTCCGCCGGCTCGGCGCCGACGCGGTCGGGCTCTTCGCCACCGACGGGCCCGGCACCTCCGGCAGCAACGGCTGGCTCGTCACCGGCGAGCGGACCGTCACCGGGCAACCGGTCATCGCGGGCGACCCGCACCGCTTCATCGAGGACCCCGGCGTCTACCAGCAGATCCACCTCTCCTGCCCCGAGTTCGACGTCGTCGGCCTCGCCGTCCCCGGCATCCCGGGCATCGCCCACTTCGGCCACACGGGCACGGTCGCCTGGGCCATCACCAACGCGATGGCCGACTACCAGGATCTGTACCGGGAGCGGCTGCGACGGGTCGGGCCGCAGGCCGTGGAGCGACCGGAGACCCTGGAAGCCCTGGAAGCTCTGGACCCGGACGGGGAGTGGCGGCCGGTGGCCCGGCATGTCGAGACGATCGAGGTGGCGGGCGGCGAGCCGGTCGAGGTGGAGGTGATCGAGACAGCACGCGGACCGATCGTCATCGGGAGCATCGGGAGCATCGGGAGCGACGAGGACGCCGGGAGCGACGAGGACGCCGCCACCGCTCCCCTCAGCCTGCGCTACCCGCCCCGCGTCACCGAAGACCTCGGCTTCAGCGCGCTCCTCCCGCTCCTCCGCGCCCGCCGGGTCGCCGACGTGGACCGGGCGTTCGACCAGTGGGTCGAGCCGGTGAACGTCGTCCAGGCCGCCGACACCGAAGGCGGCGTCCTGCACCGGGTCGCGGGCCGGGTCCCGGTCCGCGGCCAGGACAACCGCACGCGGATCGTCGCCGCCTGGGAGCCGGGACACGAGTGGCAGGGCTGGCACGAGATGCCGTACGGGACCGCCGAGGATCTCGCGGACGGTGTCGCCGTGATGGCGAACCAGCGCGGGCCCGCGACCCCGCTCGGCGTCGAGTTCGCCCCGGTCCACCGTGCCGCGCGCATCCGCCACCTCCTCGACCGGCAGCCCGCGTGGTCGGCCCCGGAGATGGCGGACATCCACATGGACACCCATCTCGCCTCCGCCGCCCCCCTGATGGACCACCTCGCCGCCCTCGACGGCCTGACCCTGGAGGCGACGGCCCTGCGCGACCGGCTGCTGCGCTGGGACCGCCGGATGACGGCCGACAGCACGGGGGCGGCGGCGTACTCCGCGGTGCGCGGCGGGGTCGTACGACGGCTCGCCGCCCACCCCGCCTTCGCCGCGCTGGCCGACCCGCCCCCGTACCCGGAGATCTTCCGCCCCTGGCTCGCCCTTCTCCCTCGCATCGGCTTCGCCCTCGAAAACCTGCTGAAGGCCGAGGAGTTGTACGGCATCGACCGCGCCGCCCTCGTACGCGAAGCCGTCGAGGAGGCGGCCGCGGAGCCGCTCGGCACCTGGGGCGACACCCACCGCCTCGCCCCCTGGCGCGCGCTCACCACCACCTCGTACGACGAACCAGGTCTCTCCGGAGACCACGACTGCGTGCTGTGCACCTCGGCGGTCCCCGGCCTCACCGACCTGAGCGCGCGCGGCCCCGCCGCCCGTTATGTCTGGGACCTCGCCGACCGCGAGAACAGTCTGTGGGTGGTTCCGTTCGGCGCCTCGGGCGTCCCCGGCTCGGCCCACCACCGCGACCAACTCCCCTTGTGGCTCAAGGGAGACCTGGCCCCGGTGATCACCGACTGGAAGCAGCTCACACAGGAAGCACAGGAAGCACAGGAAGCAGAAGAGAACCATGACCACTGAGCCGTACGCCCACACCCGCGAGGCCGTCCACGAGCAGCGGCTCGACGGCTTCGGCACCGTTCGCATCCTGCCCGTCGACCCGCACGCCGACCTGGACGTGATCCACGGCTGGGTGACCGAGGAGCGCGCCAGGTTCTGGGGCATGAACGGGCTCACGAAGGACCAGGTCCTGCAGACGTACGTCCATCTGGACTCGCTCGACACCCACCACGCCTTCCTCGCGGTCAAGGACGGCGAACCGGCGGCGCTCTTCCAGACGTACGAGCCCGAGGCCGACCGGGTCAGCGAGTGCTACGACGTCGAGCCCGGCGACATCGGCATCCATCTGCTGATCGGCCCCGCGGGGCCCGGCGGCGGCCGACCGGGCTGGTCGTCCGCCCTGCTGGCCGCCTTCACCACCTACGCGCTGATCGGCCTCGACCGGCAGCGGGTCGTGGTCGAACCCGACGCGCGCAACACGAAGGCGATCGACCGGCTGGTCCGGCAGGGCTTCGTGCCGGAAGCGGAGATCGTGCTTCCCGAAATCGACCTGCCCGAGGTCTACTTGCCCGAGAAGCGCGCCCAACTGGCCTTTTTGACCCGCAAGACGGCTTTCGGGGAGGGTGCGTTGCCGGTCGGGTGAGTACGGGCGCCCCATTCGTCCGTACGTATCCAAGACCCTGGAAACACGGATACGGAGACGGCGTGTGAACGGACGTGGCGGACGCGGACAGCGGGAGCGACGGCACGTCGTCCGGGGCTTGGCACTGCTGGGCACGGTGCTGGTTCTGGTGCTCTTCGGCGGCGTGGGCGGCGCGTCCGCCCACGCCGCACTGACGGGCTCCGATCCGCAGGACGGCAGCGTGCTGAAGTCGGCGCCCACCCAGGTGACCCTGACCTTCACCGAGTCCATCGGGCTCCTCGAAGACTCCTTCCGGGTGCTCGACCCGGACAACCGGCGCGTCCACACGGGCGAGCCGGGGCACGCGGGCGACCGCTCCGACACCGCCCGTGTGAGCCTGCCGAAGGGCCTGGGCACCGGCACGTTCACCGTGGCCTGGCGGGTCGTCTCGGCGGACAGCCACCCGGTCTCCGGCGCCTTCACTTTCTCCATCGGCAAGCCGTCCGCGACCAGCGTCGTCCTGCCCTCCGACCCCAACGGGAACAGCGCCGCCGGCACGCTCTACGACCTCGCCCGCTACGTCGCGTACGGCGGCCTGGCCCTCCTCATCGGCGCGTCCGCCTTCGTCCTGGTCTGCGGTTTCCCCGGCCCGGTACGGCGGCTGCTCCTCGCGGGCTGGTGGACCCTCGTCCTGACCACCGTCGCGCTGCTGCTCCTGCGCGGCCCGTACGAACGCGGCAGCGGTCCCGCGGACGCCTTCGACCCGTCCGTCCTGAGCGAGACCCTGACCAGCAGGCCGGGACTGGCGCTGGCGGCGCGGCTGGTGCTGCTGGGGGCGGCGGTGTTCTATCCCGTCCATCAGGTGGCGGAGCGGGAGCGGGGGCGGAACCGGGGCGTGCTCGCGCTCGGCGGGCTGCTCACCATCTCCCTCGCGGTCACCTGGGCCGCCGCCGAGCACGCCTCCGCCGGGATCCAGGTCCCCGTGGCGATGGCCTCCTCCGTACTGCACCTGCTGTCGATGGCGGTCTGGCTGGGCGGTCTGACGGCCCTGCTCACCGCGCTGTACCGGTCGGCCGAGCCGCTCCCCGCGGCCACCGTCAACCGCTTCTCCCGCCTCGCCCTCACCTCGGTCGCCGTCCTGGTCGTCACCGGCGTCTACCAGTCCTGGCGCGGCCTCGGCTCCTGGGACGCCCTGACTTCGACGTCGTACGGCCGCATCCTCACCGTCAAGCTGGCCGCGGTGCTGTTGCTGCTGGCGGGGGCGGGTTTCTCGCGGCGCTGGACGGGGCGGTTGATGCTGGTGGCGGAGGAACGGGTGGCGGTGAGGGAACGGGTGCCGGAGATGGCCGGGGCCGCCGCCAAGGACGTACGGGCTGATCTGCCCTCCGACGCCGCTGCCCCTGCTGATTCCACCGATGAAAGTGATCCCACCGATGAGAGTGATTCGACCGATGAAGGTGATCCCACCGATCGGACCGCTGTGTACCGGCGCGCGCTGCGTCGTTCGGTCCTGGCGGAGGTCAGCGTCGGGATCGTCGTGCTCGTGATCACCACCCTGCTCACGGGCACTCAGCCGGGCCGTGCCGAGACCGAGGCCGCCGCGGCGTCGGGCAGCGCGGCGTCCGAGCAGCCCCCGGCGGCGATGACGGTGATCCCGTTCGACGTGGGGACGCCGGGCGGCCACGGCAAGGTACAGATCGAACTGGCGCCGGGCCGGGTGGGCGAGAACTCCGTGCAGGCCGTGATTTTCGGCCCCGACGGCGGCATCGCGACGGTCCCCGAACTCCGCCTCACCTTCACCCTGTCCGCGCAGGAGATCGGCCCGATCGACGCCGAGCTCACGAACCTGGGCGGCTACTGGGGGGCGGACGGCGTCACCCTTCCGGTGCCGGGCACCTGGACGCTGAAGGCCACGGTCCGCACCACCGACATCGACCAGGTCACGGTGTCGAAGACCGTGAAGATCGGCTGACCCGCCATGCTCGGAGTGCGCGGTCCAGGGTTGAGTCGTGTCCAGTCGTATCGATGCGCGCCCTGTCGATCTCCTGTCGATTCGTAGCGCCTCGTGTCATGCCATGTCGTGTCGTGTTGAGTTGAGTTGTCGAGTCTGAAGACTTCCCCCCACTCCGCACGGAGGCCCGGAAACCATGACCCGAAACCACCCCCAGCCCTCCCGGCGCACCGTTCTCGGCGGTGCCGCCGTCGCCGCACTCGCGGCGGCGGCCGGCGCCGGCCAGGCAAGCGCCGCGAGCGTCGCTTCCGCCGGCCGAGTCGCCACCTGGCCGACCGAGTTCCCGCTCCCCGACGCGTTTCTCCCCGAGGGCATCGCCATCGGCAGAAAGCCGTACGCCTACATGGGCTCGCGCGCCAACGGCGCCGTCTACCGCACCGACCTGCGCACCGGCGAGGGAAAGATCCTCTACCCGGGCGGCACCGGCCAGGTGTCCGTCGGCCTGAAGCTGGACGACGACGGCCTGCTGTACATCGCCGGAAACACGGGAGTCGCCCGGATCGTCGACTCTCGCACCGGCGAGCAGGTGACGACGTATCAACTGACCGTCCCGACCGGCCACTTCATTAACGACGTCACCCTGCTCGGCGCCCGCGCCTGGTTCACCGACTCGCGCGACGCCGTGCTCTACGGCGTACCGCGCGGCCGCGACGGAGAGGTCCGCGCGCTCCCCCTCACCGGCGACTGGGTCCAGACGCCCGACGTCAACAACGCCAACGGCATCGTGGGCACCCCCGACGGCAAGGCTCTGATCGTGGTCAAGAGCTCGCCGGGAGAGCTCTACAACGTGAACCTCAAGACCGGGTACGCCACCAAGATCACGCTGGTCGGCGCGGACACCGTGGTCAACGGCGACGGCCTCTACCGCATAGGCCGCACGCTGTACGTCGTACAGAACCGGCTGAACCTGATCAGCGTGTTCGACCTCGACGCCAAGGTCACCACCGCCACCCTGCGCCGCACGATCACCGATCCCCGCTTCGACGTCCCCACCACCGTCGCCCGCTTCGGCGACCGCCTGTACCTCGTCAACGCCCGCTTCACCACCCCGCAGACGCCGGAGACGACGTTCAACGCGGTCGCGGTGTCCCTGTGACGCCCGCCTGACCCGGACCCGGCAGACGCGTGGGGCGGGGCTCCCCTGTGGGGCCCCGCCTCTCTCCTGACGTGGTCCTTCAGACCGTCGCTTCAGGCCATTCCATTGCTTCAGACCGTCGCCAGTGCTCCGGAGCGGGCCGCGGTCAGCACGCCCGCGCCATTCCATCTGGGCCAGCGCACCGGAGAGGTGTTCTCCGCGTTGCGGTATTCCGGGTTCCGGTTCCCCGGGTTCCGGTTCTCCGCGTTCCGGCTTCGGCCGGTGGCGAAGACGAACAGGCGCAGGACGAGGAAGCGACCGATGCCGGCGAGCCCGGCGGCGCCGAGGTAGGCGATCTGCTCGGTCAGTATCCCGGGCGACGACTGCACTATGTGCAGGACGAACATCGCGGCGCAGGTCACCGCGTAGGCGGCCGTGGCCGACCCCGCGGACTGCACGTGCTGACGCCATTCGGCACGCCGCCCGCTCCTGAAGGTGAACCGCGCGTGCAGCTCCGTGCAGAGGATCGTCGAGGCGACGGTGATCAGCGCGTTCGCCACCGCCCAGGGCATCAGCCCGGCCAGCAGTGCCACGGCGCCGCTGGAGGCGACCCCGACACCGCCGCCGAACAGTACGAACCGCGCGAAGGAAGCGAACGCACCGGGAACGGCCGGACCGGGAGCCACGGGCTGCGTCTCGTACGCCGTTCCAGGCCTCGACGAGAGCAGCGAATTCATGGTGGTTTCCTTCCGGGCGGGGGGGAGCGGTGAACCTCGGGATCAGCCGGAATCGGCCGGGATCATCTGGGTTCAACGATGCCGTCGCCCGCTCGCCGAGACGAGTACGTACACCCCCGAACCGATGGTGGAGCTAGCTGCACCATGGGCCCGGGGGCTACTCACCTCTCGCCCGGGACCGACCGCCGGGCGTCAACAGGACATCGCACCCAGGCCTCCGGCCGGACCCGCGCCGGACCGAGGCGACTGCAACCAGAACCGCAACCACGGGAGCTCAGCCCGCTCATGCCCTCCGCCAGGCGCTGAGCAGCTCTTCGGGGCCGTAGGCCGCCTGGAGTCCGGAACAGCTGACCCCGTTGCGGGAGACCGCCACGAGCGGCACGGGCTCGTCGGTGATCGCAGCCCGGTGCTTCTGCAGCGCGGCCAGGTCGTGGCTGTCGAACGCGGAGTTCTCCAGCCACTTGACCGAGCCGAGGAAGAGCAACTGCTTGGCCACCGGCTGCCGGTCGGCGCCCACCAAGTCGATTTCGACGTCGTTGCTGCGGGTCCAGTACCCGCCGATCGCCGGGGCGGCGGGCAGCAGCCCGTCCGGCAGGAGGCGGGCGAGCGATTCCCGGACCAGGGGCTCGATCGCGCGGCCCCGCCAGCTCGCCCACTGCTCCTTGATCCGGCTCAGCGTGAGATCTCCCCGCATCCGCTCGATCTCCGCCATGTGCGGATCCAGAAACGCGAGCCAGAACCGCAGGTAAGGGTCGGCCACTCGGTAGCGGCGTTCCTTCGACGGCCGCAGGGAGAGGGGCAGTTCGGCTGCCACCACCCGTTTCTCGGTCAGGACATCCGTGGCTCGGGTGAGAGTGGTGTGGGCGATGCCGCCGGCGGCGCGCGCGATGTTGGTGAAGGTCCGCTCTCCGCTTCCGATGGCCCGCAGGACTTCCCTGCTCATCGCCTGCGGTGGAAACTCCGCGGCCAGTGAGCGCTCGGCGGATACCAGCAGCGCCGAGATCGGGTTGTCCAGCGAGTTGCCGAGGAACTCCCAGATATCCGCTCCAGGCCGCCACTCCGCACAGATCAGCGGGAGACCGCCCGTGATCAGAGCGGCGTCGAAGGCGGCCGCCGACGAGAGGCCGAGCATCTCGCCGATGTCGGCCGGGTTCAGCGGTCCCACGACCATTTCCCGGCCCCGCTGATGGAAGGGGCGGTCGTAGCTGTTCAGCGCCTCCATCATCGACAGGTCGGATCCGACCAGGAGGAGGAGTACGGGTTTGCGGCTGAGCAGGCGGTCCCACGCCCGCTGGAGCATGCCCTCGAAGGCGTCGATGCGGTCCATGAGATACGGCACCTCATCGATGACGACCACGCTCGGGCTGTCGTCGGGAAGAATCTCCGCAAGCAGCCTGAATGCGGCGTTCCACTGCTCCGGGGTCTCCTCCGAGAACAGTTCCCGCTCCGGCAGGGAGGATCTGGCGACGGCGTCGAGCAGCTCCGTCAATTCGTCCGCCGCCGTGCCGCCCGCCGCGGTGAAGAAGAGGTTCGGTGCCTCGGTGCGTCGGAGGAACTCCTCGACGAGGCTGGACTTGCCGACCCGCCGCCTTCCCCGCATGAGGATGCATTGGCCTGGTTTCGCCGACCCGGAGGCATCGTGAACTGACTCGAAGGCGTCACGGAGCACACTCAGCTCGCGGTCCCGCCCGATGAAACGACGCATGGGAACACCCCCGTAGGCGACAGTATCGGGAGAGATACTATCTCCATTGTTACCATTGTGTCGGCGAGTGTGCACAAGAGCACCAGCCACGGGCCGGACGGCACACAGGGCGCGCAACAAGTCGGGGGATGTTCTCTGGCAGCCGCCCGGCGCTGTCGGAAAAACCAACTGAGACGGACAACGTCGAAGGGCCCCACCGCAAGCGGTGGGGCCCTTCGACATCGTGCCCGGTGAGGCACTGGCGGAGGATACGAGATTCGAACTCGTGAGGGGTTGCTGAGACCGGAGCGGGTCGGGTCACACCTTCTTGACGACGATCGTGTCCGGGACCAGCTTCTCCAGGTCGTCGACGTCCGAGGCGAAGACGGTGAAGGATGGCCGCAGACCACTTCCGTATGCCGCACATCCCACCATGCCCGGACGGATGCGCGGGACCTGGGCCCTGTCTTCTGGATCATGCAGGGCCCGCGTTGCCTGGCACCGCACCTCGCGGCGTTCTCGTCAGTCACCGATGCTCCGCATGGAAGCAGGCCGCGTGCCGGCGGCTAGTCCGTACCGGCGGGGGCGGGGCGGGCGCACGGCGTGTGGCGCAGGTCGGGGCTGCGAGCACTGCAACCCTCGTCGTCCATGGATATCACCACCTTCTACGCCCTCTTCTCCGCGACCTGCTTCACCTTGGTCGGCCTGTGGTGGAACGTCGTTCAGCGTCGTGCCGACTGGATGCGCGACCCCGCCCAGCGCCGCGTCGTCGGCGGGGTCTACCTGTCTTTCCTGCTGCCCGCCGTGATGGGCTTGTTCGCCCAGGTCGGCGGCACCGAGCAGCCGCAGGTCTGGCGGGCGGCCTTCATCGCCATCGCGGTAGTCGGCTGCGTGTGCACCGTGCGGCTGCTGGCCCGCACCGGCGGCGACGATTTCGTCGCCTGGCAGCAGGCCGGCTCCACACTGCTCTACGCCCTGATCGCGGTCGTCGGCGCGTTCCCCGAACTCGCCGGCCACGTCGGGCTGCGCCCTATCCAGGCCGAGGCACTCATGCTGATTGCCCTGATCATCCTGGGCCACGCCCTCGTCTGGCGGTTCATTGCGGGAGAAGGCCGCGCCGTCGGGGACTAAAGCAGCGCACCGGAATGCCCCGTTCATACCAGCGACCATGCTGGGCCTTCGATCCCGAAGACCGCCACGTTGGTAAGCCCCGACTCCCGAAGCTCATCGGCGAGCTCCTCTGCACGGTGGAAGTAGGCCAGGGTGAAGTGGGGGCCATCATGCACCGCGGTAGCGAGAATCTTGGAGATCGCGTCCTGCATGTGGTCGGTGTGCAAGTGCGCGTACGTGACGTGCTCGAGCAGTGAGGCGTAGCAGTTGATCGCTGCTGCGGCTACGAGCCCACCAGGCTTCACTACGCGCCGAGCTTCCGAGAGCGCCTTGCGGCGGTCGCCGGCAGCCGCTGGTGCCCAGCACGGACTACGACGCGTGGAAGCAGCTACTGACTGACGCCAAGGTGCGGGACGGCCGTCTGCACGATGCCCGGCATACCGCTGCCACGGTCCTGCTCATCCTCGGCGTTCCGGAACGAGTGGTGATGCAGATCATGGGGTGGTCGTCCACCGCGATGGCAGCCCGCTACCAGCACGTGACGGGAGGGATCCTGGCCGACGTGGCGCAGCGGGTCGGAGGTCTCATCTGGGAGGTGGCCAAGGCTGCCGACGAGGGCGGCCCGGAGGGCTCCGCAGGGGCGCGTTGAGACTGCAGATGAGACTGCGTACGTCGAAGGGCCCCACCGCGAACGGTGGGGCCCTTCGACATCGTGCCCGGTGAGGCACTGGCGGAGGATACGAGATTCGAACTCGTGAGGGGTTGCCCCCAACACGCTTTCCAACTGTGTTGGTGGAGTGGTGGGGCTTGTTCAGGGCCGTTCGCCTGGGTTCATTGGCGGCTGAGCGTCTGCGCTGGGACGGCTTCGGGTCTCGTCTGAACGGCCGTGAACGGCGCTGAATGAGACGGAAACTGAGACGGGCGTCGCCGTCCAGCCGGTACAGGTGTCGTCGGGCTACAGGCCGCGAAGTGCCTCGTAGAGGTCGCCGTAGGTGCTCCAGCAGGTGACGCTGCCGTCGTTGTTCAGGCTGCCCATGTACCAGTCGTCGTCGTTGACGGTTTTCACCAGACAGAGTCCATGAAATCCCAAGACGATCTCGAGGTAGAGCCGCTCGCCTTGTGCCGGCCAGCCCATCACGACGCGATCGGTGTCGAGAGGTGTGGCCTCCCGGTCGCCGGAGACCTTGCGGATCTCCTCCAGGGTCCAACCGGCCGGTAGCTGCCTGCCTGCCATCCAATGATGATGACAGCCATCTCACGTGCCGAGTGCGGCACGCACAGCTTCTCAGAGCACCGCGTTAGGAGGGCGAGGTGGGGCGAGGCTGTCGCTGACCTCGGTAACCCCGACTTCGGTGCCTGCGGCACCTGAGTCCCGCTGACCGCCGCTTTTCTCCGTGAGTCCCCGCGCAATCTGGCACGCCTGTGGCACGGGCTGATCCCCTCTGAAGCTCCTCAGTCCGCGGGGATCAGGTGCGCCCAGACGGCGCGGAGCCTCTCAAGCAGGGCACGCTGCTCGTCGATCCAGCCGCGATCCATGGTGAGGGAGACTGCCAGCCTGGTGGTCTGCTGGTCTGCGATGGTGACCGTGATCCCATCGTGGTCGTCCTCCCGCCAGTTCAGGCGGATGCCGATCTCGGCGACTCGCGCAGCCTCACGCCAGACGGCGTCGTGCCCCGCGGCGACCTCGTCCAATACGTGTGCCCAGCCGGCCAGGTCTCTTGGATCCACATAGGTGTCGAGGACACCGGCCACGAAGTCGTTGTGGACCAGGAGCTGTCCCTTCACGTCCGGGATGCCCGGGGCATAGGAGTCGTTCAACTCGACCACGACACTGCCGCCGTACCTACCGGTGATCCGCAGCAGTGCGGACCGCTCGGGCTCCTTCATGTCCCACCCCTGGGTGTTCGATCCAGTGCTGATGCTGCGCACTCTAGGCGGCACCACTGACGATGCCTGCCGCGCTCAACGTCTCAATGGGCGACTCAAGGCCTGTCTTCTTGCCCTGGGTCTTGTCGGGGATCTTGGGGGCCTGCGTTTTTGCAGCTCCGGGCCTGGTCGCGGCTGCCTGAGTGGTCGTCATTGGTTGTTGTCGACCGCTGTTGAGCGGCCTCGGACGGCCCAGGCCACTCCGCCAGAGGCAACAGAAGCCAAGAGGTAGCTACACGCCATGGCGACGCACTCTGTCTAGTTCTTGCCGCTGTCTGACCTGCGCATATGCCATTAGGCTTCGCGTTCATGGGGAAGCCATGCGCCTGTACTGGGGATACATCGCGGTTGGGGTTCTCATCGTCGCCTGGACCCAGCAATGGGCCCTCTCAGTTGTCGCTGCCTTGTCCGTTGCGGTCTTCGCCTTCGCCTCCTTCCAGGTTCCGGTCTGGTGTGGGGCGGTCAATCGCGACGGACGGACATACTGTCGGAACAACGCCTATGGCGTGCTGATGGGGTGCCGAAACCGCCAGCATCGTTGGCAGAAGCTCAAGATGATCGTGCTGCGGAGCAAGGTCGGAGACATGAGTCGTGCCGTCTTCCCTACTGCGAAAGAGAAGTTCAACGCCTTCTTGGCCGTAGTGGGCCTACTCTCTGCGATCGCAGCAGTGATCGTCCCTGTCTTCACTGGCGACTGACCGACCCCCATCTCCCACAGCATCTATACGCCTTGGGCTGCGGCGTACGGTCTTGAAAACCGTCGTGGCGCGAGTCACCGTGGGTTCAAATCCCACACCCACCGCGCAGGTTGAAGGCCCCTGACCAGCAACATCGGTCCGGGGCCTTCGCCATGCAGGTTGCCTTTTGGTGACCGCAGTTCCCCGTGAGTTCCCGGTCGGGCACGGATGGGGCACGACCGCGCACAGGCTTTGAATTCGGCCCGCATCCTTATCAGGTCGATCATGCGGCGCTGCCGAAGTCGACCAGCCTGCCCTGCGCCTCGGTCGATCGTCCACCGAGGTCCGGAGCCGAGCGCCGCTGTTCGTGCTTGTTGGTGTCAGTCGCTGGTGTCAGTCGCCGTACGCGGTCTTGACACAGGCTCCCTTTCGGCTCCAGCTCCACAACGAGAAGTGCCCCGCAGGCCACCTCCCCCGCAGCGTCTTCGGACTCACGCAGCTCAGCGACGGTTACCCCGTCCTCGTTGGGTACTCGCTTTCACGTAGTAGACATAACAGGCAAATCGGAGGTATCGGAATGACGACACAGCCCCGGTCGGACATGGCAACGCATCCCGACATCCTCGCCATGCGAAATCGGCACGAGATGGCCGAGCGTGTCGCGACTACTCCGAGGGCACAGGCCGTCGAAGCCATGGCCCTGATCACAGGCCTCTACCTGGCGGCCTCACCGTGGATCGCGGGTTTCAACGAGTTCTCCACCCTGGCGGTCAACAATCTGATCGTCGGCATCGCATACGCCGTGATCATGAGCGGTGGCTTCGGCCGGGCATACGAGCGGTCGCACAGCATGGCGTGGGCCGCTTGCGCGCTCAGCGTGTGGACGATCTTTGCGCCGTGGGTCGTGGCAGGCGACGTCAGCACCACCAGGACGATCGTCAACAACATCATCGTCGGCGTGATCGCGCTCATGCTGGCCCTCATGGCCTCCGCAGCCGCCCGCCCGGTGGATCAGTCGTCCGGCGACCGCTCGTCCCCGCGTAGGTGATCATCCCTCACCCTCCGAAGACCGTGGCACTCATCACGGGTGTTCCGGCCCCCGCCGGCGGAGACCGTGTCGCGTCGGCGGGACACCGATCGACGTTGAGCCGGTAGTGGCACAACGCAGAAAGGAATGACGATGGAAGCATCTGAACTGGAGACCAAGGTCCAAACGCTGGAGACGGCTCTTGCGGTGCAAGAAGCAGCCATGGCCGGGGCTCAAGCCACGCAGGCAGCGACTCAAGCAGGAATGACCACGACTTTCGGCGCTACGCAAAGCGGGACCTGGGCAGTGATGGGTGTCGGCAGCGTCGCACTGCTGGCGGGCATCTTCCTCGGCATGGGGATCGCCAAGCACTGACGGCCCTCTCGTCCCGGTATCCGCCCTTTGGTGGTGCCCTCCCTGCCCCCATTGGGCCGTGGCCTGGCGGGGGTGGGTCGCGCGCGCAGCATCCGTCAAGGTCGGTGGAGCGGCCTCAACCCCACCCACCCCAGCTCCCATCCCGTCCGCCGTCGACCCACACACCGTGGAGCGGGCGTGGTTCATGGCGTCCAGGTGGAGCGCGCCACTGTACGAACGACCTGGACGCCAGGGGCCGCGTCTGCTCGGCTCTGCCTGGGTCGATGGTGGACGGGATGGGAGCACCACACGCACGCCCCTACGGGCCCGCAGTCGGGAACGGCGCCCCCTCCATCCCGGTGCCGGCCGATCCCCCGCCGGAGGCGGACTACCTCGGTCGCCTCCGGCGAGCTTGGGCAAGGAACCCCCGGCTTCTTGCCTCAGTAACAGAAGGTGCGGCCTACGGCCGCGCAAACCTTGGCAGCTCGCTGCGCTCGCGCGCGACGGCGTTCGGGAGCTCCCGCCCGCCGCGTGTTTCCGGGCCGACTCGGACCTAGCGTGCCCGACGGGTCGGCACAGTCCCTGCGACTCTCCCGGCTACGCTCGCGCGGGAGCGCCCCGCGCCCCGCGGCGCGTGGCTGCGGGGCGCCTTGTGGGGTTTAGTCGATCTGCTCCCCGTCGTACGTACCGCCCTTGCAGCGGTTGTCCGCCAGATCGGGCGTTCCGCCGCCCTCCCTGCACTCAGAAGGGGTGACGACGGATGGGGCACCCTGTGCGGTGGCGGCGGTGGCGGCGCCTGTGAGGCCGAGTCCGGCGAGGGCTGCCGTCGCGATGACGGCGGCGAGGATTCGTCGAATGCGCATTTGGTTCGCCTTTCACGGATTGCCTTCGGTTGGGGCACTAATCAGCTTGATGTTCACCCATGTGGGTGGCACGTCATGTTGGGCCATTCGGGTGACAGTGCTGTCGGGTGCGGGGTCGGTGACGCGACCCGTCGGACAGGCCCTAGAACGAAGAGACCACCCGGCCGGATGGGTGGTCTCTTCGTTGTTCCGGAGGGGGCAGCGTCCGCAACCATCGTCTTTTGGCCGTGGGCCGCTCAATGCGGTGATCGACTCATGGCCACCGGCCCTATCCACCAGTGGGCGCGCGTCGGCGCAGCGCGGCTCTTGGTGTCCGCGAGGCTCAGGTCGCCTGTGCGTTGGCCCCTCAGTTCCAGAGCGGCCCGTCGGCGCGCCAGCGTTGCGTCAACGGCGCCGCGCACGTTGGCCGATGCGGTGGCGATCATGAGCATGACGCGCAGCATCGCAGGCGGCTGAACCGGATGTCAGCGGATCGGTGAACTGAGACGGAAACTGAGACGGACAACGTCGAAGGGCCCCACCGCAAGCGGTGGGGCCCTTCGACATCGTGCCCGGTGAGGCACTGGCGGAGGATACGAGATTCGAACTCGTGAGGGGTTGCCCCCAACACGCTTTCCAAGCGTGCGCCCTAGGCCTCTAGGCGAATCCTCCGCGGCAAACAATACAAGACGTTGAGGAGTGCTCGCGAACTCGTTCCCCCCGCTGCGATCGGGTACTCTGTGCGGAGCCCCTCACGTGGCGCTATCTGACTGAACTCCCCCAGGGCCGGAAGGCAGCAAGGGTAGGTTGGCTCTGGCGGGTGCGTGGGGGGCGCTTGCGTTTGCGGGGATGGTTCGGCGATGCGTCGGCGAGCGGTTCCTCAGTGATCCGTCGGCGAGCGGCCCCTCGGGGGATGCGTCAGCGAGCGGTCCTCGTTGTCAGTGGGCGCCTATAACCTCGTATGTGTGTCGTCTCTCGCGCTGTACCGCCGCTATCGCCCGGAGTCGTTCGCCGAGGTCATCGGGCAGGAGCATGTCACCGACCCGTTGCAGCAGGCGCTGCGGAACAACCGGGTCAATCACGCGTACCTGTTCAGCGGCCCGCGTGGGTGTGGCAAGACGACCAGCGCGCGGATCCTGGCCCGGTGTCTGAACTGCGCGCAGGGGCCGACGCCGACGCCGTGCGGCGAGTGCCAGTCCTGCCAGGACCTGGCAAGGAACGGGCCGGGGTCCATTGACGTCATCGAGATCGACGCCGCGTCCCATGGTGGTGTGGACGATGCCCGTGACCTGCGCGAGAAGGCTTTCTTCGGGCCCGCCGGCAGTCGGTACAAGATCTACATCATCGACGAGGCCCACATGGTCACGTCAGCCGGCTTCAACGCGCTGCTGAAGGTGGTCGAGGAACCGCCGGAGCATCTCAAGTTCATCTTCGCCACGACCGAGCCCGAGAAGGTCATCGGGACAATTCGGTCGAGGACGCATCACTATCCGTTCCGGCTCGTGCCCCCGGGGACGCTGCGGGAGTACTTGGGCGAGGTCTGCGGGCACGAGGGCATTCCTGTCGAGGACGGGGTGCTGCCGCTGGTCGTGCGGGCCGGTGCCGGGTCCGTGCGTGACTCCATGTCCGTGATGGACCAGCTCCTCGCGGGCGCGGCCGAAGCCGGTGTGACGTACGCCATGGCCACCTCACTGCTCGGCTACACGGACGGGTCGCTGCTCGATTCCGTGGTCGAGGCCTTCGCCGCGGGGGACGGCGCCGCGGCCTTCGAGGTCGTGGACCGCGTGATCGAGGGCGGAAATGATCCCCGGCGGTTCGTCGCCGACCTGCTGGAGCGGTTGCGGGACCTGGTGATTCTGGCTGCCGTGCCCGATGCGGCGGAAAAAGGGCTCATCGATGCCCCGTCCGACGTGGTGGAGCGCATGCAGGCCCAGGCCGGTGTCTTCGGTGCCGCCGAGCTGAGCCGTGCCGCCGATCTCGTCAACGAGGGGCTGACGGAGATGCGCGGCGCCACCTCGCCCCGCCTCCAGCTCGAACTCATCTGCGCGCGCGTGCTGCTGCCCGCCGCGTACGGGGACGAGCGCTCCATCATGGCCCGCTTGGACCGCATGGAGCGCGGGGTGAACTTCTCCGGCGGCGGCGGGGGCGGGCCGGCCATGGGGTACGTCCCCGGTCCTGAAGTCCATGGAGGGGCGCCGGTCTCGGGCGTTCCGGCGGTTCCGCCGGGGGGCGGGGCCGCCGCGGCTCGCGCCGCCGTGCGGTCGGCGGGACCTGGCGGGCAGGGAGCTGGAGCTGAGGGGCATGGGACGTACGGAACCGCCGGTGCCGGTGTTGCGGCGCAGGGCGCGGGGACGGCTCCTGCCCCGGTGGCGCCCGCGGCCGCGTACACGGCTGCTGCCGCGCCCCCGCCCGCCGCTGCGGTGGTCGAGCAGCCGCAGGCTCCGGCCGCGCCCCCTGCTTCCCCGCCAGGAGCCGCACCCGGTGCCTGGCCCACCGCGACGGCCGCGGGCAGCGGTCGGCGTCCCGGTGGCTGGCCGACGGCGGCACCCGCGGGTGGTGGGCAGGCTCCGGCCGGGCCCGCCGCGTCCAGCGCGCCCGGGGCTCCCCGGACGGCTCCCACTCCTGCCGCCGCACCCCCATCCACACCCGCCTCCGCTCCGGCTCAGGCTCCCGCGGCCGGTGGCCTCGACCCCCGCATGCTGTGGCCGAACATCCTGGAGGCGGTGAAGAACCGCCGCCGCTTCACCTGGATCCTGCTCAGCCAGAACGCGCAGGTGACGGGTTACGACGGCACGACCCTGCAGATCGGCTTCGTCAACGCGGGCGCTCGGGACAACTTCGCGAGCAGCGGCAGCGAGGAAGTGCTGAAGCAGGCGTTGGCCGAGCAGTTCAACGTCCAGTGGAAGATCGAGGCGATCGTCGACGCCTCGGGCGGCTCGGCACCACCACCGGTGGCGACCACGGGTCCTGGGTTCGGCGGGGGCTACGGCGGCGCTCCGGCCGCGCCGCGGCCCGCAGCGCCCCAGCAGCCACCGGCCCCTGCGCCGCGCCCCGCCACGCCGCAGGGCCCGCCCGCGGGCCAGGCTCCGGCCGCACCGGCTCATGCACCCACCCCGCCCCCCGCCGCCCACGAACCGCCCCCGGTCGCCCCCGAGGACGACATCCCCGAGGACGACGACCCCGACCTCGACGAGTCCGCCCTCTCGGGCCACGACCTGATCGTCCGCGAACTGGGGGCCACGGTGGTGGAGGAGTTCCAGAACGAGTAGTTCTAGAGCGAGGAGTGCGCGGAGTTCTAGAACGCGGAGTTCCAGAACGAAGGGGCCGGCGAAGGAGGAGTGTCTCGAGCGGGGTTGTTCAGAAGACCCCGTCCAGAAGACCTCATCACAAGACCACATCCACAAGACCCCCTTAGGACGATCCCACCAATCGTCCCCACCCCCCGCTTCGGAAGCCCGCACAAAAGCACCCGCCCCCGGCGGTTAGGCTGACCCCGTGAAGGTCCTCGTCATCGGTAGCGGCGCCCGCGAACACGCCCTGTCCCGTTCCCTGTCCCTCGATCCCGACGTCACCGCCCTGCACTGCGCCCCCGGGAACGCAGGCATCGCGGAGGTGGCAGAACTCCACGCGGTCGACGCCCTCGACGGCGCCGCCGTGGCCGCGCTGGCCACCGAGCTCGGTGCGGAGCTGGTGATCGTGGGCCCGGAGGCCCCGCTCGTCGCCGGGGTCGCCGATGCCGTGCGCCAGGCGGGCATCCCGTGCTTCGGCCCCTCGAAGGAGGCCGCGCAGCTGGAGGGCTCCAAGGCCTTCGCCAAGGACGTGATGGCGGGTGCGGGCGTCCCGACGGCACGCTCGTACGTCTGTACGACGCCGGACGAGGTCGAGGAGGCGCTGGACGCCTTCGGTGCCCCGTACGTCGTGAAGGACGACGGTCTCGCGGCCGGCAAGGGCGTCGTCGTGACCGACGACCTCGAGAAGGCCCGCGCGCACGCCAACGCCTGCGACCGAGTCGTCATCGAGGAGTTCCTCGACGGCCCCGAGGTCTCCCTCTTCGCGATCACCGACGGCGAGACCGTCGTCCCGCTGCAGCCCGCCCAGGACTTCAAGCGCGCGCTGGACGGCGACGAGGGCCCGAACACCGGCGGCATGGGCGCGTACTCGCCCCTGCCCTGGGCGGACCCGAAGCTGGTCGACGAGGTCATGGAGACCGTCCTCCAGCCGACGGTCGACGAGCTGCGCCGCCGCGGTACCCCGTTTTCCGGCCTTCTTTACGCGGGTCTGGCGATCACCAGTCGTGGCGTACGGGTCATCGAGTTCAACGCCCGCTTCGGCGACCCCGAGACCCAGGTCGTCCTCGCCCGCCTGAAGACCCCCCTCTCCGGAGTGCTGCTGGCCTCGGCGAACGGCACCCTCGCCGACCTGGCACCGCTGCGCTGGAGCGACGACGCGGCGGTCACCGTGGTCGTGGCCTCGCACAACTACCCGGAGACCCCGCGCACCGGCGACCCGATCACCGGGCTCGACGAGGTGGCGGCCCAGGACGCCCCGAACGCGTACGTCCTGCACGCCGGCACGAAGCGCGACGGCGACGCGGTCGTGAGCGCGGGCGGGCGGGTGCTCTCCGTCACAGCGATCGGCGCCGACCTCACCGAGGCCCGCGCCCGCGCGTACGCGGCGCTCTCCCGCATCGGCCTCGACGGTTCGCAGCACCGTACGGACATCGCGGCGAAGGCGGCGCTGGAGGCGAAGGCGGGCGCCTAGCCAAGTGCGCATGTGCCCGTGTGCCCGTGACGCTCACCCGAGAACCCCAGGCCCCGGATTCCGTACGGAATCCGGGGCCTGATCGTTGCCCACCGTCATCCACCTTTCCCCAAAGGCATTCCATCGAGTGACCGATGCCGTATCCGGCTGACGGGGGCCGGGGCCCCAACTAGGGTGCGGCGAAAGCGTTCCGGCACTTGGCCCACCGGCATTGCGATGTCAGTGGTGGGTGCCACAGTGGGGGAGTGAGCAACGCCAGGGCATTCGTGAGCGCGGGCTGTGAGACAGCGCGCGCCGGGCCGACAGTTGGGGGTGACGTCCGGTCGTGACCGGTATGGGTGTGGAGGTTGGCGCGCAGGCCGCGCGCTCCCGGGCTCTCGCCGTGCTGCGTATCCGCAGCAGGGCGCTGGCCGTGGCCCTGCTTCCCGCGGCCGTCGCCGTCGTGCTGCTCGTCGGCGTCTCCACCGGCCACATCACCGGCGGAGGCTGGGGGATCACGCGCTGGATCGTGGCGATCCTTGCCGCACTCGTCCTCCTCGCGGCCGCGGGCATCGCGCTCGTGGTCGCCCGGGCCCGGCCCGCCGTGAGCCCCACGGTCGCGGTCGCGGAGGAGTCCGCGCCCGACCTCTACCGCATGGTCCGGGACCTGGCCGACCGCCTCGACGTCCCACCCCCCTCCGCCATAGCGCTCACCCCCGACTGCGACAGCTGGCTGGAGGACCGCACCCACCCGGCGCACGGCCCACCACCACCCGAGAACAGGGACGAAATAGAAGGCGTACGAGGAGTGCGAGGCGGGTTGGCTCACCCGCGCCGTACCCCCGCCGCACCCGTCCTCGTCATCGGCTCGCCCTTCCTGTGGTGGATGCGGGTCGGGGAGCTGCGCGCGGTCCTCGCCCCGGTCGTCGCCGGTACGGGCCCCTCGGCCCACCCCGACATAGCCGCGGCCCGTCGTTTCGTACGCGGCCTGGACGCGGCCGTGGCCGTGACCTCGGTGCCCACCCACGGCCGGCCGGTCTGTACGGTCCTCGCCGGCGTCGGCTGGGTGACCCGCCTGCTGCTGCGCAGCTGCCGGGGCCACGCGGCAGAAATGGAGCGGGGAGTGGCGGCCGCCGCGGCCGAGCGTGCACAGGCTGTGGACTACGGCCTGCGGATCGTCGCGCAGGAACAGGTGGGCCTGGCCTACGCGGGCTGGGACCGGCTGCTGACCCGCGTGGCGTTGCCCGCCTGGCGGATGGGCCGCTGGCCCGCCCGGCTGGACGCGGGCGTGGTCGCGGCCCTCACCGAGCTGTCGCGCCGCGACCGCCTGGCCGAGGGCTTTGCCTCCCGCCTCGGCGAGCGCCCCGCCTGCGACCTGCTCGAAGAGCCCGGCACGATGGACGAGGCGGCCTCGCTGCTCGCCGCCCGCCTCTTCCACGGCGGGCCCGCCGAGTCCGGACCCGACTGGGCGCCGGTGGACTGGCAGGAGTATCCGGACGAGGTCGTGGACCGTAAATGGCGCACCGACGCGGCCCGCCTGCACCGGGTCCTGGACGCGCTGGGCGTCCGCCACCCCACGGACCCGACGGCGCCCGACCAGGTCGGTCCGACGCTGAGACGGGTGATGGACCACCTGACCGCGTCGCCCGCCGACAGCACCGGCCCCGACCCGGACCCGGCCGCCACCGCCCTCGCCACCAATCGTCGGGGGGCGTACGAGGAGATGGGCATAGGCCTGGACGGGGCTGAGGGCGACGATGAGGACGACGGGGACCTCGCCCTCGGCAATGAGCGGACGGCGGCGCTTGCGGCCGGCCTCAGAGCGGAGGTGGCCCGTGAGGAGACAGCGGCGCCGGCCGTGGCGACCGCGCCGGGCGGGGGCGCTGAGCAGGCGGGGCCCGACCGGGCGTTCTGGGACGACGGGATGCTGCCGCTCTTTCCGCTCCAGCCGCCGCGTACCGGGCGTGAGCTGCTCGCCGACCATGTCACCGCGATGGTCTGCTGCGCCGCGATGGACACCGCCGGGGCGGCGCCGGGGCTCGACTGGCTCGACGGTCCGTCGCTGCTCGTCGGCGGCGAGCGCGCCGCCGACCTGGGCCCGCGCGTCCTGACTCTCGTCGAGCGTGGGGACCCCGGCCCCCTCCGGGACTGGCTCCGCCACCTGGGCGTCCGCCCTGAAAAGCCGGTTCGTCTGGTGTGAGGGCGTTGCCGGGGGCGCCGACGACGGCGAACACCAAATCCGGAGCCTCGCCTTCCCATCACACCTATTCGCGACGAACGGTGACGGACCGCGTGCGTAATGTGATGTGCTGGGATCGATCGCGCACAAGACCGAGGCGAGCGAGACCGAGGCAAGGCCAGGCAGGACCCCGACAGGGCCAAGGCGGGGCCAAGGCAGGACCGGCAGGGCCACGGCAGGACCAAGGCTTACGGAACCGACGGGGGCACGAGGGAGGGAAAGGGCATGGGGTCGGAGCAGATCCGCCGCTGGGAGTCGGGAGCACTCGCGCACGCCGTGACGGATCCCTTCGGCCAGGGCCCAGTCCCCTGGCTCCGCGGCGACGAGCACTACTTCGACGACACCGGCCACGTCGTCCCGTGGTACATCGATCACATCGACCCAGCCACCGGCCACATCGACCTCGCCGACCACCTCGAACGCCGGTCCGGCGCCCTCCCCCAAGAGACACGCGCGCAAGGGACACGCAAGCCCCCCATCCCCCGTCCCCGAGTCGGCGGCCCTCGTTCGGCCGATGACGTTCACCGCCAGATCAAGGGTTTCACCACTACCGGCGCGGCAGCCCCCGGCGAGGCCATCGACTTCCACGTCACCGTCGACCCGCCTCAGGAATTCAGCGTCGACATCTACCGCATCGGGCACTACGGCGGCGACGGCGCAAGCAAGATCACCACCAGCCCCCGCCTCTCCGGCATCGTCCAGCCACCACCCCTGACCGCCGACCGCACGGTCTCCTGCCACCACTGGTGGCTGTCCTGGCGCCTGCAGATCCCGAGCTACTGGAACATCGGCGCATACGTCGCCGTCCTGACCACCGCCGACGGCTACCGCTCCCACGTCCCCTTCACGGTCCGCGACAACCACCCGGCGGACCTGCTGCTCCTGCTCCCGGACGTCACCTGGCAGGCGTACAACCTCTACCCGGAGGACGGCCACACCGGCGCCAGCCTCTACCACGCCTGGGACGAGAACGGCCGTCTGCTCGGCGAGTCCGACGCCGCGACGACGGTCTCCTTCGACCGCCCGTACGCCGGCGCGGGCCTCCCCCTCCACGTCGGCCACGCCTACGACTTCATCCGCTGGGCCGAGCGCTACGGCTACGACCTCGCCTACGCCGACGCCCGGGACCTGCACGCCGGCCGCGTCGATCCCACCCACTACCGCGGCCTGGTCTTCCCGGGCCACGACGAGTACTGGTCGACGCCGATGCGCCGCACCGCGGAACTCGCCCGCGAAAACGGCACCTCCCTGGTCTTCCTCTCCGCCAACACCATGTACTGGCAGGTCGAGTTGGGCCCGTCCCCGTCCGGCGTCCCCGACCGCCTGCTCACCTGCCGCAAGCGCAGAGGCCCTGGAAAGCCGGCGCTCTGGCGCGAAATCGACCGTCCGGAGCAACAGCTGATCGGGATCCAGTACGCGGGGAGAGTCCCCGAGCCGCACCCCATGGTCGTGCGCAACGCCGACCACTGGCTGTGGGAGGCCACCGGCGCGCACGAGGGCGACGAGCTCGACGGCATGGTCGCGGGGGAGGCCGACCGCTACTTCCCGCGCACCCCGCTGCCGGAGCATCACGGCCGTATCCTCCTGGCCCACTCCCCGTACCGGGACAGCCAGGGCACCGTCCGCCACCAGGAAACCTCCCTCTACCGAGCGCCCTCCGGCGCCCTGGTCTTCGCATCCGGAACCTTCGCCTGGTCCCCGGCGCTCGACCGCCCCGGCCACGTCGACACCCGTATCCAACGCGCCACCGCAAACCTTTTGGACCGCATCTGCAAACGCGACTGATCCCATATGAGGGGCCTTCATAAGATGTTTATCTGATCTTGTGGAAGCTCTTACGTTCCCTGTATGTTCCTCGCAGTTCAAGTCCGGTTTCACCGGGGGGACTTGGACTTGCTCAGGGGGGGCTCCTGCGGCGAGCGCAATCGCCCTCTCCTGTTGTCCGTCACGTCACGACGTTCTTCGTGACATCGCGAGAGGCAACAGGAATGCGTATAAGAAACTCGATCGGCCGTGCCGTTGTCCTGGGCGTGGCCACAGCGTCCCTCGTGGTCGGAGGGGCGGTCACCGCCCAGGCCGACGGGGACGGCGACTGCACGGATGCCGGAAACATCTGTGTGTTCGACTACCAGGAGCCGACGAGCTACCACTACGGCTACTACGACTTGAACGACCCGCACCCCAACTTCCACGGGATGTACTACCTCATCGACTCGTCCTACCTGGGCGACTCAATCGGCGCGGCATCGAACGACGCGGATACGTACACCTCCTGCGCGGGCTTCACCTTCTGGTGGGACATCAACTACGGGGACACCAGCTACTTCGCGTCGCGCAACTTCCAGTACCTCACGTTCTACGACAACAACAACGAGTTCTCCTCCTTCAAGAAGACCGGATGCTGACACACCTCACAGCCGCCAGGCGTAGCGCCGTTGTCGTCCTCGTGGCGATGGCGGCGCTGAGCGGATGCGGGGGGCTGGGGTCCGCGTCCGCGGAGCCGGACCTGGGCTCCGTGCCGACCCCCAGCAGCCTGGACCCGGCGAAGATCTCCACGCCGCTCGACGCGTACCTCTCGACGCCGGAGGAGAACTACACGCTCAAGAAGGCACGCATCCTGCTGGTCAACCAGTGCATGCGACAGCTCGGTTACCCGGACAACCCGCAGCCTCTGGGGGCGTACACGGGCAAGGCTTACCTGGAGCACTCGGAGTTCCAGGTGGCGCCGGTGTCGCAGGTGGAGCAGTACGGCTACGAAAGCCCCCAGGACGAGAACACCCAGGGGCAGTCGGCTGAGGCGACGTACACCAAGAAGACGACGAAGCTCCAGGGACAACTGCTGTCCGGACGTATCGCGACCTTCAACGGCAAGACCGTTCCCAAGGGGGGATGCGAGGGCGAGGCGCTGCGCACCCTCACCAAGGGAGCCACGACGCCACAGGAGATCACGATGCCCGACGGCTCCAAGGCCGGCGCGGGTGAGGGCGGCTTCGGCGAGGGCTACGCGGAGATGATGGTCTCCTCGGCGCGCGGCAAGGCCATGACCAAGGTGCGCAGCGACAGCCGTTACGAGAAGTCGACCGCCGAGTGGTCGGACTGCATGAAGAGCCAGGGGTACGAGTACGACACCCCCACCGAGCCGCGGAACGACAAGCGCTGGTCGGACACGAGCCAGGTGGGCAAGGCGGAGACAACGACGGCCGTCGCGGACATGCGCTGCAAGCAGAAGGTCAACTACCTCGGTATCGGCGTGGCATTGGTGTCCGCCTACGAGAAGCAGGTGATCGAGGAGAACGCCGAGATTCTCCAGGACGCCAAGGACAAGACTGCCAAGTGGATTGAGAATGCGAACAAGGCGCTCAACGCAGGTTGACACGAGCGGGCTTACCGCTGAGCAGGCCAGTGGCACCGGCGGTTCCCCACTGACCCGTCGGCGCACCTTGCTGATCGCGGTGGTGGTGGGCGCCGTTGTCCTGTCCGGGGCGGGCATCGCCGCCTCGACGCTGATCAAGTCGCCCGCCCAGGCGGCCGCCGACGCCGGTGCACCGGAGCGCGACGTCCTGACCGCTCCGGTCGAGTACCGGGTCCTGAAAGAGTCGGTGATCGTCAGAGGACTGGTCGCGGCAGACCGCACGGTGACCGTCTCACCCTCCGCGAGCAGTGCCGAGGGTGCCACGGCCGTCGTCACCAAGCTGCCGGTCGAGGCCGGGGACAAGGTGAAGGCGGGGCAGGTGCTCGTCGAGATATCGGGACGCCCGGTCTTCGTGCTGCGTGGTTCCCTTCCCGCCTACCGGGACCTCAAGCCAGGCGCGAAGGGCGACGACGTCAAGCAGCTTCAACGGGCGCTGTCCGACCTCGGATTCGGCTCGGGCACTGATACGAGCGGGGAGTTCGGCGCGGGTACGCAGAGCGCGCTGGCCTCCTTCTACACGTCGATCGGCTATGAGCCTCAGCCGGTCTCGCAGGACGGGGCCTCTCAGGTGGAGTCCGCGACGAAGGCGGTCACGCAGGCGGACAGGGCGCTTCAGGATGTGCGGGCCGACAGCGATGCCGACGCGACGGACGAGGCGCGTGCCGAGGAGGATCTGGCGACCGCGCAGCAAACGCTGACCGACGCGAGGCTCCAAGCCGGTGCGATGCTACCCGCCGCCGAGACCGTCGTCCTGGACAGTTTTCCCGCCCGGGTCGAGTCGGTCCCCGTGCGGGTCGGCGACAAAGCCGTGAGCAAGGTCATGACCGTGTCCTCGGGGGCGCTTGCTGTCCAGGCAACTTTGACGCCCAGCCAGAAGAGTGTCGTGCGGACCGGGCAGAGCGTGCGTGTCCTTTCGGAGGCGACGGGTGACGAGTTCGACGGCATGGTGGCGTCGATCGCCGATCCGGAGACAGCCGATGCCGCAGCCGAAGGCGACGGCGAGGAGGGCAGCGAGGACAGCGGGGCGTCGGGAGTCTTCTACACCATGACCGTCAAACCCGACGACACCATCCCGGTGGAACTCGCCGGCCAGGACGTGCGGTTGACGGTCGAGGCGGCGAACTCCAAGGGCAAGGTGCTCGTGGTGCCGTACTCGGCCGTTTCCGCGGCGGCCGACGGCAGTACGGTCGTCACGGTGCTCGAAGCGAGCGGTGACCGGCGCCGGGTGAAGGTGCGCGCGGGGCTGTCCGGCGACGGCTATGTCGAGGTCACTCCCGCGGCCGACGGGGCTCTGGCCAAGAGCGACAAGGTGATCGTGGGAAGCGGGAACACCGCGGCCGGCGAAGAGGACGGTGTTTCGTGACCCTGGTTCCGGTCATCGAGTTCCGTGCCGTGGGCCTCACCTATCCGGGACCGCCGCCCGTGTGCGCGTTCCGTCCCACGGACCTGGTGATCCGCCAGGGAGAGTACGTCACGGTCGTAGGACCGTCGGGCTCCGGGAAGTCGACCTTCCTCAACATCGCGGGCCTCATCGACGCGCCCACGGACGGCCGGTATCTGCTCGACGGCATCGACACGGTGAACCTCAGGGACGCGCAACGCACCAGTCTGCGCGGACGCCGGATCGGCTTCGTGTTCCAGGCCTTTCATCTGCTGCCCCACCGCAGCGCGCTGGAGAACGTCCTGCTGGCGATGGTCTACGACTCCGTGCCTCGCTCCGAGCGCCGGACCAGAGCCCGTGACGCCCTGGTCCGGGTGGGGCTCGGACACCGTATGGACGCGCTGCCGACCCGCTTGTCGGGAGGGGAGAGGCAGCGGGTCGCCATCGCGCGTGCGATCGTCGGCCGTCCCTCGCTGCTGCTGTGCGACGAGCTGACGGGCAACCTGGACACGGCCACCGCGGACTCGATTCTGGGCCTCCTCGACGAACTGCACGGGGACGGGATGACCATCGTCGTCATCACGCATGATCCGTCGGTGGCGGCCAGAGGAGAACGGACTCTCTCCATCAGAGACGGTGTTCTCAGCGAGAACGCTCAGGCCGGAGCTGTGCAGGTGACCCCATGAGACCGAGCGGACGTCGCCGCCGCGCGCGCCGCGTCCCCGAAGTCGAGCCCTCCCGTTTCGCCTTCCGAGACCTGCTCTCCGAAGCTGTGGCGGGGATGCTCCAACGGCCGGCACGATCGGCCCTCACCGCGCTCGGGACCGTCCTGGGAGTTGGCACGTTCGTCGCCATTCTCGGTCTGACGGCGACGGCCTCGTCCCAGATCGACTCGCGTTTCAACGCGCTCACCGCGACCGAGGTCACGGTCGAAGACGTCGGTGACCCGGAGGATTCGTTCGCCGGAATGTCCTTTCCCGAGGATGCCGACGCACGCATCGAGGACCTGAACGGGGTGCAGAGCGCCGGGGTCTACTGGCCGGTGACGCTCTCGGAGGACGAGACGGTGCGCTCGGCTCCGGTCGGTGCCTCGATGGCCGAGGACGAGACCCAGGTGGTCGCGGCTTCCTCGGGGGTTCTCCAGGCCGCCTCCCCCACGCTCCAGGAAGGGCGGCTCTTCGATCGCTTTCACGTCGATCGGGCCGAGCCTGTGGCTGTCATCGGCTCCGGCATGGCCAGCAGGCTCGGCATCACGACGCTGGACACGCAGCCGGCTGTCTTCATCGGCGACCGGGCGTTCACGGTGATAGGCATCGTCAACGATGTGGAGCGCAAGGCCGACCTTCTGCTGTCGGTCGTGATTCCCGCCACGGTGGCCCAGGAGGTCTGGGGTGAGCCGGGCGCCGACGCACCCGCCAAGATGCTTGTCTCCACCGATCTGGGTGCGGCCACCCAGATCGCCGACGAGGCGCCGCTGGCCCTCGACCCGGCCCACCCCGAGCGCTTCAAGGCGGTGCCTCCACCAGATCCCAAGGCCCTGCGCTCGTCCGTGAGCTCCGACCTCAACCAGCTGTTCCTGCTCCTCGCCGCCATCTGCCTGGTCATCGGCGCGGTGGGCATCGCCAACACCACCCTGGTCGCCGTGCTGGAACGCACGGGTGAGATCGGGCTGCGCCGCGCTCTGGGGGCCCGCGGTCGGCACATCACCAGCCAGTTCCTTGCCGAGTCCGGCGCGCTGGGGGCACTGGGCGGGCTGATCGGGACATCGCTCGGCACCATCACCGTGGTGGCCGTGGCGGCGGCCCGGGCGTGGACACCCGTCGTGCACCCGGTGACCGTCCTCTCGGCCCCGGTGACCGGGTTGCTGACCGGTCTGCTGGCCGGCCTGTACCCGGCCTGGCGCGCCAGCCGAATACAGCCGGCCGAGGCGCTCCGACGCTAGGACCTGTCCGGCGGACCCAGTCGGAGAGCGGCAACGGGCACCCGTCAGCGCAGGCGGGGCCCGCGTTTCCGGCATGATCCGCCGGACAGGCCCTGACCTGCCGCAACAGGTCGCCCCCAGGTAGGGGACAATCGGTGCCGTTGGACAGAACTACGGGGAGGAACCGTGTCCGGATTCGTCGAAAAGCCCGAGCCCCTCCAGGTTCCGGGTCTGGTGCATCTGCACACCGGCAAGGTGCGCGACCTGTACCAGAACGAGGCGGGCGACCTCGTGATGATCGCCAGTGACCGCATCTCCGCGTTCGACTGGGTGCTGCCCACCGAGATCCCCGACAAGGGCCGGGTCCTCACCCAGCTCTCCCTCTGGTGGTTCGACCAGCTCGCCGACCTGGTCCCCAACCATGTGCTGAGCACCGAACTCCCGCCGGGCGCCCCCGCCGACTGGGCCGGCCGCACCCTGATCTGCAAGTCCCTCCGGATGGTCCCGGTCGAGTGCGTCGCACGCGGCTACCTCACCGGCTCGGGCCTGGTCGAGTACAACGAGTCCCGCACGGTCTGCGGCCTCGCCCTCCCCGAGGGCCTCGTCGACGGCTCGGAACTCCCCGCACCGATCTTCACCCCCGCGACCAAGGCCGCGGTCGGCGAGCACGACGAGAACGTGTCGTACGAGGAGGTCGCCCGCCAGGTCGGCGCCGAGACCGCGGCCCAGCTGCGCCAGACGACCCTCGCCGTCTACGGCCGCGCCCGCGAGATCGCGCGGGCGCGCGGGATCATCCTCGCGGACACCAAGTTCGAGTTCGGTTACGAGGGCGAGACGCTCATCCTCGCCGACGAGGTGCTGACCCCGGACTCCTCCCGCTTCTGGCCCGCCGACGAGTGGGAGCCGGGCCGCTCCCAGCCGTCCTTCGACAAGCAGTTCGTCCGCGACTGGCTGACTTCCCCCGAGTCCGGCTGGGACCGCAAGAGCGAGCAGCCGCCCCCCGCGCTGCCGCCGCACGTAGTGGAAGCGACCAGCGCCAAGTACATCGAGGCGTACGAGCGCCTCACCGGCACCAGCTGGTAGGGAACACACGAAAAAGCCCCCGACCCGGGAGGGTCGGGGGCTTCTTTCCCTGAGCGGACGACCAGGTTCGAACTGGCGACCTCAACCTTGGCAAGGTTGCGCTCTACCAACTGAGCTACGTCCGCGTTGCGCCGTGGCGCGAGACCAACTATACCCAACCTCGCTCACGTGCGAGACGCACCGCCGTATGCCGGTTCTCCGCCCCCAGCTTGGCCGCGGCCGAAGACAGATAGTTCCGCACCGTCCCCTGCGACAGCGCGGCCCGCTCCGCGATCTCCGCGACGGGCGCCCCGTCGGCGGCGAACTCGAGCACCTCGGCCTCGCGCGCGGTCAGCGGCGAGTCACCGGCGGAGATCGCGTCGGCGGCCAACTCCGGGTCCACATAACGGTTTCCCGCGTGCACGGTGCGAATGATCTCCGCGAGCCGCTGCGCACTGACCGTCTTCGGGACGAACCCGCGTACACCCGCCGCAAGCGCCCGCTTCAGATGCCCCGGCCGACCGTGACTCGTCACGATCAGCACCCGGCAGTCGGGCAGGTCGGCCCGCAGTGATGTGGCCACCCTCACACCGTCCGCGCCCGGCATCTGCAGATCCAGGACGGCGACGTCGGGCCCGTGCGCCAGCGCCATCGCCAGTGCCTCCGGACCGGTCGCCGCCTCGGCGACCACCACGAGGTCGTCCTCCAGTGCCAGCAACGCGGCGAGCGCCCCCCGGATCAGATGTTCGTCGTCGGCGAGCAGCAGGCGCACAGGTGGTACGGATGCCGGTACGGATGTCATGAGGTGACCTCACTCACTGTGGAGAGACGGGGGACGGCACGATTCCCGGAGCCGAGACCGACTCCGGGGCCGAGACAGGGGCCGGGACCTTCCCTGAAGGCAACGGCACCTCCCCTGAAGGCAACGGCACCTGTGCCGTGAGGCGGAACAGGCCACCCCCGCACACCCCGGCCCGCAGCACCCCGTCCACCTCCGCCAGCCGCTCCCGCAGCCCCGCGAGCCCCGACCCCCTTTCCGGGGCGTCGGCATCGGCCCCCGCGTCCGGCGCCCCGTCGTTCTCGACGGTGAGGGTCACCCGCCCCTCCGCCACCCGCAGGGACACCGCGCAGCTCTCCGCGTCCCCGTGCCGTAGGACGTTCGTCGTCGCCTCCCGTACGACCCAGCCGAGCGCCGACTGGATCTGCGCGGGCAGTCCGGTCGCCGAGCCGCTTACCTCGCAGTCGATACCGGCGGCAGCCAACACGCCCTGGGCGCCCGCGAGTTCGGCCCGCAGGTCGGCCTCGCGATAGCCGCGTACGACCTCGCGCACCTCCCGCTGCGAGTCCCGCGCGATCCGCTGGACCTCGATCATCTGCTCCACGGCCTCCGGTCGCCCGCGCCGCGCCAACTGCACCGCGAGCTCGCTCTTCAGGGCGATCACCGCCAGGTTCCGGCCCATCACATCGTGCAGATCGCGCCCGAAGCGCAGCCGCTCCTCGGCGACGGCGAGCCGGGTGCGGGTCTCGCGGGCCTCGTCGAGTTCGTAGACGGAGTTGAGCAGCCAGACGGAGAAGACGGAGGTGAAGGCGAGGAACCCGGCGGTGACCAGCACCGCGAACGCCGTGCCCAGCGCGGCGGGCCCGGGCAGGCCCAGCAGGAACGCCACGACTCCGGCGCCCACCCCCGCGCCCGCCACGATCGCGATCACGCGCCGCCGGTTGCGGACGCCGAGCGCCATGGTGCCGGCACCGAAGGCGAGCGAGCCCACGAAGAGCGACCCCGCCGCGGCGTCCGCGTCCGCGCCACCGGGACCGTGCGTGGTGAGCGCGAGCGCGACGTTCGCGATCAGCGCCGTGACCACGCCGAGCGCCCACAGCAGTCGTACGGGCTGCTCACGGCTGCCGCGTGTCCAGTCGAGCGCCCGGGACGCGGCCACGGCACAGAGCCCGGCGTGCGCGCACACCATCAGGAACAGACAGCCCGCGAGCCGCGACCCCACCTGGCCGAAGGCCGGCAGCCCGAACGCCGCGATCTCGATCACGGCGAAGAAGTGGAACGACCACCGCGTGTACGTCTCGACCTTCGCCGGTGTGCTCTTGCCCCGCCACCAGCCGCCCGCCTCGCGCATGCCCGCCCCTGAGTCGATGCTCACCGCCGCGGTTCCCACCGGAACCACCGTCGTACAGCAAACACCGCGAGCACGATCCAGGCCACCGCCGTCCCGACGGCGCCCAGGGCGTCGTACGCGGAGAGGTCACCGGTCCAGCCGCCGCGGATCAGGGTGATCACCGGCGTCAGGGGCAGCAGTTCGCAGGCCGAGGCCAGCCGGTCGGGCATGACCTCGAGCGGGATGAACGTGCCGGAGCCCATCAGCGACACGACCATCAGCGGCATGGCGGCGACCTGGGCACCCTCCACGCTCCTGCTGAAGTTCGCGGTGACCGCCGCGAGCGGGGGCCACATGGCCAGGCCCAACAGCAGCCCCAGGACCGCGAGAAGGGGTGCCTGGGGCGCCCCGACGTCCAGCAGCGCGGCGCACGCGACCGTCAGGACCACGCACTGCACCAAACCGATCGCGGCCGAGGGCAGCGCCGCGCCCGCGAGGATCTCCGCGTCCCGTAGCTCGCCGGTGCGCAGCCGCTTCAGGACGAGCTCCTCGCGGCGGGCCGCGTACACGCTCACCAGCGAGCTGTAGACGGCGAAGAGGAGCGAGAAGCCGACGGAGGACGGCAGGACGACCGAGCCGACCGAGAGCCCGGTGCCCTGCAGATCCATCTGGTCGACCGTCGAGCGGAGGCTGAACGGCAAGGCCAGCGGCACGAACAAGGCCGCGGCGAGGGTCGCCTTCGTGCGGCCCAGCAGCGTCAGCTCGGCGCGCGCGAGGGCGGCCATCCGCCCCGCCGCCGTGGTGGTCCGTGCAGCAGTCCCTGTGGGTTTCGTCGTCACAACCGTCGCGCTCACGCCACCGTCTCCTCAGCCGTCTTGAACCCCGTACGACGATCCGCGGCTGCGGCGCCGGGCCCGGCCGCCCCCGCCGCGTCCCGCGCGATCCGCAGGAACGCCTCCTCCAGCGAGGCCGACCGCACATCGAGCCCCCGCAGCTCGACCTGCTTCTTCTGGGCCCACATCAGCAGTCCGGTGGCGGTGCGCTGGAGTTCGTTGGTGCGCAGCTTGATGGCGCGGCCCGCCGTCTCGTGGTCGGTCACGCCGAGTCCGGCGAGCGGGGGCAGGTCCCCGAGGAAGTAGCCGGCGGGCAGTTCGAAGGAGATCCGGGACGGCTGCGACGCGGTCACCTCGGCCGGGGTGCCTGAGGCCGCGATGTGTCCCTCGTGGAGGATCGCGAGCCGGTCGGCCAGTTCCTCCGCCTCTTCCAGGTAGTGCGTGGTCAGCAGCACGGTCGTACCGGCGTCGCGCAGCTCCCGCACCAAGTCCCAGGTGCCCCGGCGCCCTTCCGCGTCGAGTCCGGTCGTCGGTTCGTCGAGGAAGAGGACCTCGGGGCGGCCGAGGAGTGCGAGCGCCAGGTCCAGGCGTCGCTTCTCGCCCCCGGACAACTGCTTCACGCGTACGCCGGACCGTCGTGTGAGCCCGACCATGTCCAGGGCCTCCGCGGTCGGCCGGGCCCCGCTCGTGCAGCCCGCCCACATCCGTACGGTCTCCGCGACGGTCAGCTCGGAGGGGAAGCCGCCCTCCTGCAGCATCACACCGATCCGGGGCCGGACGGCCGCGCGCTCCCCGTACGGATCGTGCCCGAGGACCCGGACCCGGCCGCCGGCCGGAGGGGCGAGGCCCTCGAGCAGCTCGACCGTGGACGTCTTGCCCGCGCCGTTCGTCCCCAGCAGCGCGAAGAGTTCGCCGCGGCCCACGGAGAAGGTGACTCCGCGCACGGCCTCGAAATCTCCCCCGTACACGCGCCGCAGATCAGTGACCTCGATCACGTCATCTTGCTCGTTCGTGTTCATGGAATCAGCGTCGCTGCGGACCGGGCCCGGCAGCAGTGCGCGGTGTCATCGGTCCGCATGACAAATGTCAGACGCCACGGACAGCCGACATTGCGGGGGCACACGAGAAAGACCCCGGTCGACTGACCGGGGCCTTTGCTTCCTGGAGCGGACGACGAGGCTCGAACTCGCGACCTCAACCTTGGCAAGGTTGCGCTCTACCAACTGAGCTACGTCCGCATTGCCCCCGACCAGCTTTCACCGGTCGGTGCGAGCACTACCTTACCTGATCCACCGCAGTGGTTGGTAAGGGTTGCAGAGCGGGTGACAGGAATTGCACACTGCGCCTTCCCCCTGGAAGGGGGATGTTCTGCTACTGAACTACACCCGCGTGACTCCTTGGGATTCGGCCTTTCGGCCTTGCCCCTCGGCGTGTTCCAGACTCTAGCTGATCACCAGGGGGTAAGCGCAAGTCGGCTGTTCCGGGGGCTCGGTGGCGGGTCCCGCGGACGCCCCCAGGGGCAGCGAGTGCTTCCAGGGCCACCGGAGGGGAGGCCCGCCGCCGCCCCTCCGTGAGGCACTGACTCAGTGCGCTTCGGCGAACGCCTCGTAGACCTTCTTGGGGATGCGGCCGCGCGGCGGCACGTCCATCTTGTTCGAGCGGGCCCAGGCGCGGACGGCGGCGGGGTCGGGGGTCAACGCGGTGTGCGTGTAGGCCTTGCCGGACTTCGCCTGCTTGCGGCCGGCCTCGACGTAGGGCGCGAGCACCTTACGCAGTTTCTTGGCATTGGCTGGATTGAGGTCGATCTCGTACGACTTGCCGTCCAGTCCGAAGACGATCGTTTCCGCCGCTTCTGAGCCGTCGATGTCGTCGGAGAGAGTGACCACGACACGCTGCGCCACGAATATCGGTCCCTTCGTGCGACACCTCTGCGATCACGCGCCATGACGTGCGCGGACGTCATGAAGGTGGGCGGAGAGATGTCGGCTGTCCGGCTGTTATTGGGCAAAGTATCGGCTATTGCCAATTCATTTGTACAGTGCCCGGCATTGCATTGTGAAGCCCGACTAAATCCCTCCGCGTGTCCGAAGGCAATGGGGTCCCACCGCTCTTCTGCGGTTTTTCCCAGGATTTTCCGTGGAGCCCCCCGCGTCGATGCGGGATCGTGATCGGGCTCACGTAGGATTCTACGAATCTACGCGAGTAGAAATTTTGTGCGGGTAGTCTGAAGGGACCTGCTCAGCACCACACACCGGGAGTGCCAGTGGCACGCGTCGTAGTCGACGTCATGCTCAAGCCGGAGATCCTCGACCCCCAGGGCCAGGCGGTGCAGCGTGCACTGCCGCGCCTCGGTTTCGAAGGTGTCTCCGACGTACGTCAGGGAAAGCGATTCGAACTGGAAGTGGACGGACCGGTGGACGATGCCGCGCTCGCCCGCATCCATGAACTGGCGGAATCCTTCCTCGCCAACACCGTGATCGAAGACTTCACCGTCAAGGTCGAGGAAGTCGCGGAGGCCGGAAAGTGACCGCTCGTATTGGAGTCGTCACCTTTCCGGGCAGCCTCGACGACCGGGACACGCAGCGTGCGATCCGGCTCGCGGGCGCCGAACCCGTCGCGCTCTGGCACAAGGACAAGGACCTCAAGCAGGTCGACGCCGTGGTGCTGCCCGGCGGTTTCTCGTACGGCGACTATCTCCGGGCCGGCGCCATCTCGCGCTTCTCGCCCGTGATGGAGAGCGTCATCGAGCAGGCGAAGTCCGGAATGCCGGTCCTCGGCATCTGTAACGGCTTCCAGATCCTCACCGAGGCGCACCTCCTCCCCGGTGCGATGCTCGGCAACAACCACCTCCACTTCATCTGCCGCGACCAGAAGCTGCGGGTGGAGAACGCGGACACCGCCTGGACCGCCGACTACACGGCCGGCCAGGAGATCCACATCCCGCTGAAGAACATGGACGGGCGGTACGTCGCCGACGAGCACACCCTCGACATGCTGGAGGCGGAGGGCCGGGTCGTCTTCCGGTACGTCGGCGGGGGGTCTGGGGGGTATCCCCCCAGTGAGCACAGCAACCCGAACGGTTCGCTGCGTGACATCGCCGGGATCACGAACGAGGCCGGGAACGTCGTAGGCCTCATGCCGCACCCCGAGCACGCAGTCGAGCCCCTCATCGGGTCCGGCCGCACCGACGGCCTCCCCTTCTTCACCTCGATCCTCAAGAAGCTGGTCACCGCATGAGCCGCACGCCTCTGGACACGGTCGAGAACGCGGCCGCGACCCCCGACGTCGAGCTGCCCTGGGCCGAACTGGGCCTGAAGAAGGACGAGTACGAGCGGGTCGTCGAGATCCTCGGCCGCCGCCCGACCGGCGCCGAGCTCGCCATGTACTCCGTCATGTGGTCCGAGCACTGCTCGTACAAGTCCTCGAAGGTCCACCTCCGCCAGTTCGGCGAGAAGGCCCCTCAGTCCGACGCCCTCCTCGTCGGCATCGGCGAGAACGCCGGTGTCGTCGACGTCGGCCAGGGCTACGCCGTCACCTTCAAGGTCGAGTCGCACAACCACCCGTCGTACGTCGAGCCCTACCAGGGCGCGGCCACCGGCGTCGGCGGCATCGTGCGCGACATCATCGCGATGGGCGCCCGCCCGGTCGCCGTCGTCGACCCGCTCCGCTTCGGTGCGGCCGACCACCCCGACACCAAGCGCGTCCTGCCGGGCGTCGTCGCCGGCATCGGCGGCTACGGCAACTGCCTCGGCCTCCCGAACATCGGCGGCGAGGTCGTCTTCGACGCCTGCTACCAGGGCAACCCGCTGGTCAACGCCGGTGCCATCGGCGTCATGCGGCACGAGGACATCCACCTCGCGAAGGCGTCCGGTTCGGGTAACAAGGTCATCCTGTACGGGGCTCGCACGGGCGGCGACGGCATCGGCGGCGCCTCGATCCTCGCGAGCGAGACCTTCGACGACGCCAAGCCGTCGAAGCGCCCCGCCGTGCAGGTCGGCGACCCCTTCCAGGAGAAGCTGCTCATCGAGTGCACCCTGGAGGCCTTCGCCGAGAAGCTGGTCGTCGGCATCCAGGACCTGGGCGCGGCGGGCCTGTCCTGCGCGACCAGTGAACTCGCCTCCAACGGCTCCGGCGGCATGCGCGTGACGCTGGACGACGTCCCCCTGCGCGACTCGACCCTCTCTCCCGAGGAAATCCTCATGAGCGAGTCGCAGGAACGCATGTGCGCGGTCGTCGAGCCGGAGAAGGTCGACCGGTTCCTCGAGATCTGCGACAAGTGGGACGTCATCGCCACGGTCATCGGCGAGGTGACGGACGGCGACCGCCTGGAGATCTACTGGCACGGCGGAAAGATCGTCGACGTCGACCCGCGCACGGTCGCGCACGACGGCCCGGTCTACGAGCGCCCCTACGCCCGCCCCGAGTGGCAGGACGCCCTCCAGGCCGACGACGCGGCCAAGCTCCCCCGGCCCGCCTCCGGCGAGGAACTGAAGGACCAGGTCCTCAAGCTGGTGTCGTCCCCGAACCAGGCTTCCAAGTCCTGGATCACCTCCCAGTACGACCACTTCGTGCAGGGCAACACGGTCCTGGCCCAGCCCGAGGACTCGGGCATGATCCGCATCGACGCGGAGACCGGTCTCGGCGTCGCCATCGCCACGGACGGCAACGGCCGCTACGCCAAGCTCGACCCGTACGCGGGCGCGCAGCTCGCCCTCGCCGAGGCCTACCGCAACGTCGCGACGACCGGCGCCAAGCCGCTCGCCGTCTCCGACTGCCTGAACTTCGGTTCGCCCGAGGACCCGGCCGTCATGTGGCAGTTCGCCGAGGCCATCCGCGGTCTGGCCGACGCCTGCCAGCAGCTGGGCACCCCGGTGACCGGCGGCAACGTCTCGCTCTACAACCAGACGGGCGAGGCCGCCATCCACCCGACCCCGGTCGTGGCCGTGCTCGGCGTCATCGACGATGTCGCCCGCCGCACGCCGGTCGCCTTCCAGGAGGAAGGGCAGCTGCTCTACCTCCTCGGTGACACCCGTGAGGAGTTCGGCGGTTCGGCCTGGTCGCAGGTGATCCACGACCACCTCGGCGGTCTGCCCCCGCAGGTCGACCTGGAGCGCGAGCGGCTGCTCGGCGAGATCCTCATCTCCGCCTCCCGCGACGGGATGGTCGACTCGGCGCACGACCTGTCCGACGGCGGTCTGATCCAGGCTGTGGTCGAGTCGGCGCTGCTCGGCGGCAAGGGCGCGCGTCTCGTCGTACCCGACGGGCTCGACGCCTTCACCTTCCTGTTCTCGGAGTCGGCGGGCCGCGCGGTCGTCGCCGTCCCGCGCTCGGAGGAGCTCCGCTTCAACGACATGTGCGGCGCGCGGGGTCTGCCCGTCACCCGTATCGGCGTCGTGGACGGGACTGAGTCCGATTCAACCGCGGTGGTCGAGGTCCAGGGCGAGTTCGCGCTCCCGCTGACCGACCTGCGGACAGCGCACGAGGGGACGATTCCGGCGCTGCTCGCGTAGAGCCCTGCAGCTGTACGCAAGTGAAGGCCCCGTCCGCTCCGGGCGGGGCCTTCGGCGTGCCTGCACCCCGGCCGCACCTGACTCTTCGTCCCCGGCTACCCGCTCGCCTGGGCATGGGCGTTGCTGCCGCTGACGGTGTCCTTCACCCTCGGGATGGCCGTGAGCCGGAGCGGGCCCCGGCGCGAGACCGCCGAGTCCGATCATGACGGGAAACGCCGTCCTGGATTCGCCACACTCTGGCCGATCGCCCGCCGCAACGGCTCCTTCCCCGCGTATGACGAGCCGCTGTTCCAGCAACTCCACCGAACCGCATCTCCACTTCCAGCTGATGGACGACCCGGACCTGGACTCGGCCCGCGGCATCCCGTTCAGCCGGCGGGACATCGGGGTGCCCGCCAACGGCGAGACCCACGACCGAGGTGACCCCGGCCATCGCACCCGCGAGCTGCTCATGACTCCGGCAAAGCTCGAGCGGGACAGGCCCTAGGCTCAGCGCCATGCCCTCGGCCAAAAAGCGACGCACCCGTACGTACGACCCCGCCAAGATCCGCGCCGCGGTGCTCGCACAGTTCGGGCACGTGCGAGAAGGCGTACACGCCCTCAGCGAGGAGCAGTTGGCGCTGCCCACGCACCTCGGGGACTGGAGCGTGCGGGAGTTGGCCGCGCACATCACGATGGCCGTCGAGACCGTCAGCCGGAACATCGACCGGCCGGAGCCCGCCGCCAAGGAACTGGCTCTTCTCGACTGGCCGTTCGCGACCGCGGAGAGGGCCGGCGACATCGCCGACGGCAGCCGGGAACTCGCCGAGCGCAACCTCGACCTCGACGCGCTCTACGCCCGCACCGAGAGTCGGATCACCGAGCACCTGGCCACGACCCCGGACGACCGGCTGCTCGCCGCGCGCACCGGCGCCATGACCCTCGCCGACTACCTCGTCACCCGCACCGTCGAACTCGTCGTCCACACCGACGATCTGAACCGCGCCGCCGGGACCGACATCCCCTTCGACCGCCAGGCCCTCGCCGCCTGCACCCGGCTGCTCGCCGACGCGCTCGCCGTGAAGGCGCCCGGCGCGTCGACGGAGGTGCGGATCCCGCCGTACGCCGTCGTGCAGTGCGTGGCGGGCCCCCGGCACACCCGGGGTACGCCGCCGAACGTCGTGGAGACCGACCCGCTGACCTGGATCCGGCTCGCGACGGGACGTACGGAGTGGAAGACGGCCCTGGACGAGGCCAAGGTCAGCGCGAGCGGGGAACGGGCGGATCTCAGCGGGATCCTGCCCCTCATGGGCTGACTCGTGGCCTGACTCATGAGCTGACTCATGGGCTGACCTTCAGGTGCCGAAGGGAACCAACCACCCCACCACTCCCGTCCCACCGCCATGGACAAGCAGCGACTGACCCTCAGCGTCCTGACCCTGCTTCCGCTCGCCATCGCCTGCGGCGCCGAGACCGGCAGCGATTCCGTGGGGTCTTCGGGTTCGCCGCCCGTCACCGGCGTCCACTGGACCGTCGACAGCCTCACCGTGGACGGGAAGACCAGCCAGTCACCGGGCAGCGCGTATCTGAAGATCGCCGAAGGCGGCAAGGTCAGCGGCAACTTCGGCTGCAACGGCTTCGGCTCGACCGCCACCCTCAAGGGCGACCGCGTCGACTTCGGGGAGATCCAGATGACCGACATGGGCTGCCCGAAGGAGCCGATGACCTTCGAGGCGAGCCTGAGCCGCACGTTCGCCGACGACACGCTCACCTCGGCGGTCAAGGGCGACAAGCTCACCCTCACCACGGACGACGGCGACCGGGTCAGCCTCTCCAAGGAGCAGGACGCCCCCCTCTACGGCACCAGGTGGACCATCACGTCGCTCGGGGACGGGGACACGGCCCACTCCCTCCCGGCGGGAGCGAAGGCGCACTTCGTCCTGGACGAGAAGCGGGGCACCCTGTCCGGCAACCTCGGCTGCAACGACGTGTCCGCGAAGGCCACCGTCCGCGACGGACATATCACCCTCGGCACGCCGAAGACCACCCGGATGATGTGCGACGGCTCACTCATGGACACGGAGAGGACCCTGCTGAGCCTCTTCGACGGCACTGTGACCTACCAACTGGATCACCGCTCCCTCGCGCTGACCAGCGAGAACGGCACGAGTGTCGGCGCTGTCGCCGACGAGTGATCCATCAAGGTCCCGTATCCCCAATTCGGACCAGTGGTCGATCTCGCCTACACTCGGTGGCGTGCCACGTGGTGACGGTCGACTCAATCATGATCTGCTCCCCGGCGAGAAAGGCCCCCAGGACGCTTGCGGCGTCTTCGGCGTCTGGGCTCCAGGGGAAGAGGTCGCCAAGCTCACTTACTTCGGGCTCTACGCCCTCCAGCATCGGGGCCAGGAGTCCGCGGGTATCGCGGTCAGCAACGGCTCCCAGATCCTCGTCTTCAAGGACATGGGCCTCGTGTCCCAGGTCTTCGACGAGACCTCTCTCGGTTCGCTCCAGGGTCACATCGCGGTCGGACACGCCCGCTACTCGACCACCGGCGCCTCCGTCTGGGAGAACGCCCAGCCGACGTTCCGTGCCACCGCGCACGGCTCGATCGCGCTCGGCCACAACGGCAACCTGGTCAACACGGCGCAGCTCGCCGAGATGGTCGCCGACCTGCCCAAGCAGGACGGCCGCACCACGCGTGTGGCGGCCACCAACGACACCGACCTGCTCACGGCCCTGCTCGCCGCCCAGGTCGACGACGACGGCAAGCCGCTGACCATAGAAGAGGCCTCCGCCAAGATCCTCCCGCAGGTCAAGGGCGCCTTCTCCCTCGTCTTCATGGACGAGCACACCCTGTACGCCGCCCGGGACCCGCAGGGCATCCGCCCGCTGGTCCTCGGCCGCCTGGAGCGCGGCTGGGTCGTCGCCTCCGAGTCCGCCGCCCTCGACATCTGCGGTGCCGCCTACGTCCGCGAGATCGAGCCGGGCGAGTTCGTCGCCATCGACGAGAACGGTCTGCGCACCTCACGCTTCGCGGAAGCGAAGCCCAAGGGCTGTGTCTTCGAGTACGTGTATCTGGCCCGCCCCGACACGGACATCGCCGGTCGGAATGTGTACCTCTCGCGCGTCGAGATGGGCCGCAAGCTGGCCAAGGAAGCCCCTGTGGACGCCGATCTGGTCATAGCGACTCCGGAGTCCGGGACGCCCGCCGCGATCGGTTACGCGGAGGCCAGCGGCATCCCCTTCGGCGCGGGTCTGGTCAAGAACGCGTACGTCGGCCGGACCTTCATCCAGCCCTCGCAGACGATCCGCCAGCTGGGCATCCGGCTGAAGCTGAATCCTCTGAAGGAAGTCATCAAGGGCAAGCGCCTGGTCGTCGTCGACGACTCGATCGTGCGCGGCAACACCCAGCGCGCGCTGGTGCGCATGCTGCGCGAAGCGGGTGCGGCGGAGGTCCACATCCGGATCTCCTCTCCTCCGGTGAAGTGGCCCTGCTTCTTCGGCATCGACTTCGCGACCCGCGCCGAGCTGATCGCCAACGGCATGACCATCGAGGAGATCGGTACCTCGCTGGGCGCCGACTCCCTCTCGTACATCTCCATCGACGGCATGATCGAGGCGACCACGATCGCCAAGCCGAACCTGTGCCGGGCCTGCTTCGACGGTGAGTACCCGATGGACCTCCCCGACCCGGAGCTGCTGGGCAAGCAGCTGCTGGAGACCGAGCTGGCGGCAGGTCCCGCCGCCACGGCCGCGGCCGACGCCATCCGTCGCCCGTAAGAGCCCCGTATCACCAACCCGAAAGATCCCAGGCAATGTCTGCTGTATCTGATCAGTCGACTGCGTCGACGGGCACCCCTGGTGCTTCCTACGCGGCTGCCGGCGTCGACATCGAAGCGGGCGACCGCGCCGTAGAGCTCATGAAGGAGTGGGTGAAGAAGACGCAGCGCCCCGAGGTTCTCGGCGGCCTCGGCGGATTCGCCGGCCTCTTCGACGCCTCGGCCCTCAAGCGTTACGAGCGTCCGCTGCTCGCCTCCGCCACGGACGGCGTGGGCACGAAGGTCGACCTCGCCCGGCAGCTCGGCGTGTACGACACCATCGGCCACGACCTCGTCGCCATGGTCATGGACGACATCGTGGTGTGCGGTGCCGAGCCGCTCTTCATGACCGACTACATCTGCGTCGGCAAGGTCCACCCCGAGCGTGTCGCGGCCATCGTGAAGGGCATCGCCGAGGGCTGTGTCCTCGCGGGTTGCGCCCTCGTCGGCGGCGAGACAGCCGAGCACCCGGGTCTGCTGGGCCCGGACGACTTCGATGTCGCGGGCGCGGGCACCGGTGTGGTCGAGGCCGACCGACTGCTCGGCCCGGATCGCATCCGTACGGGTGACGCGGTGATCGCCATGGCGGCCTCCGGTCTTCACTCGAACGGGTACTCCCTGGTCCGGCATGTCCTCTTCGACCGGGCGAACCTGAGCCTGGACCAGCGCATCGAGGAGTTCGGCCGCACGCTCGGCGAGGAACTCCTGGAGCCCACCAAGATCTACTCACTGGACTGCCTGGCGCTGACCAGGACCACCCAGGTGCACGCCTACAGCCACATCACGGGCGGCGGTCTCGCGGCCAACCTGGCCCGTGTCGTCCCGGACGGCCTGCACGCGATCGTCGACCGTGGGACCTGGACCCCGGCCCCGGTCTTCGACCTCGTCGGCAAGACCGGTGACGTCGAGCGTCTGGAGCTGGAGAAGACGCTGAACATGGGCGTCGGCATGATCGCGGTCGTCCCCGAGGAGTCGGCGGACGTGGCCCTGGCCACCCTCGCCGACCGCGGTGTGGACGCCTGGATCGCCGGCGAGATCACCGAGCGTGGCGAGCACAGCACGGGCGCGGCCCTGGTCGGGGACTACGCCAAGTAGGCCCGCGGGGCCCGTGCGGCCCCGGGCCCGGTACGAGCGCAAGGCAGCACGAAACCCGGTCCGGCGCTGAAGCCCCGGACCGGGCGAAGTGCAGTTGCTACGAGAAATCCACCCACAGGGCTTCCGTGAACAGAAATCTGCTGCGAACAACAGAAATCTGCTCCGGAAGATCTGTTACGGGAGATCGCGGAAACTGCGAGGAGCGCCGTTGCGTCAAGCGCCGCGACGTTGCGACTGGGGACCGGACTGGTCGTCCTCGTCCTCATCGTCGTCGTTATAGAGATCCGCGTACTGGGCGTACGGGTCGTCTTCTTCCTCGTCGTCGTCCTCGAACGGCTCGCCATTCGGCGGCTGGCTCGAAGTCGAAGCGCCCAGCTCATTGGCCAGACGCGAGAGGTCAGTCCCGCCGCTGCTGTACTTCAGCTGGCGGGCGACCTTCGTCTGCTTGGCCTTTGCCCGGCCGCGCCCCATGGCTCGACCCCCTCGGATACGGGGCTCGGTGGCCCCAGAGTCTTGACACGCGTTCATAATCTGGAACGGACTCTCCGTGGAGAGACCGGTCCGTAGGGCTTCCACGGTACCTGAGCCCGCGCCCATACGGTACGTCGCCCGCAGGACGCGCCTGGGCCCAGAACCTGCGAGGTGCCCTGTCCTCGCTGGTCAACCGCGATTTTAACCTCTTCTTGGCGCCCGACCCGCCGACAGGAGTGAGAGTTCTCTCCAAGTGTTCCCCCGGCGGGTCCCTGACAAGCGCGAAATAAGCCGGAATCAGCAGCTCCGGATTGCTCCGCAATCAGCGGTGGCGCGCCTCCGCCATCCGCTGCTCGGCGATCCGGTCGGCCGCGGCGGCCGGCGGAATCCCGTCCTGCTTCGCACGTGCGAATATGGCCAGCGTGGTGTCGAAGATCTTGGCCGCCTTCGCCTTGCACCGCTCGAAGTCGAAGCCGTGCAACTCGTCCGCCACCTGGATGACGCCGCCCGCGTTCACCACGTAGTCGGGGGCGTACAGGATCCCGCGGTCCGCGAGGTCCTTCTCCACGCCCGGATGCGCCAGCTGGTTGTTGGCGGCACCGCACACGATCTTCGCGGTGAGCACCGGCACGGAGTTGTCGTTCAGCGCTCCGCCGAGCGCGCAGGGGGCGTAGATGTCGAGCCCTTCGGTGCGGATGAGGGCCGCGGTGTCCGCGACGGCCCTGACACCGGTCGGGTGCTTGTCCAGAATCCGCCGTACGGAGTCGGCCCGTACGTCTGTGATCACGACCTCGGCGCCGTCCTCGCGCAGATGTTCCACCAGGTGATGACCCACCTTGCCGACGCCCGCGATGCCGACCGTGCGGCCGCGCAGCGTCGGATCGCCCCACAGGTGCTGGGCCGAGGCCCGCATGCCCTGGAAGACACCGAAGGCGGTCAGCACGGAGGAGTCCCCGGCGCCGCCGTTCTCCGGCGAGCGGCCGGTCGTCCAGCGGCACTCGCGCGCCACGACGTCCATGTCGGCGACGTACGTACCGACGTCGCACGCGGTGACGTACCGGCCGCCGAGCGAAGCCACGAACCGGCCGTACGCGAGGAGCAGTGCCTCGCTCTTGATCTGCTCGGGGTCGCCGATGATGACGGCCTTGCCGCCGCCGTGGTCGAGACCGGCCATGGCGTTCTTGTACGACATGCCGCGCGACAGGTTCAGCGCGTCGGCGACGGCCTCGGCCTCGCTCGCGTACGGGTAGAAGCGCGTACCACCGAGGGCGGGGCCCAGGGCGGTGGAGTGGATGGCGATGACGGCCTTGAGACCGCTGGCGCGGTCCTGACAGAGCACTACTTGCTCATGACCGCCCTGGTCCGAATGGAACAGGGTGTGCAGTACATCAGCAGGAGCGCCGGTTACGTCGGTCACGGTGGTGACTCCCAGGTAAGTAGCGGCGGTCGGAGACGGTGCCCGTGCGGTTGGCGGGCCGCCGTGGGCACGAGGGTAGAGCCTGTGCCCGGCCGCCATCCGCGCAGTGTTCAGGATCACCTTCTCCCGGAGTACACATCCGCACGACCGTGGCACGATTTGCAGTGTTTTCCCGGTCGCTCGTGTGGCGGTTGAGCGGGATTCCCGTCCGGGTTTCACGTCCGGTCCGTTGAGGAGGGAGCAGGGGTGCCCAAGGTGTCCTCGGTGATCGTCCCGTACACGTCCTATCTGCGCGTGTACGAGCCGCTGGCCGCCTTTCCGGAGCCGGAGCGCGGCCACTGGTCGCGCTACGCCCGGCGAACCGAGCGCCCCTCGTACCAGGACGAGCTGCGCCGCTCCCTGGCCGACCTGCTGCCCACCCCGCCGATCCCCGTGCCGGTGCACGAGAGCGGCGACGCGTTCGTCCTGAGCGTCGACGGGGTGCTCTGCGTCTGCCCCTGGCGCACCCGGCTGCGTGGCTGGCAGGCCCTGGGCGAGCTGGCCGAGGAACTGCCGGCGTCGGTCCTGGACGCGGTCCTGCCCCCGCTCGTACGCCACCAGGCCGCCCAGGACTACGAGCGCTGGCTGGCCCGCAACCCCGACGCCCGGCCGTGGATCCTGACGTCGACCTGGCAGGTGCCGCTGAACTGGTTCGTGCTCGTCTCCGACGAGGAGCGGGAGTACGAGAAGGGGGAGGGCGGCGACGGAGCCGCGCCGGTGCTGCGCTACCGGACGCCGATGGTGCAGGCGCGGCGGCGGACGGCGCGGGCCCTGAAGACACTCAAGGACACCCTCGACGAGGGACCGCTCATCGACGGCTTGGTGGACGTCGGGCGATGGCTGGAAGAATTCCATCCGCGCTCGCTGGTCGAGCTGGACTACGGCGGGCTCGTGCACGTCCTGCCGGCCGAGCAGCTCGAGGGTGACCACTCGGCGGCGGACGTCGCGGCGGGCATCGAGGCGCTGCGCAGCGGGGACGGGGCCGCGGCGGGCGAGGCGTACGGGCGGCTCGTGGAACGCTGGCGGTCGGTCAGGGACCGGCAGTCGGCGAACTGAGGCGCGTCGGGCGCGTCGTGGGCGCGTCGCGTGGGTCACATGATGTGGGTGAGCCGTGTGATCTGCTTCTCACCCGTGGCTGTCGAACTGGCGTATGGTCCTTGCACGTTGAAGAACCCTCACCGCGGGACGTACGTCCTGATCCGGGCTTTTGGGCCAACAGGGTGTCAAGACGGTGCCAAGCGTGACGGACAGCACTTACCTGACCCTTGCGCCCCTTGCCCTTCCTCGTGCCAAAATAGGACAAGGAGCCTGGGGGAGGCCCCGTCTACCCACTTATGGGTGGAATCTCAGCATTGCACGCTATGGGGGGTCTGGTGACTCCTGATCGCCCCTGTGACTGATCGTCACAGTGGCGTGACTGTCCGCTATGGCATGGTCCATCGGCTTCCGTCGCTGATGAACACCTGGGAGGGCAATTCCATCGGTTTGGCCGACGCGGCTGGACGGATGGTGTAGTTGTAGTGCCGAGGACAAGCCGTTCGTCCTATAACCGACTCGACCCGCGTCCGCCATTTCGGGCAACGCGGGTCAAGGTGCAGAATTTAGAGGAAAGAACCGAGAAGGTTCGGTTCTCCCGAGGAGGCCGCTCATGACCGCTCGCACCCCTGATGCCGAGCCGCTGCTGACCCCGGCTGAGGTCGCCACCATGTTCCGTGTCGACCCCAAGACGGTCACGCGGTGGGCGAAGGCCGGCAAGCTTACGTCCATCCGCACGCTCGGCGGGCATCGCCGCTACCGCGAGGCGGAGGTCCGCGCACTGCTCGCGGGTATCCCGCAGCAGCGCAGCGAGGCCTGAACAATCGCATAATCGGACATTCCGGCGGGACCCCTATCCCGTACTGACGTCCGAATCACAGCTCCAAGCGACGCGGGTTCTGCCCCAACAGAGCCCACGCCCGACCCAATTGAACAAGCGACAAGGGTGCGTCGTAGATCGCGCTGGACTCCGCCGGGTCCAGCGCGATTTTTTTGTGCCCTGGCCGTGGGTCAGGGCATGCGTCCGGGCCACCGGGCTCGCGCGGGGTGCTCAGTTCCGTTCGCGGGGCGATCGCCCCTGTCCGCGAGTGGTCGATCTGTGAGTGGCCTTGTCAGAGTCTGGGGAGGGGTGTCGGATCTCCTGTGGGAGCCCTCGGTGAGCGGTGCAATTGCACATATTAAATTGAACAGTTGTAGGTAGGGTGTAAATTCCGCAGTTTCAAAAACCTATGCAGTGACTCCCGTCACACGCCATGGTCCTTGTTGCCCATGACGCGTCTGCGCTAAAGGAGTTGGGGTAGTGCCCCCTGTGCCTCCCTGTTGCGCGAGGGGCGCTCTCGCGGCCGTTGGTCACGCCTTGGAGGGACTTTCGTCCTCGGTCGCCGTCTCGACCGCCGCCTCGCCCTCCTCGCGGCGCGGAGAGGGCTCCATGGCCAGTCTCAGGAGCTGGTGGCAGATCGGGCAGTGCCGCGTCAGATGGCGGTACCCGGAGGCGGCTGACAGATGGGCACGCAGCAGAGCGCGCGTCTCGTGCCGAGCGGACGCCGCCATACGCCACCTCCAGAGGGTCGAGTGCCCTGGCTTCTGAGGTACCCGCGGAATGTGACGCCGTCAAGACACGGGAGGCTCCGCCGATGGATCGGTGGGCGGCATACGGGCGAGAGCCCGGGTCCGAAGACACGGCTCTCGCAGGGCATGGCAAAGGGCCCCGCACCATTGCCTGGTTGCGCGGGGCCCTTCTTCGAGGAGGCCCTGACGGGAGTTGCTGTGTCCGCTTGCGGCTGCGCCACGGGCGCGGGTGGGGAGAACACGAAGAAGGCCCCGCACCGTTGCCGGTTGCGGGGCCTTCTTCGTATATGCGGTCCTGACGGGATTTGAACCCGCGGCCTCCACCTTGACAGGGTGGCGAGCACTCCAAACTGCTCCACAGGACCAGGCTTTGCAGCGACTTGTTCTTGCGCTGTGCTGCGAAAAGAGACTCTACAGGAGGGTGAGCCCGGGGTCGAACTCACCCACCGTACAGGCGCCGTTACGGCACCGCCGCGTCGATCGCCTTCACGATGCGCTTGTCGGAGACGGGGTACGCCGTGCCGAGCGCATGGGCGAAGTAGCTGACCCGGAGCTCCTCGATCATCCAGCGGATGTCCAGGACCTGCCGCGGGACGGGCCGGCCCTGCGGCAGCTGCTCGAGGAGCCACGCGTACTCGTCCCGCATCTCGTGGACCTTCTCCATGCGGGAGGTGTCCCGCTGGACGCCGGTCGGCATCTGCTGCAGGCGCCGGTCGGCGGCGACCAGATAGCGCATCAGGTCCGGGAGGCGACGCAGGCCGGTCTCCGTCACGAAGCCGGGCTTCACCAGGGCGTCCAGCTGCGTCCGTACGTCCGTGAGGTTCGCCAGGAGCGTGGGGCTCCGGGTGGCCTTCAGACGGCGCTCACAGGCCTGCCAGGCGGCAAGGACCTGCTGCACCTGGCCCACCGTACGAACCGTCGTGTCGACGATCTCGGCGCGCACCTTGTCGTACAGCTTCCGATGCGACTCCTCGTCCCACGCCGGCCCCCCGAAATCCCCGATCAGCTTGTCCGCGGCGGCCATCGCGCAGTCGTCGAAGAGGGCCTGGATCGAGCCGTGCGGGTTGGCGGACAGGGCGAGCTTCTGAGCGTTCGTGAGCTTGTCCGAGGCGAACTTGGCCGGGTTCACCGGGATGTTGCGCAGGATCAGCCGCCGGGTGCCCTTCCACATGGCCTGCGCCTGCTCGGCCTCGGTGTCGAAGAGCCGTACGGAGACGGTGTCGCCGTCGTCGACCAGGGCCGGGTACGCCTTCACCGGCTGACCCGCCCGGCGCGTCTCGAACACGCGCGTGAGCGAGCCGATCGTCCAGTCCGTGAGGCCCGTACGTTCCAGGGACTCGCCGCCCTCGCGCTCGGCGGTGGCCGCCGCGGCCTGCGAGATCGCCTGGCGTGCCTTCGGCTTCAGCCGGAGCTTCAGCGCCTCCAGGTCCTTGTCCTCGGCGAGCTTGCGGCGCCGCTCGTCGACGATCCGGAAGGTGATCTTCAGGTGGTCGGGGACCCGGGACCAGTCGAAGTCGTCGGCCGTCAGCGGCACCCCGACCATGCGCTTCAGCTCACGCGCCATGGTCAGCGTCAGCGGCTCCTGGAGGGGCACGGCCCGCTCCAGGAACTTCTGCGCGTAGTTCGGGGCGGGAACGTAATGGCGGCGGATGGGCTTCGGGAGCGAACGGATCAGCTCCGTCACCACCTCTTCCCGCGATCCCGGGATCTGCCAGTCGAAGCCCTCGTCGGTGACCTGGTTCAGGACCTGGAGCGGGATGTGGACGGTCACACCGTCGGCGTCCGCGCCCGGCTCGAACTGGTACGTCACCCGGAACTTGAGCCGTCCCTGGCGCCAGGAGTCGGGGTAGTCGTCCTTCGTGACCGCCCCGGCCTTCTCGTTGATGAGCATCGAGCGCTCGAAGTCGAGAAATTCGGGCTCGTCGTGGCGCTTGTGCTTCCACCAGGAGTCGAAGTGCGCGCCGGACACGACGTGCTCGGGCACCCGCTGGTCGTAGAAGTCGAACAGCGTCTCGTCGTCGACCAGGATGTCCCGGCGGCGGGCGCGGTGCTCCAACTCCTCGACCTCGGTGAGGAGCTTGCGGTTGTCGGCGAAGAACTTGTGGTGCGTACGCCAGTCGCCCTCGACCAGCGCGTTGCGGATGAAAAGCTCGCGGGACGTCTCCGGGTCGATGCGGCCGTAGTTGACCTTCCGCTGGGCGACGATCGGTACGCCGTACAGCGTGACCTTCTCGTACGCCATCACGGCCGCCTGGTCCTTCTCCCAGTGCGGTTCGCTGTATGTGCGCTTGAGGAGGTGTCCGGCGAGGGGTTCGACCCACTCGGGCTCGATCTTCGCGTTGACGCGGGCCCACAGACGGGACGTCTCGACCAGCTCGGCGGACATCACGAAACGCGGGGGCTTCTTGAAGAGGGCCGAGCCCGGGAAGATCGCGAACTTGGCGTTGCGGGCACCCAGGTACTCGTTCTTCGCGCCCTCCTTCACGTCCTTCATGCCGACGTGGGAGAGGAGGCCGGCCAGCAGCGAGACATGGACGCTCTGGTCGGCCGCGTCGTCCTCGTTCAGATGGATGCCCATCTGCTTGGCGACCGTGCGGAGCTGGGTGTAGATGTCCTGCCATTCGCGGATGCGCAGGAAGTTCAGGTACTCCTGCTTGCACATGCGACGGAACGCGGACGAGCCCCGCTCCTTCTGCTGCTCGCGCACATACCGCCACAGATTCAGGAACGCGAGGAAATCGCTCGTCTCGTCCTTGAAACGGGCGTGCTGCTGGTCGGCCTGCGTCTGCTTGTCGGCGGGGCGCTCGCGCGGGTCCTGGATCGAGAGCGCGGCGGCGATCACCATGACCTCACGCGCACAGCCGTTCTTGTCGGCCTCCAGGACCATGCGGGCCAGCCGCGGGTCCACGGGCAGCTGAGCGAGCTTGCGGCCGGTCTGCGTGAGCCGCTTGCGTACGTCCTTCTCCGTCGGGTCCAGCGCGCCCAGTTCCTGGAGCAGCTGGACGCCGTCACGGATGTTGCGGTGGTCCGGCGGGTCGATGAACGGGAACTTCTCGATGTCCCCGAGGCCGGCCGCGGTCATCTGCAGGATGACGCTCGCCAGGTTCGTACGGAGGATCTCCGCGTCCGTGAACTCCGGGCGGGCGTTGAAGTCGTCCTCGCTGTAGAGGCGGATGCAGATGCCGTCGCTGGTCCGGCCGCAGCGGCCCTTGCGCTGGTTGGCGCTGGCCTGCGAGACCGGCTCGATAGGGAGGCGCTGGACCTTGGTGCGGTGGCTGTACCTGGAGATACGGGCGGCGCCCGGGTCGATGACGTACTTGATGCCCGGGACGGTGAGCGAGGTCTCGGCGACGTTGGTCGCCAGAACGATCCGGCGACCGGTGTGCGGCTGGAAGACGCGGTGCTGCTCGGCGTGTGAGAGGCGCGCGTAGAGAGGGAGGACCTCGGTGCCCTGCCCATGAGCGCCTCCGGCGCGGGGGTAGTTCTTCTTCGTCAGCGCGTCGGCGGTGTCGCGGATCTCCCGCTCTCCCGAGAGGAAGACGAGGATGTCGCCCTTGCCCTCGGCCTGGAGCTCCTCGACGGCGTCGCAGATCGCGGTGATCTGGTCGCGGTCGGAGTCGTCGCCGTCCTCTTCGAGGAGGGGGCGATAACGGACCTCGACGGGGTACGTACGCCCGCTGACCTCGACGATCGGCGCGTCGCCGAAGTGCCGGGAGAAGCGCTCGGGATCGATGGTCGCGGAGGTGATGACGACCTTGAGGTCCGGCCGCTTGGGCAGCAGCCGAGCGAGATATCCCAGCAGGAAGTCGATGTTGAGGGACCGCTCGTGGGCCTCGTCGATGATGATCGTGTCGTACGCGCGCAGCTCGTGGTCCGTCTGGATCTCGGCGAGCAGGATGCCGTCCGTCATGAGTTTGACGAAGGTGCCGTCCGGGTTCACCTGGTCGGTGAAGCGGACTTTCCAGCCGACGGCTTCGCCCAGCGGCGTGTCGAGCTCCTCCGCGACCCGCTCGGCGACGGTGCGGGCGGCGATACGGCGGGGCTGGGTGTGCCCGACCATGCCGCGGACGCCGCGCCCGAGCTCGAGACAGATCTTCGGAATCTGGGTGGTCTTACCGGACCCGGTCTCACCGGCGACGATGACGACCTGATGATCGCGGATGGCCGCCGCGATGTCGTCCTTCTTCTGGCTGACCGGGAGCTGCTCGGGGTACGTGACGGCGGGCACGCGGGCGCGACGCTCGGCCATACGGGCCTCGGCCTTGGTGACCTCCGCCTCGATCTCGGCGAGTACGGCGGCCCGGGCCTCGGGCTTGCGGATCCGGCGCGCGCCCTCGAGCCTGCGCCCGAGCCGGTGCGCGTCGCGCAGGGACAGCTCGGCCAGGCGGGGGGCGAGATCGCCGAGGACGGGGGCAGGATGCGTAGACATACGCGGTCCAGGATCTCATCTCGCCGAAATTCCTGGCGAACCCTTTTGTGGGGGAGGCCTTCGTCGGTCGGGCAGGGTGGGGCGTCCGGTCAGTTGCTGCGGGGCGCCAGGGTTGTGGCGACCGGTGCCGTGACCGGTGTCGTGACCGGTGTCGTGACCGGTGTGGTGGCCAGTGCTGTGGCCGGTGCTGCGGCTGGTGTCTGGGGTTGTGAGGGCGTTGTCGGCTCACGGCGAGTGGAGTCGCCCTGGGACTGGGACATCGCCTTGGCGGTGTTGGAGACGGCCTTGATGCCGAGGTAGGCCGTGGTCATGCTGCTGACCGCGGTGAAGGCCGAGGTCAGGACCCCGACGATCACCGCTTTGTCGCCGTCCAGGCGCCACACGCCGACGATCGCGACGACAGCGATCACGAGGTTGCTCAGAAGCACCGCCTGCAGCCCGTACCGGGCCCGGTACCGCTCCAGGTCGAGCTCCCGCATCGGCCTCGCCCCGTCCTTGCTCACTTTGCCCACCACCATTGGTTTTCGCCCCGCACCACCGCGTGGGCAAGCCAGAACGTAATGCCTTGCACAGGGCATGCCAAGTGATCGCATACTGCACCAGAAATACAACAAGGCCCCGATCCGAAGATCGGGGCCTTGGCTGTGGCTGGGGCCGGGGTCGAACCGGCGACCTACCGCTTTTCAGGCGGTCGCTCGTACCAACTGAGCTACCCAGCCGAGAGGTTTCATGTGAAACCTCAGCGGTCCTGACGGGATTTGAACCCGCGGCCTCCACCTTGACAGGGTGGCGAGCACTCCAAACTGCTCCACAGGACCAAGCTGTTGCGTGCGACGCGTAAACAGTGTCGCACACGGTATTGCGTGCCCCCAACGGGATTCGAACCCGTGCTACCGCCTTGAAAGGGCGGCGTCCTAGGCCGCTAGACGATGAGGGCTATCGGCCCGCCTGGGCGCTTCTCAGCGCGTCGGGGACGTGAGAAGCATATGGGATGGCGGGAGGGATCGCCAAAACGGTTTACGGGGTGGTGGTGGAGGGGGCGGGGGAGGACGCGGGGGACGACGGTGTGTCCGGTTGCCCTCGGCCCCGTCGCTGATCGAGTACCTCCTTCGGGAGGTGGCGGCTGACCTCGGCCGTCGTCAGGCCCAGGCCGCCCAGTTTGATCTCGTCCCAGGCCTGGAGGCGGCGGCTGTCCCGGTCCAGGTAGAGGATCGAGGCCTGGATGGGGTCGGGGTACTTGCCCTCGATCGCGCGCAGCCCGCTGCCGCCGGTCGAGCCCTCGATGCGCAGGCGCGTGCCGTGCTTCATGACCTCCATCTCCTCGTGGTGCAGATGGCCGGCCAGGACCAGTGGCACCTCGCCGTCCGTCTCCCGGGCCGCCGACGGCTCGTGGGCGATGGCGATGTCGACGGGGGTGCCGGCCGCCCGCTGGTCGCGCAGGGCCGTCGCGAGGCGCGCGCCGGCCAGCTCCTGCGTCGCGGCGGCGCCCGGTACGGCCGTGCGGTCGGGGGTGAACTGCGGATCGCCGATGCCCGCGAAGCGCAGGCCGGCGATCGAGAGGGCCCGGCCGTCGTCCAGGACGTGCACGTTCTTCATGCGTTCCAGGTAGCGCTGGGTGACGAGGGAGTCGTGGTTGCCCCTGACCCAGACGTAGGGCGCGCCCAGGTCCGCGATCGGGTCCAGGAAGCCGTTCTCGGCCGACGTGCCGTGGTCCATGGTGTCGCCGGAGTCGACGATCACATTGATCTCGTACTGCTTCACCAGCGACGCGATGATCTTCCAGCTCGCCGGGTTGAGGTGGATGTCGGAGACGTGCAGGACCCGGATCGTGGTCGGGTCCGGCTCGTATGTCGGGAGCGTGGACGTGACGTCGTAGAGCTTCGTCACGTTCGTCACCAGGCGTGCCAACTCCTCCTGGTAGACATCGAATTCGCTGACGATGCTGCGGGCGTCGCCGACGAGGGAGGGGGCGGAGGAGAGGAGCCCCGAGAACTTCGGCTCCAGGACCGATTCGGGGTTCCAGGTGGCGGCGGCGGTCGCCCCGGAGGCGGTGAGGAGGGCGAGGGCCAGACCGCCGGCCGCCATGGCCCGGCGCGGGCGGCGGTAGACCGCGAGGCCGAGGGCCGTCGCTCCGGAGACGACCGCGACGCAGGAACGCACGGCCAGGTCGAGCGTGCCGTGCCCGACGTCGCGCGCGACCTCGTCCTCCAGGCCCGAGAGCCGCTCCGGGTGGTCGACCAGGGCCTGGGCGCGGTCCGGGTCGAGCTGGTCGACGTTCACGTCGAGGCGGACGGGGGCGACGTGGCTGTTCAGCTCCAGGGCGCCGAGCGGGGAGACGTTGATCTTCGTGCCGCCGGTGACCGAGGGGCGCAGGGTCATCGTGGTGTTCATCGGGCCGACCGGAACGCGCACGTTGCCCACGATCAGCAGGCCCAGCCAGGCGCCGAGGAGGACCACGGTCATCAGGCCGAGCGCCCGGGTGAACGGGTGAGGCTGTCGGCCGAGTTCGGTCACGGGGTGCGTACGGCGGCGGGCGCGGCGGGCCCGGGTCAGGGCGCGGGGGCTCGTCCGCACCCGGCGCAGGGCGGCGACCAGGGTGGTGACGAGAGCGGTTGCGGCAGCGGGGACGCGGGCCATTGGTCCCGTATGCCCAGGGGCTGGGGTGTGTATGCGGTGCCGTGAGTCTCGTACGGGGGCCGTCGCCGACGCACGGACGAGGCCGTCGTACCCGACAATGGCCGTGTGCTGGAGATGACGCGCGAGGAGTTCGAGGAACTGGTCGCCGAGGCGTTGGACCGGATTCCGCCGGACCTGACGCGGCTCATGGACAACGTGGCGGTGTTCGTCGAGGACGAGCCCGACTCGTCCGATCCCGAGCTGCTCGGGCTCTACGAGGGGACTCCGCTGACCGATCGCGGGGAGTGGTACGCGGGGGTGCTGCCGGATCGGATCACGATCTACCGGGGGCCGACCCTGCGGATGTGCGAGACGCGGGAGGACGTGGTCGCGGAGACCGAGGTGACCGTCGTGCATGAGATCGCTCATCACTTCGGGATCGATGACGAGCGGTTGCACGCGCTCGGGTACGGGTGAGTCGGCCGGGGGAGGTGTCGGGTTCCGGGGTTCGGGGCTTGGCCGGTTCCCGGGGCTCGGCGCGCGTGTCTTCTTGTGGGCGGCGGGAGTTGGGCAGGGGGACCCCTGACCTCGCCCTCGGAGGTGGCTGCCAGTGCGCGCCTTGTATGTACCCGTCCGTCTGGCCGCCACGGTCATGGCTGTCGCGGCCGCCGCCGGCTGTATGAGCGTGGGCGACGACGGGGGCAGCCCCGGGCCCTCGCACTCGGCGGGGCGGCGGGGCGGCGAGGCGCCGGACGGGGGGTCCGCGGTGAGCGGCGGTGACGGGTTCCACGGAGGGACGGGGGCGAAGGGAGGCACCTCGCTCAAGCCCGGTGAATCGGTGTCCGGGTCGGCTTCTCCGTCCGCGTCGGCGTCCAAGGGCGCGAAGCCGTCCGCCGAGGCGACGGGGAAGGGGGGCGGGCAGGGGCAGCCGGAGCAGCCCGTGCCGTCGACGGGGGAGCCGAGTGCCCCGGATGCGACGGCTGAGCCGACGCCCCCTCCGCCGCCCCCTCCGCCTCCTCCCCCCGTGTCGCCGTCGTCCGAGCCGAGTACGGCGGAGCCGTCGTCGTCGGCGCACGAGCAGACCACGCAGCTGGTGGAGCGGGAGCCGGCGCCGCGGGCCGGGGAGCCGGTGTAGTCCGCGCGGCCAGCGGGCGTGTCCGCCCGTGCTGCGCCGGGGGCGTACGACCCCGTCCCGTTGGAGACGTTCGCCCCTCGTCCCGCTGGGTGTGTCAGTCGCCGCTCCTCGGTGGGTCTTTGTGACCGTCCTCGGGTGGTCTTTGCGACCGTCCCCGGGTGGTCTTTGTGACCGTCCTCGGGTGGTCTTCGCGACCGTCCCCGCGTGGTCTTTGCGACCGTCCCCGCGTGGTCTTCGCGACCCACCCCGGGTGGGCCTCCGCGACCTTCCCCGGACGGGTCTCCGTGGCGTCCCTGAGAGGGCTTCTGTGGCTGCCCTCCAGGTGGGCCTCCGCCGCCCCCGCCGGGACGCGCCTCGTCCTCGAACGCCGGATGGGCGGACCATCCAAACCTCCCTGACCTGCTCCTTTGGGCTCGGTTTGCCTTCGGGGGTGGGGGGTGCGTATGGTGGTAGATCGTTTGATCCCATTTGCCCGGCGCCATTGCAGAGAGCGCCGCGTGTGGCGCGTACTCTCCCTTGCCGTGGCCGGACCGCATAGAGGCGGTCGATTGCGACTTCACGGAGTTTGGGCGCGTGCCGAAAGAACTCCGGAAGGTTCGCATTTCGCATGTCTGTTTCCAGTACTGATCACGTCGTCGTGCCCGAGAACAACGAGGGCGACAACAACGAGGGCATCCAGGCCGTCGAGACCGTCGAGACCGTCGAGACCGTCGAGACGGCCCAGGCCGTCGAGTCCGCTCCCGAGGCTCCCGAAACCCCCGAGATCACCTTCGCCTCCCTCGGTCTCCCCGAGGGCGTCGTCCGCAAGCTCGCGCAGAACGGCGTGACCACCCCGTTCCCGATCCAGGCCGCGACCATCCCGGACGCCCTGGCCGGCAAGGACATCCTCGGCCGTGGCCGCACCGGCTCCGGCAAGACCCTCTCCTTCGGTCTGCCGACGCTGGCGCAGCTCGCCGGCGGCCACACCGAGAAGAAGAAGCCCCGCGCGGTCATCCTCACGCCGACCCGTGAGCTCGCGATGCAGGTCGCGGACGCGCTCCAGCCCTACGGCGACGTCCTCGGCCTGAAGATGAAGGTCGTCTGCGGCGGTACGTCCATGGGCAACCAGATCTACGCCCTGGAGCGCGGCGTCGACGTCCTCGTCGCCACCCCGGGCCGCCTGCGCGACATCATCAACCGTGGCGCCTGCTCGCTCGAGAACACCCAGATCGCCGTTCTCGACGAGGCCGACCAGATGTCCGACCTGGGCTTCCTGCCCGAGGTCACCGAGCTGCTCGACCAGGTCCCGGCCGGCGGCCAGCGCATGCTGTTCTCGGCCACCATGGAGAACGAGATCTCCACGCTGGTCAAGCGCTATCTGACCAACCCGGTCACGCACGAGGTCGACAGCGCCCAGGGCAACGTCACGACCATGTCGCACCACATCCTCATCGTGAAGCCCAAGGACAAGGCGCCGGTCACGGCGGCCATCGCCTCCCGCAAGGGCCGCACGATCATCTTCGTCCGCACCCAGCTCGGCGCCGACCGTATCGCCGAGCAGTTGCGCGACGCCGGAGTGAAGGCGGACGCGCTGCACGGCGGCATGACGCAGGGCGCGCGGACCCGGACGCTGGCCGACTTCAAGGACGGCTACGTCAACGCGCTCGTCGCGACCGACGTCGCCGCCCGCGGTATCCACGTCGACGGCATCGACCTGGTGCTGAACGTCGACCCTGCCGGTGACCACAAGGACTACCTGCACCGCTCCGGCCGTACCGCTCGCGCGGGCCGCTCCGGCACCGTCGTGTCGCTGTCCCTGCCGCACCAGCGCCGTCAGATCTTCCGGCTGATGGAGGACGCGGGCGTCGACGCCGCGCGTCACATCATCAACTCCGGTACGGCCTTCGAGCCCGACGTCGCCGAGATCACCGGCGCCCGCTCGATGACCGAGGTCCAGGCCCAGTCGGCGGGCGACGCCGCACAGCAGGCCGAGCGCGAGGTGTCGCAGCTCACGAAGGAGCTGGAGCGCGCGCAGCGCCGTGCGGTCGAGCTGCGCGGTGAGGCCGACCGGCTGGTCGCCCGTGCCGCGCGTGAGCGGGGCGAGGACCCGGAGGCGGCCGTTGCCGCCGCCGCCGAGGCCATCGCCGAGCAGGCCGTGGCCGCGGCTCCGGCCGAGGCGACCGCCGTGTCCGAGCAGCCTGCCGAGCGTTCGTCCTACGAGCAGCCGCGTCAGCGCCGCGACGAGCGGGGCAACTACGAGCGTCGTGACGACCGTGGCGGCGACCGCGGTGGGTTCAACCGTGACCGCCGTGACGACCGCGGCGGCGACCGTGCGTCGTGACGACCGTGGCGGCGACCGCGGTGGGTTCAACCGTGACCGTCGTGACGACCGCGGCGGCGACCGTGGCGGTCGTACCTTCGAGCGTCGTGACGACCGCGCCGGCCACCGTGGCAGCGACCGTCCCTTCAACCGTGACCGCCAGGACAACCGTCCCTCCAGTGGCTTCCGTTCCGGCAGCCACGACCGCCCGTACGGCCGTCGTGACGACCACCGCGGCGCCGGCACCGGTTCCTTCGGCCGCCGCGACGAGAAGCCGCGCTGGAAGCGCAACGGCTGACGCCTGGTGACGCAGTGACGTCCTCGTGACGCAGTGACATGCAGTGGCCCCCACCGATCCGGTGGGGGCCACTGCGTTTTCCGTCAACTGGCCCGGGTCGTACAACGTCGTCGTCGGCGCCGGGGACATCACCGGCGACGGCAGGGCGGACCCGGTCGCGCGGGACACCGCGGGCAATCTGTACCGGCAGAGCGGCACCGGCAAGGGTTCGTTCGCGGCACGGGTGAAGATCGCCGGCGGCCGGCAGGGCTGCAAGGGCATTTTCTAGCCAGGATGTGACGTGTGTCATGCCCCCGGCGAGGGAATCGCTGGGGACATGACAGATGACGCCATAGCGAGTGGGCTGTCGGACGGAAATCTCCCTGCCGGAAAACTCTCCGACGGACATCTCTCCGACGAGGAACGGCTTGCCCAGCTCGGCTATACGCAGGTTCTCGCCCGCCGCATGTCGGCGTTCTCCAACTACGCGGTCTCCTTCACGATCATCTCGGTCCTGTCGGGCTGCCTGACGCTGTATCTGTTCGGCATGAACACCGGCGGTCCCGCCGTGATCACCTGGGGGTGGGTCGCGGTCGGACTGATGACGCTGTTCGTGGGACTCGCGATGGCCGAGATCTGTTCGGCCTATCCGACATCGGCCGGGCTGTACTTCTGGGCCCACCGGCTCGCGCCGGAACGGTCGGCCGCGGCCTGGGCGTGGTTCACGGGGTGGTTCAACGTCCTCGGGCAGGTCGCCGTGACCGCCGGCATCGACTTCGGCGCGGCGTCCTTCCTGGGCGCGTATCTGAATCTGCAGTTCGACTTCGAGATCACGCCGGGCCGGACGATCCTGCTCTTCGCCGGGATCCTCGTCCTGCACGGGCTGCTGAACACCTTCGGGGTCCGCATCGTCGCCCTCCTCAACAGCATCAGCGTGTGGTGGCACGTGCTGGGCGTCGCGCTGATCGTGGGCGCGCTCACCTTCGTGCCGGACCAGCACCAGTCGACGTCCTTCGTCTTCACGCACTTCGTGAACAACACGGGCTGGGGCAGCGGCGTGTACGTCGTCCTCGTCGGCCTGCTGATGGCGCAGTACACCTTCACCGGGTACGATGCCTCCGCCCACATGACCGAGGAGACGCACGACGCGTCGACGGCGGGCCCGAAGGGCATCGTCCGGTCCATCTGGACGTCGTGGATAGCCGGATTCGTCCTCCTCCTCGGCTTCACCTTCGCCATCCAGTCGTACGACGGAGCGCTGGGCTCGCCGACGGGCGCGCCGCCGGCGCAGATCCTGCTCGACGCGCTGGGAGCCACGGCGGGCAAGCTGCTGCTCCTGGTCGTGATCGGGGCGCAGCTCTTCTGCGGAATGGCGTCCGTGACCGCCAACAGCCGTATGATCTACGCCTTTTCGCGTGACGGGGCGCTGCCGTTCTCCCAGGTGTGGCACACGGTGAGCCCGCGCACGCGCACGCCGGTCGCCGCGGTGTGGCTGGCGGCGCTGGGGGCCCTGGTGCTGGGCCTGCCGTACCTGATCAATGTGACGGCGTACGCGGCCGTGACGTCGATCGCGGTGATCGGGCTCTACATCGCGTACGTCATCCCGACGCTGCTGCGGCTGCGGAAGGGCGAGGCGTTCGAGCGGGGGCCGTGGCATCTGGGGCGGTGGTCGCGCGCGATCGGCGTCGTCTCGGTCGCCTGGGTCGCCGTCATCACCGTTCTGTTCATGCTGCCGCAGGTCTCGCCGGTCACCTGGGAGACCTTCAACTACGCTCCGGTCGCCGTTCTCGTCGTCCTCGGCTTTGCCGCGACCTGGTGGCTGGCCTCGGCCCGCCACTGGTTCCTCAACCCCGACCACGCCCGCACGATCGCCCGCGAGGCGGCCCGCGCGGGCGCCCCGGAACCGGTCGATCCGTAATCTTGCGGACACTCGGCACGGCCGGGTCACCGATACCCGATCGGAGTCCCGGCCTCGTCCCGCTATGCTCGGTGATGCATCGGCACGGGATGGATGCGCGCCGGCGCGTGGACCCTTAGCTCAATTGGCAGAGCAGTGGACTTTTAATCCATTGGTTGTGGGTTCGAGTCCCACAGGGTCTACCGCACCCTTCGGGGTCGGAACCCCCGTTGACCTGCGTCGACGGGGGTTCCGTCGTTTCCGGGGCCCGCTCGGCGGACGAATCCGCCGCCGGGGTGGTCACCGAGTGGTCACGCTGGTCACCGGACGGCGCATCGGGCGCGGTGCGGCGGCGGCACGGTACGAGATCGAAAGGTTGGGGCGCGAGCAGGGCACCGACGGCGTCCTCGTCGAGATCGATCACGCGGTCTTCACCGGACGCCGTCTTGGGTTTGCCGAACGAGACGCCGAGGTGCCCAGCCTTGCAGTACAGGCATGGCGCGGGCGCCTCGGTTCCCTGGTGTTCTACGCCGCAATTTCGCTGAAGAAGTTCAGCAACGAGCCGACGGCGAAGTCCCTTGATGGCAGCGGTGTTCGCTGTGCCCCGTCGCGGAACCCTCCAGAGTTCTTGACCGACTTCCGTTCATGCCACACGAGTTCCTGCCGCCTCGCCTCAGCGGGAAACCACGGGCGCACGCCGACAGCATGGGAAATCATGAAGCATGCGACCGGATGACTGGCACCTCACCGAAGACGTCGACGCCTTTCTCGCCCGAGCCGGGGATTTCCTGCGCTCGCGTCCTGCCCTGCACACCATGCCGCTGACGGTGACCGAGAAACTGCGAACAAGCGGGGCGGACGCAGACGGCGCCCAAGCCCCCGTCTTCGGCCGACTGGAGCGAGTGGGCAAGGTTCACGCCACCTTCTACCGCCTCCCGTCCCGCGGCCTGAGCCTCACCCCCCTCACCCCCGACGATGCCGACACCCTCGCCGCCCACCTGGCCGCACTCGGGCACTCCCTTCCCTACGTCGGAGCGGTCCACAGCACCGCCACTGCTTTCGCCGAGGCATGGCAGCGGCACACAGGCGCAGCGCCGACACTCGGCAAGCGGATCCGTCTGTACCGTCTCGGCACGCTCACCCCTCCGGAGCCGCTCCCAGAGGGTCGGGGTCGAGTGGTGGGCGAGCAGGACCATGAGCAACGCGTGTGCTGGTGCGGCGAGTTCGTCGACACCGTCGGAGAAGTCCCCGCCGTGGACGCCGGCTCCTGGGCCGGCTCGCGCTTCGCCGACAGACACTTCACGTTCTGGGAGACCCCGGACGGCACTCCCGTCTCCATGGCGGCCGTGACCTCGATGATCGCCGGCATGGTCCGGGTGGACCCCGTCTACACCCCGGCTCACCTCCGGGGTCGTGGCTACGCGGGCGCTGTGACGGTCGAGGTGAGCAGAGCCGCGCTGGCCGCAGGTGCGACGGACGTCGTGCTCTTCGCGGACCCTGCCAACCCCACCAGCAACGCCCTCTACCAACGCGTCGGGTACGTCCCGGTTACCGACTGGGCTGTGTACGACTTCTCAGGTGCCGCACCGGAAGTCAGTTAAGAATTCTGGAGGGTTCCGTGACAGGCACAGCGGATACCGCCGCCGTCAGGGGACTACGCCGCCGGCACCCAGCCGGTGAGTTCGCCGCGTCCGGCCATGCGCTCTCCCCGAAGTTGACCGGCGCCCAGTGCCCTAGGGCTGGGCGCTGTCACGGTCCTTGCGGATACCGCATCCCTCAATTGCTGCCGCGTGCACCTGGGGCGGGAGAGCGGCAGCCCCGTTCGGGACCCCTGTGCGCGTCAGGAGCAGAGGCTTGCCTTGAGCGCGGCATTGATTGCCTGGGCCTCGGCGTCGGTCACCTCGTGCTCGGAGGTGGAGAACCGGGCCTTGGCGGTCTGGTCGGCGTTGCCGCCGCCGGTGATGGTGGAGCACTGGTTACGCGCGTTGTCGATGGCGTCGTCCTCGTCCGTGACGAGCGCGGGGTTGATGGCTTTGAGGACCTCGATGAGTGCGGTGCGTGTTGCCGCGTCGGGCTCGGCCGGGATGCCGACGGCGTTCTCTGCCTCGCTGTGGTCGACGGACTGTGTCGCCTTCGGCGTGCTGCTCTTGGTGGGCTCGGCCTTGTCGTCGCTGCTGCAGCCGACGAGGGTGACGGCGAGTGCGGCGGTGACGGCCGCAATGGTGGTGCGGATGCGCATGATCCCCCCTGGGATGTTGTGCCTGAGGGGACATCATCCGCTAGGTGGTACCTGACTCCTGCCCCCTGGTTCGTCGAGGGCGGCGACGTCTTTGACGGCGTACCAGGGCTGTCGTGGACTGCCGCCGGACCGCTTCGGTCGCCCGCGTCGGACGAGCTGGCGCAGGCCGTCGAGGCCTAGTGGAATGAACCGTATGTAACCTATGTGACTAAGGGGCATGGCCATGAACGCTAGCCATTGGAAGCGATCCGTCGTCTTGAGCTCGGCTCTCATCCTTGCTCTTACGCCGGTTGGCCTGCAGCAGGCTTCGGCGGCCGCGCCGAGCGAGACCCACGCGAGTGCGTCTACAGCTGTTTCCAGCCAAGAGGACTACCGGCGGGGCTACAGGGACGGCTTCCGGGATGGCTACGCGGATGCCAGAAAGGACTGCCGACGGGATCGGCGCGGGGGAGACTTCCGCGGCAAGAACCGCGACTACACCCGTGGCTACGCCAATGGCTTCAGCGACGGCTTTGCCCGGGCAGAACGGCGGTACTGCTGAGCCTGTCCGAGGATCAAAGCGTGGGATGCAGGCGGGTGTTCAGCAGTTCATCAAGTGAGTGAGGCAGTAAGTGGAAAGTCGCTGCCCACTGTTGGGGGCACTGAGCCTCTGAGAGCTCCTCCACGCGCCGACGGCGAGGGCGAGGGCGTCAGCGCGCCATGAGTTCCGGCAGGGGCAGCGTGTGCTGGGTCTGGAGGACCTTCGCGCGCAGGTAATGGACGTTGTGGGCGGTGGTGAAGACGCCCGTGGGCACCCGGTGGGAGACCGTGACGCCCAGGTCGCGGAGCTGGTCGGCCTTGTCGGGGTTGTTGGAGAGCAGGTCCAGGTCGTCGATGCCGAGGGCCTGGAGCATCTGCGCCGCCGCTGTGTAGTCGCGGCCGTCCTCGGGCAGGCCCAGTGCGGCGTTGGCGGCGTAGGTGTCGAGACCCTGGTCCTGGAGGGCGTACGCGTCGAGCTTGTTGTAGAGGCCTATGCCGCGGCCTTCCTGACGGAGGTACAGGAGCACGCCCCCCCGCTCCGCGATCCGCTCCACCGCCTCGCGCAGCTGCGGGCCGCAGTCGCAGCGGGCCGAGCCGAAGACGTCGCCGGTCAGGCACTCGGAGTGCAGGCGCACCAGCGGAGTCGCTCCGGGCTCGCCGAGCACGACGGCGAGGTGTTCCTTGCCGTCGGCCAGGCCGTGGAAGGTGACCAGGTCCGCGCCGACCGAGTAGCCGTCGCCGAAACGCAGGGGCACAGCGACGCGGGTGCGCACCGTGGCGGTGGGGAAGTCGCGCATGTTGTCTCTCCGGCTTCAGGTCAGTGCTTCAGATTTGAAGCACATCCTCGAAGCAGACACTACATGCTGCTTTAAAGTTCAAGCAATACGTTTTCGTGTGCGCGGCGGTCTTCTTGCGTGTCGCGGCACACCCGGCTCGCGCCTCACGATGAGCAGGAACGCCGCCGCCAGGGCAGATCTTCCCCGCCGTCACCGGGATGCTCGCCCTGGATCGCCCGCGTGATGCTCCCGCAGATCTCCTCCAGCTGCCCCACCTGCTCGGGGGTCAGATGATCGAAGAGCGCCGTCCGCACCTGTTCCACATGACCGGGCGCCGTACGTTCCAGTACGGCCATCCCCTCGTCCGTGAGGACCGTGACATGGCTGCGCCGGTCGCTGGGGCAGCCCTCGCGGCGCACCAGGCCGTCCTTCTCCAGCCGGCTCACGCCGTACGTCAGCCGGCTGCGGGTGATCTTCAGGATCTCCGCGAGGTCGGTCATCCGCAGCCGCCGGTCCGGTGCCTCGGACAGCATGGCCAGGATGGAGTAGTAAAGGTGGGGCATACCGGCCTCGGCCTGGAGTTGCCGGTCGAGCGTGTCCTCGAGGAGCGAGGAGGCGGCGATGTACGAGCGCCAGGCGCGTTGTTCGGTCGGGGTGAGCCAGCGGGTCGTCATGCCGTTCAGTCTAGGTATTGTTTAAAAGTTGAACCACCGAGAGGTGTCGAGATCCGGAGGCCGTGCCCCATGCCCCACCCCTACGTCCTGTTGTCCGCCGCCGTCTCCCTCGACGGCTTCCTGGACGACACGGGGCCCGAGCGGCTGCTGCTCTCGGGCCCGGCCGACTTCGACCGGGTCGACGAGGTACGGGCGTCCAGCGACGCGATCCTGGTCGGCGCGGGCACGCTCCGCGCGGACAACCCCCGGCTCCTCGTCAACTCCGCCGAGCGACGCGCCGCACGGGTCGCCGCCGGGCGCCCGGAGTACCCGCTGAAGGTCACGGTCAGTGGATCCGGCGACCTCGACCCGGACGCGCAGTTCTGGCACACGGGCGGCGAGAAGGTCGTCTACACGACGGACAAGGGGGCCGAACGGGCCGCCGACGCCCTGCGCGGACTGGACCGGGTCGACGTCGTCCTGACGGGCGCCGAACTGGACTGGCGCGTCGTGCTCGAACACCTTCATGACGTACGAGGGGTGCGGCGCCTCATGGTCGAGGGCGGCGGCCGGGTCCACACCCAGCTGATGCGGCAGGGGCTGGCCGACGAGTTGCAGCTCGCCGTCGCGCCCCTCTTCGTGGGGGAGCCGGACGCGCCGCGGCTCTTCGGGCGCGGTGGGTACCCGCCCGGCCGGATGCGGCTGGTGGAGACGCGCCCGGTCGGCGACGTCGTCCTCATCCGATACGCCCCCACGGCCCCCGGCGTCGGCGCTCTCGCCTCCGCCGCGGACCGGCACTGGCTGCGGCTCGCGTGCGAGCTGGCGGAACTGTGCCCGCCGTCGCGGACCGCGTTCAGCGTGGGAGCGGTCGTGGTGGCGGCCGACGGAACCGAGCTTGCCCGTGGGCACTCCCGGGAGGGGAGCGATGCCGTCGTACACGCGGAGGAGGCGGCCCTCGCCAAGATCGATCCCGCGGATCCGCGCCTTCGCTCCGCCACCGTCTACAGCAGCCTCGAACCGTGCGCCCGCCGCGCCTCCCGGCCCGCTCCCTGCGCCCGGCTGATCCTCGACGCGGGAGTACGGCGGGTCGTCACCGCGTGGCGCGAGCCCGACACGTTCGTGGCGGCGGCCGACGGTACCGGGCTGCTGGTGGCCGCGGGTGCGGATGTCGTCGTACTGCCGGAGTACGAGGAGCGGGCGGTGGCACCCAACCGGCACCTTCTTTCCCCGTGAGGAACCCGCCCGGATGAACGGCAGGAGGGGTGCGCGTAAACGCGTGTGCTTCGGACCCCGCGGATGGCGTACACTAATTTCAACGACGCGGGGTGGAGCAGCTCGGTAGCTCGCTGGGCTCATAACCCAGAGGTCGCAGGTTCAAATCCTGTCCCCGCTACTGAAGGCCGAGGGCCGGAACTCAGATTCATGAGTTCCGGCCCTCGGTTTTTTGGCTTTCCGCATCCGCGCGCACGCCGCTTTCTCGCGCCGCTTTCTCACGCCTCGACGGTCGGTAGTCTTGCGCTCACTATGAGTTGCCTTCGCTGGATGGAACGGCGCGGACCGGTGCCCGCCTTGTTGCTCGCCGTGGGCGCGCTGTCCCTCGGGGCCTGCCACGGCGGCCCCGGCCTAGCGCCGCGGGACGGGACCGTCATCGCCCCGGCCGGGTACCACCACGGTCCCTTCCCCGGGGCTCGCCGTCCGGGCGGTCCGGCTGGTGCTTCGCGTACGGAATCTCTCGTGGCGGGAGGATGCTCCTGGCGGGAGGGATGCGCGCGGACCGGCTGGGGTGCGAGCCGCTGATCGTCACGGGCGCCCGCAGCAGGTGATCCTGCGGGACGCGGCGCGCTGCGGGGCGGTCGCCGCGGAGGGTCGGGTGCGGGGACTTCCCGCTGTCACGCATCCCTCGGTCGGCCCACCCCGCTCGCCCCCCGCCCCCGCTCCGGGAAACCTGGACGGGTGGGGCAGCGAGGAGGTGCGCAGCGGGCTGGAGGGTCCGACGACCGGGCGGGCCGGAAGGTGCCCAGGCACTCCGTGTCCGATCCGAGGCCGCAGGGCGAGCCGACTCCGTGCCCCACCGAGGGGAAGCGGCGGAAAATCTCGTACGTGCGGGCCTTCGTCCGGGCGCTGCCCGCGCTGCTCGTCGTCGCCGGGGCGTTCTACGAGTACCTCACGCCGACGGCGTACACCGCGGGCCCCCTCTTCACGGCCGCACCGCTCGTGGCCGCGCCGCTGTTCTCGCTGCGCGGCACGGTGCTGACCGGCGCCGCGGCGGTCGTCGTGGTGCTCGCGATCCACCTCCGGTTCGGCCTCGCCTTCACCGTGGACGCGATCACCGAGACGTTCACGGTGGCGACGGTCTCCGTGCTGGCCGTGCTCATCAACAACCTTGTACGCCGCGGCGGCGAACGGCTCGCCTCGGCCCGCGAGATCGCCGAGGCGGCCCAGCGTGCCGTGCTGCCGGAGCCCGAGGAGCGGATCGGCGGGCTCGAGGTCGCGGCGCGGTACGAGGCCGCGCAGGCCGGCGCGTTCATCGGCGGCGATCTGTACGCCGTGCAGGACTCCCCGCACGGCGTACGGCTGCTGGTGGGCGACGTACGCGGGAAGGGTATGGGCGCGGTGGGCGCCGTGGCGGTGGTCATCGGGTCGTTCCGGGAGGCCGCCGAGCAGGAGGCGACGCTGGAGGCGATCGCGGGGCGCCTTGAGCGGGCGCTGGCGCGCGAGGCCACCCGGCGCGACAGCATCGAGATCTCCGAGGGGTTCGCCACGGCCGTCCTCGCGGAGATCCCGCACGGAGGCCGCGTCGTACGGACCGTCAGCCGCGGCCACCCGCCGCCGCTGCTCCTGCGCGAGGACGGTTCGCTGGTCGAGCTCGCCGCCGAGGACCCCGCACTGCCGCTCGGCATGGGCGAGTTGGGCACCTGGCCGGACCGTGGGGAGGAGGTGGATTTCCCACGCGGGGCCATGCTCCTCTTCTACACGGACGGCCTGTCCGAGGCCCGCGACCGGCACGGGAACTTCTACGATCCGGCGGCGCGTCTGGCCGGGCGGGTCTTCGGCGGCCCGGACGCGCTGCTGGCCACGCTCGCCGAGGAGGTCCGCCGGCATACGGGCGGCGCCTTGACCGACGACATGGCGCTGCTCGCGGTACGGCGTCCGTGACTGTTGCGCGCGGTTCTTGATCGTTGTCACGAGGGGTGATCGGTCGACGCCCCTCCGCATAACAACTGACACGCCGTCAAGTAAACGTGTTTCGGTGAGGCGTGGTCAACTCGCCCGATTTTCGCCGGTCATCACCCGTAAGTCCTGGCCAAAAGCTGTTAACGATCAGTCCGAACAGCTTGGAATCCGGTGCCCGAGTCTATTAACGTTCGATAACGCAGCGCGGTCGTCCCAGCCGTCACAAGAGATGGCTCCGTGCGCACGCGCCGAATCCCGCAAGGGAACCGGGGAACCACCAATTTGGGGTGAATCGAGCGTCTTTCGCGGTGAGATACCGCGGTTGACGCGCGTAGGAGACCTTCCTGCTCCGAACCCGTCAGCTAACCCGGTAGGCGAGAAGGAAGGAAAGGAGCACGCCCACGTGGCGTCCAACCGGCCCGCCCAGCCCACTTCGTTCGCGCCGAACGACACTCAGACTTTTGGCTACGCATACGGCAACGACGAGGGCCCCTGGGAGGAGTGGAATCCCACCGAGGATTCCGTCCGTCCCGTCCGCGGCCGGCACCGCGTCTCCAAGCAGCGCGGGGGCGGACTCGCGCGCAGCTCCACGGTCCTGGGCGTCGGCGTCATAGCCGCCGTCGGCGCGGGCGGCATGGCCACCGCGGCGCCCGGCAAGCCGCCGGTGTCGATCTCGCTGCCCGACCTGTCCTCGGTCACCGACTCGGCCAAGGCCCTGATATCCGACGACGGCGGCTCCAGCACGCCCAAGGGCTCCGCCACACCGCTCACCAGCGCCGGCCTGACCAGCGCCGACGCCTCGGAGGGCAGCAAGGACGCGGGCGAGGCGCTGCGTGCCCGCATCATCCAGCAGGCGGAGTCGCAGCAGGACCAGGTCGACAAGGCGGCCCAGGCCGCCGCCCAGGCCGCCGCCGCGAAGAAGGCCGCCGATCAGGCTGCCAAGGCGGAGGAGGCGGCCGAGGCCAAGGCCGCCGCCGCGAAGGAGAAGGCGGAGCAGGAGGCCAAGGAGCAGGCCGAGGCCGCGCGCCTCGCCGAGCTCGCCAAGAGCTTTGCGCTGCCCACCTCCTCGTACACCCTCACCTCGACCTTCGGCCAGGCCGGCTCCCTGTGGTCCTCCGGCTACCACACCGGCCTCGACTTCGCCGCGCCCACGGGCACGCCGATCAAGGCGATCCACAGCGGCACGATCACCGAGGCGGGCTGGTCCGGCTCGTACGGCTACCGCACGATCCTCACCCTCGACGACGGTACGGAGCTGTGGTACGCCCACCAGTCCTCGATCGGCGTCAGCGTCGGGCAGAAGGTCAACACGGGTGACGTCATCGGGCGTGTGGGCGCGACCGGCAACGTCACCGGGGCGCACCTCCACCTGGAGGTCCACACCGGCGGCAGCTCCACCGGGATCGACCCGATGGCGTGGCTGCGGAGCAAGGGCCTGACCCCCTGATCTCAGCCTTGATCTCGGCTCTGATCTCTCGGCTCTGATCTTTCCGTCCTGATCTCTCCGGTGGGGCCGGCTTGCGTGCGGAATATACGCGTCCGGTACGCATGTTGAAGTTGAGCATGACTTCTCTTCGCAAGCTCGGCTCCTCCGACCTCGAGGTCTTCCCGCTCGCCCTCGGCGGCAACGTCTTCGGCTGGACCGCCGACGAGACGCAGTCCTTCGCCGTCCTCGACGCGTACGCCGCGGCGGGCGGCAACTTCGTGGACACCGCTGACGCCTACTCCGCCTGGGTTCCCGGCAACTCGGGCGGCGAGTCGGAGACGATCATCGGCCAGTGGTTCGCCGCCCGCGGCAACCGCTCCGACGTCGTCCTCGCCACCAAGGTCAGCGCCCACCCCGAGTACAAGGGGCTGGCCCCGGCGAACATCAAGGCCGCCGCCGACGCCTCGCTGCGCCGCCTGGGCACGGACTACATCGACCTCTACTACACCCACTTCGACGACACCTCGGTCCCGGTCGAGGAAATCATCGGCGCGCTCGACGAGCTGGTCCGGGCCGGCAAGGTTCGTGCGATCGCCGCCTCCAACATCTCTCCCGAACGGCTCTCGGAGTCCCTGGAGTTCTCCGACCGCGAGGGCTTCGCGCGCTATGTCGCCCTCCAGCCCCACTACAACCTCGTCTCGCGCGACACCTATGAGGGCCGGCTCCAGGAGATCGCCTCCCGGGCCGGCCTGGCCGCCGTCCCGTACTACGCCCTCGCGTCCGGCTTCCTCACCGGCAAGTACCGCCCGGGTACGACGGTCGACTCGGCGCGTGCCGAGGGCGCGGCCGAGCACCTCGAGACCGAGCGGGGCATCCGGGTCCTGGCCGCCCTCGACGAGGCCGCCCAGGCCCACGACGTCCCCGTTGCCACGGTCGCCCTGGCCTGGCTCGCGGCCCAGCCGACGGTCGCGGCCCCCATCGCCTCGGCCCGCACGGTCGACCAGCTCCCGGCGCTGCTCGGGGTGGCGGACCTGGTGCTCACGGACGCGGAGCTGGCGAAACTGACGGAGGCGTCGGCCTGAGGCCGCCGTACCGTATCCCGCGTACGGGCCCTTACGACTGATACGGGTTGTAAGGGCTGTAGGCGGGATACGGCGCCGGCGGGTGGCCGTAGCCGTGGTTGCCGCCGTAGCCGTACCCGGACCACGGGGGCGGTACCGGTACCGGCACGACCGGGGCCGTCGCCCGTGCCGCGTACGCGAGGGAGGGGCGGGCGACCTCCCGGCGGCGCCAGAGCTCGTGCAGCAATTCCCGCTCCCGTACGACGAAGTCGGCGTCGGCCCGGCCGAGCCGCCCCCGGTGCCGCAGAAACGCGAGCGAGGTCGCGTACGCCTCGTACTGGGCGACCGAGCGCGCCGCGGGCTTGCCGAAGCGACGGGCGGCGTATTCGCGGGCGAGTCGCCGTGCCCGCATCGATCCGAGCGCGTACGGCTCGGGCGCGGTCAGCCACCCGGCGGCGGTGTACGCCGGAAGTTCGGTCCGCACGGTCTTCAGCTCCCGCTGCCGCGTCCAGATGACGAGGAAGGTGAGCAACCCGAACGCCGGCACCATGAACGCGCCGTACACCGCGAAGAACCCGTACTCCCCGAAGTTCGACGAGCCGTTCCAGACGGCGTGCATGCCCATCGCGAGCAGCAGCCCGGCGAGGGGCAGCAGGCCCCGGCGCAGCCGCCGGCGGTCGGCGGACAGCGCCGCGATGCCGAAGCCGATGCCGGTGAGCACGGTGAACAGCGGGTGCGCGAAGGGTGACATCACGACCCGGACGAAGAAGGTCGCGGCGGTGACGGAGGCCAGTCCGCGGTCGCCGCTGAGCTGGTCGGTGCCGAAGGCGTTGCCGAGGTAGAGGATGTTCTCGGTGAAGGCGAAGCCGGTCGCCGTGACTCCGGCTATGACGACCCCGTCGACGATCCCGGTGAAGTCCCGTCTGCGGAAGAGGAAGATCAGCAGGACGGCCGCGGCCTTCGCGGACTCCTCGACGATCGGCGCTATGACGGTCGCGCCCAGCGTGTCGGCGCTGGACGGGTCGGCGGTGGCGGTCGCTATCCACCGGGTCGCGAAGCTGTTCGCGACGATCGCTATCAGCGCCGCCGCGCATGCCCCCCAGGCGAACGCGAAGAGCAGGTTCCGCCAGGGGCCGGGCTCGACCCGGTCCAGCCAGCGGAACGCGGCGATGAGGAGCGGGACGGGCAGTACGGCGAGGCCGAGCCCCACCAGGAAGCCCTCGGTGCCGGTCTGTTGGCGGACCAGGGCCAGGATGACGAGGCCGGAGAGCGCGAGCAGGGAGATCAGCGCGCCGTACCGCACCCACTTGTGCTGCCACCAGTGCGCGTGCCGCAGCGCACCGTCGGACCGACCGTCGGCCGCACCCCCGGCAGGACCGCTGGGGTACGTCGGGTACGCGGGAAAGGTCGCCACGGCATTGACCCTAACGAGGGAGGGGCGCTGCCCGCGACGGTCCCGGTGCGGCCCGCAGGGGTTTCAGCCGCCCGAGGCGTGCTGGTCTTTTTGCTGGTCTAGGTGCTGTACGCGCCGGAAGAGGAGGTCGTTCACCACATGACCCTTGTCCAGTCCCTGGCCCTCGAAACGGGTCAGTGGCCGGAACTCCGGACGTCGCGCGTAACCGCCGTCCGGCTGGGTGTTCTCGAAGTCCGGGTGCGTGCTCAGTACGTGCAGCATCTCCTCGGCGTACGGCTCCCAGTCGGTCGCGCAGTGCACGAGGGCGCCGGGCTTGAGGCGGGTCGCGGCGAGGGTGAGGAACTCCGGCTGGATGAGCCGCCGCTTGTGGTGCCGCTTCTTGGGCCACGGGTCGGGGAAGTACACGCGCAGGCCGTCGAGCGAGTCGGGCTTGAGCATTTCCCTGAGCAGGATGATCGCGTCGCCGTTGCCGACTCGGATGTTGGTCAGGCCGCTCTGGTCCGCGAGGTTCAGCAGGTTGCCCTGGCCCGGTGTGTGCACGTCGACGGCCAGGATTCCGGTCTCCGGGTCCTCGGCTGCCATCTGTGCGGTGGCCTCGCCCATCCCGAACCCGATTTCGAGTACGACGGGACGGTCGCCCCCGAACAGCTCCGCCAGATCGATGACCCGCTGCCCGTCGATGTCCAGCCCCCACTTGGGCCACAGCCGCTGCAACGCGTCCGCCTGCCCCGCCGTCACCCGGCTCCGCCGGGGCTGAAAACTCCGGATCCGCCGCTCGAAGTGCGACCCGGCCGGATCGGCCTTCGGCCCGTCGGGGAACCGGGGCTCGCCCTTGGCACGGACACGACGCGGGGAGCCTCCGGCGGCGGGAGCGGCCTGGGGCTCTTCGGGGGAGTCAAGGGAGTCAGACACAGTGGGGTCGATTTTACGGGGGCCGGGGTTGTGGAATTCGCCCCCGCCGCCCCTACCCTCCCCCAAGCTCTCGGCTTCGGGGAGGGTAGGGGCGGCCGGGGCGAAAGAACTCGCCCCGGCCACCACCGCACCGGACCACCCGTCACACCCTCACCACGCCCCCAACGCCCCCAACGCCCGCCGGGCAACCTCCCTCCCGATCGGCAGCGAAGCCGTAGCGGCAGGCGACGGCGCGTTCAGGACATGCACCGTCCGCTCCCCCTCCTTGATCAGGAAGTCGTCCACCAGCGTCCCGTCCCGCAGCACCGCCTGCGCCCGCACCCCCGCCGCGGCCGGCACAAGGTCGTCCGCCGTCACCGCGGGCAGCAGCCGCTGCACGGCCCCGGTGAAGGCCGCCTTGGACACCGACCGCCGCAGCTCCCCCGCCCCGTACCGCCAGTGCCGCCGAGCTATTCGCCAGGAGCCGGGCCAGGCGAGGGCCGCGCCCACCTCGCGAAGGCGGACGACACCCCACCCGTACCCCTCCCGGGCGAGCGCGGGCACCGCGTTGGGCCCGATGTGGACGCCCCCGTCGATCCCCCGGGTGAGATGCACCCCGAGGAACGGGAAGGCGGGGTCCGGCACCGGATAGACCAGTCCGCGGACCAGCTCGGGACGCGCCAGCGAGTAGTACTCACCCCGGAAGGGCACGATCCGCATCCCGGGCTCGTCCCCCGCGAGCCGGGCGATCTCGTCGGAGTGCAGCCCCGCGCAGTTGACCAGCACGCGCGCGCGGAGGACCGCCCCGGCACCCGTGCGGACGGCGACTCCGAGCGCGGGCCGCCGATCGATGCGGACGACCTCGGCCCCGTATCGGATCTCGGCTCCGGAGGCCTCCGCGAGCTGCCGGGCGACGGCGACGAAGTCGCAGACGCCGGTCGTGCCGACATGGATCGCGGCGAGTCCGCGCACCTCCGGCTCGTACTCCGCCATCTGGGCGGGTCCCAGCTCCCGCACCGGAATTCCGTTCTCCCGCCCGCGCTGCACCAGACCGTGCAACCGGGGCAGCTCCGCCTTCTCCGTGGCGACGATCAGCTTGCCGGTGATGGCGTGCGCGATGTCGTACTCCGCGCAGAACTTGACCAGCTCGGCGGCTCCCCGCACCGCGTACCGCGCCTTCAGCGAGCCCGGCCGGTAGTAGATCCCGCTGTGGATCACTCCACTGTTGCGCCCTGTCTGGTGGCGGGCCGGCCCCCGCTCCTTCTCCAGCACCGTCACCCGCGTGCCCGGCGCGGCGCGCGTGATCGCATACGCCGTGGACAGGCCGACGATCCCGCCGCCGATCACCAGCACATCGCAGTCGTAAACGATCCGCACCTGCTCCACCTCCCGGCTTCGATAGTGCACTGCGCCACTGACAATGCCCTCAAACCCAGGAGGCACCGGGAAGCGCGGGAATGCACCACAGGCACCGGAAGCAGTGCCGTGCCGCGCCCTTCACAGGGCGCGGAGCGCCTACGCCGGGGTCATCAGCAGCGGTCGTGCCCGCTCCCGCAGCTCCACCACGCGCGGTTCGTCGCCGTACGGCTCCAGCCGGTGCAGAAGATCCTTCACGTACTCGGTGGTGCGCGCCGAGGAGATGCGCCCGGCGACCTCCACCGCCCGCACGCCCTGCTCGCATGCCGCGTCCAGATTGCCCGACTCGAGCTCGGCGACCGCCGACACCACCAGGCGCAGACCGTGGGAGCGTACGAACTCCTCCGTCGGCTTCGACAGAGCCTGCTCGGTGAAGCGGCGGACCTGACGTGGCGCCTTGAGGTCGCGGTAGCACTCGGCCGCGTCGGCGGCGAAACGGTCGTACGAGTAGAAGCCGAGCCACGTCGGGTCGTGGTCACCGTCCCGGGCCCGCTCCAGCCAGCCCTCGGCGGCCTTCAGGGCTCCGCCGGCCGCCTGTGCGTCACCCGCGCGCGCGTGGGCCCGCGCCTCGACGAGGCGGAAGAAGCTCATGGTGCGGGCCGTGGCCAGGCCCCGGTTGCGCTCCAGGGCGGCCTGGGCGAGGTCGACGCCCTCGTCGCCGAAGCCCCGGTATGTCGCCTGCAACGACATCGACGCGAGCACATAGCCCCCCAGGGGGACGTCCGCGGCCGCTCGGGCCAGGCGCAGCGCCTGGATGTAGTAGCGCTGGGCGGCCTCCTGCTGGCCCGTGTCGAAGGCCATCCACCCGGCGAGGCGGGTGAGTTCGGCGCTCGCGCCGAAGAGCGCTCTGCCGACCTCGTCCGAGTACGAGCCGAGCAGCAGCGGTGCCGCCTCGACCCGCAGACACTCCGGCACCATGGACGAACGCCAGTCGCCGCCCCCGTACTTGGAGTCCCAGCGCCTGGCGTCCTCGGCTGCCTCGCGGAGCTTCTGCACATCGCTGTGGCCGACTTTCAGCGCCGCTCCGGAGCCCTCCGCAGGGTTCGCGTCGCGTGCCACCGAACTGTCGGCCGGGGTTATCAGCCACCGTGAAGCGGGAGTTGCGTAAGCGCTCACTGCGAATGATCCGGCCAGCGACTGCCATATGCCACCGCCGCCCGCCCGGCGCCCGGCGAGGTCGAGGCGGTACAGCTCGGTGGCCGACCGCACCGCCTGTCCGACGTCACGGGGGAAGGCGAGGCCCACTTCGGGCGCGGGGTCCGCGTCCGCCAGACCGATCTCGTGGAGCGGCACCGGGCGGCCGAGCTTCTGTCCGATGGCGGCCGCGATGAGGTGCGGCGCCGCACCTTGCGGCACCATTCCCTTCGACACCCAGCGCGCCACGGACGTCTTGTCGTAGCGAAGAGTCAACCCGCGTTGAGCACCAAGATCGTTGACGCGCCGCGCGAGCCCTGCGTTGCTGATTCCCGCGAGGGCGAGAACGGCGCCGAGTTTTTCGTTCGGCCCGCGTTGCTCCCTGGACATGCGCCACCCCTCGACACAGACGGCTGCCGCGCTGGCATAACCATGCGGCATTCGTAAACCCAGCGTAGTTCGCCGCATCCCAAGCGTTAAGGGGCGTTGTTCCGGTTGGCGGGAATGTGGTCCGTACGGAAGTACGGACGGTTGCGGTGTGCTCCCGCTGTGTGGCCGTGCGCCCGTCCGTGCGCTCTTCTCCGGCCACCGGGGGGAGCGCTTCCATGGATCGTGCGTGGGTCGGCCCGCTGTACTGGATCCAGTGGGCTGGGGGACACCGTCGCCTACATCCCCGCGGGCGGCGGACCGGTCCGGGGGGCGAACTCCGCCTCCCGGACTGTGCGTTGTCGGAGCGGTGCGCAAGGCCTGTACGGAGCGTGCGCGAGCCTGTCCATCCGTGGCCGAATTGGCCGAAAACCGACGGTACCTCTCAGGGCCAATTAACGCTCCTACCACGTCACTTGAGGGCGCGTAGGGTGTTTTCGGGGAGCGTATCGGGGGCGCATTCGCGTCGCAGATCCGCCCCACCAGTCCCTCGCTCGCCCGCGATCACCTTGCTTCGAGCGGGCGTTCGCACGTGTTCTGGAACGGCTTCGCATCGGCGACGCAACGGCTTTGCAGTGGCTTCGTGGCGGCGCGAACATATTCGCGGGGGCGCACTCCAGGGAGCGCAAGCCGCCGCAGCGGCCCTCCCGCGCGCACTCTTCGTGGCAGCATGGTGCCGAGTTCGTACGGTGCACTGGTTGTCCACAGCCTGTGGAGGCGGCGATGCGGTGGTTGGTGGGGTGGAGCAGTACCGCCACCAGAGCGCCCGAGATCGGCTCGGCGGGCGCCACCGGAAACGACGGCGAGACCGTGCACCCGGTGGGCTCCCAACTCCTGTGGGGCGATCCCGATCCGCTCTGGGCGGTAGGAGACTGGCGCCCCGACGAGGTGCGCGTCGTGAAGGCCGACGCACAGAACCGGATCGCGGTGCTCGGCACCTGCGGGGCGACCGACGAGGAACTCAGGGTCGGCCTCTTCGCCGCGCGCGGAGGGGCACTTCGTCATCTCACCGCCTGGTCCGGCAGCTACACCGCCGTCGTCCAGGCCGGCCGCCGCGTCACCGTCGTGGGTGATCTCGCCGGCGCGCGGCCCGTGTTCTACACCCCCTGGGCGAGCGGTACGGCGTACGCGACCGCCGCGCTGCCGCTCGCCGACCTCATCGAGGCCAACCTCGACTTCGGGCACCTGGCGGCCCTGCTCGCCGCCCCCGACGTACCGGCCGCGGTCCACGACTCGACCCCCTACGAAGGCGTGCGACGCATTCCGCCGGGGCACGCCCTGGTCCTGCGCACGGGCGCCCGCGAGATCGCCGGCTACGAGCCCGTCGCCTCCCTCGCCGTCGCCGCACCCTCCGCCGATCCCGCCAGCGCGGTGGACGGCGTACGGGACGCGCTGGTGGAGGCCGTACGCGCCCGCCTCGCCGCTCCCCGGCACGTCCCCGGGACGGACATCGACCCCGGGCCGGTACCCGGGATGGGCCCCGCCGAACGGCGCGCCGCGCGCGGGATGCCCGTGCCCGGCATCGGCGCCGACCTCTCGGGAGGACCCGCCTCGGGCACGCTGGCCCTGCTCGCGGCCGGGCTTCCCGGAGCACCCGGGACGGTCCTCGGACACGGCACCGGCGCCGGCGAGCGCCTCCTCGCCGTCACCTTCAACGACCTCGCCGTCAGCGGCCGGGAAGCCGAACTGGAACGGGCCGGGACGCTCGCCGCCAACCCCCGGCTGCACCATGTGGTCGTCGCCGGCGGCGAAGAGGTGCTCCCGTACGCCGACCTGGAGGGGCCGCTGACGGACGAGCCCGGCCCCTCGCTGGTGACGGCGGCCCGGCACCGCGCGCGGCTCTCCTCGGGCAGCGCGGACCACTTCACCGGATACGGGGCCCGACAGGTCCTGGACGCGCACCCGGCCCGCCTCGCCGACCTGCTGATGGACCGCAAGAGACGCCATCTGGTCAAGCCCGTCGCCGCGTTGGCCAAGGCCGACGGGTCCGTCATGGTCCCCGCGCGCGTGTACGGCGCGGCGCGCAAACTGGCCCGCACGCCGTACCGGGCCGGTGTCGACGTCCTCGCCGACCGGCTGCTGCACCGGCGGTTCGAGGAACCCGGCGGTGCCGTGGGGGCGTCGCTCGCCGCACTCACCTGGGCCAGGCCCGGGCCCGCGGCGCGTTGGCTGACCGGTGAGGCCCTAGCTGAAGTATCGGTTCGCCTGCAAGAAGCCGCAGGTCGACCGGGGGTCGGCATCGGGCAGCGGCCGGGTGACTTCCGCGCCCGTGCGGCACTCGCCCGCCATGCCGCCGATCTCCGCGTCCTCGAACAGGCCGCCGAGATCCGCTTCCAGCGGCTGCACGCGCCGTTCCTGGACAACCAGGTCGTCCGTGCCTGCCGCGCCCTCCCCGAGGCACTGCGCGTCCAGCCCGGGGCTCGCGCGGCGATCCTGCGTACGGTGCTGGAGGGGGCCGGGGTGGCCGACCTGCCGCCCGGCTGGGGCGCGCCGTCCCACGCGTCCTCGGCGACGGCCGCGCGTACCGGGTTGCGGGTGGCCGCGGACTCCTTGATCGCCCTGTTCGACACGCCGCTGCTCGCGCAGGCCGGGTTGGTCGAGGCGCGTGTCGTCCGCAAGGCCCTCCGGGCGGCCGCGGCCGGTGAGCCACTTCCCCTGGACGGGCTGGCCGACCTCGTCTCCCTGGAGCTGTGGTTGCGCCGGTTGTTGGCGCGCCGCGGGACATGCTGGACAGGAACGCCCGCGCGCCAGCGGGCCGTGCCCGCGGGGATCGTGCCGCAAGGACGAGCATTGGGGGCGGGGGCCGCGCGCCGCGGCTAGTCGGGGGTGAGAGGCTGGGCGGCCTACGGCTTCCTCGCCGCCGCCCTGGGGGCTGCCGCCCCCAGACCCCCGCTTCGGCCTGAACGGCCTCGTCCTCAAACGCCGGACGGGCTGGATATCCCCGGCCGGGGCTGAATGTTTTCGGCCCCGGGCGGCAATCTTCAGCCCGTCCGGCGTTTGAGGACGAGCCCTTCGGGCGAAGCGGGGTCCAGGGGGGCGCAGCGCCCCTGGCGGGGGTCTGGGGGCGGAGCCCCCAGGAACGGATGGGACGGGTAGGGGCGGCGGGGGCGAACAAAACCCACCACACCTCCGCCACCGTCACGGCTTGCCGAGGAAACCCCGTGCTCCTGTCCACCGACCCCGTGAGAATGGGCGAGTGCGGTACAGAATCCTGGGGATCGCCCAGGCGGAGGACGAACAGGGCACCCCGATGACGGTGGGCGGCCCACGAGTCCGCACCCTGCTCACGGCCCTGGCCCAGCGGGCGGACCACACCGCCGCCCCGGAGACCCTGATCGACGAGGTGTGGGCGGACAATCCACCACTGGACGCCCAGGCCGCGCTGCAGGCCCTGGTCGGCCGCCTGCGCCGCGCGATCGGCAGGGACGCGGTCACATCGGAGGCAGGCGGCTACCGCCTACGGGCAACCGAGGCGGACGTGGACCTGTTCGTCTTCGAGCGACTCGTCCGGGAGGGCAGGGCGGCCCTCGACCACGAAGACGCCCCGACCGCCGCCCGCAAGCTGCGCGAAGCGCTCGCCCTGTGGCGCGGCCCGGCCCTCGCGGACCTCCCCGACCGCGGCGCGGCAACCCGCCCGGAGGCGCTCCGCCTGGAGGCGACGCGCTCCCGCATCGAGGCGGACCTGCGACTGGGCCGCGCCCCCGACGTCGTACCGGAGCTGAAGGAGCTGACGGCGGCACACCCGTACGACGAGGCGCTGCACGCCCTGCTCATCCGCGCCCTGCGCGACGCGGGCCGCGTCGCCGACGCGCTGGCCGCCTACGAGAGCGTGCGCCGCGCCCTGCTGGACGGTCTTGGCGCGGATCCGGGAGGGGAACTTCGCGCACTGCACGCGGAGTTGCTGGAGCAACGGCCCGAACCGGATGGACCGGACGGACCGGTGGGATGGGCCGCGCGGCTCCGCGGGAACGCCGCGCGCACGACCCCGCCCGCCCCCACGCCGAAACCCACCACCCCACCGGAGCGAAACGGCAACATTCGTCCCCGTCTGAACTCCTTCGTCGGTCGGGAACCCGAACTCGAGGCCATCCGTTCGGATGTGCAGAGGTCACGCCTGGTCACGCTGACCGGACCGGGCGGTTCGGGAAAGACCCGCCTCGCCGAGGAAGCCGCCGCCGGGCTTCCGCAGGCGTGGCTGGTCGAGCTGGCCCCGCTCGACCGGCCCGAGGCGGTCCCGGGCGCGGTGGTCAGCGCCCTCGGTCTGCGCGAGACCGTACTGATCACCAACGAGATGGTGGCGGGCCAGGCCGACCCGCTCACCCTGCTCGTCGAGTACTGCGCCCCGCGCAGCCAGCTCCTGATCCTTGACAATTGCGAACATGTCATCGGCGCCGCGGCCGACCTCGCCGAGACACTGCTCACCCGCTGCCCGGGGCTCACGATTCTCGCCACCAGCCGTGAACCCCTCGGCGTGCCCGGCGAGTTGGTGCGCCCGGTCGAGCCCCTGCTGCCCGACCCCGCACGCCGGCTCTTCCTGGAGCGCGCGGTGGCCGTGCGTCCCGACGTGGCCCACGACGCCGCGTTCCGCGACTTCGGGGCGGTGGACGAGATCTGCCGACGGCTCGACGGTCTTCCTCTGGCCATCGAGCTGGCCGCCGCGCGCCTGCGGCTGCTGACGCCTCGCCAGATCGCCGACCGGCTCGACGACCGCTTCCGGCTCCTCACCTCCGGAAGCCGCACCGTGCTGCCCCGCCAGCAGACCTTGCGCGCCGTCGTCGACTGGTCCTGGGACCTGCTCGACGAGCAGGAGCGGACCGTGCTCCGCGAGGCATCCGTCTTCGCGGGCAGCTGGGACCTCGCCGCCGCGGAGGCCGTGTGCACCGGCCCCGCCACCGACCTGGTCGGCGCGCTCGTCGACAAGTCCCTGGCCGTGGCGACCCCGTACGACGGGGGTGACGGGGGTGGCACTGGCTCCGGCATGCGATATCGCATGCTGGAGACGATCCACGAGTACGCCACCGAGCGCGCCACCGAGATCCCCGAGCTGCGCGCCGCGGCCGAACTGCGCCACCGCGCGTGGGTGCGCGGCCTCGTCGAGGAGGCCGACCCGCTGCTGCGCTCCGCCGAGCAACTGCCCTGGATCCGCCGCCTGGAGGCCGAACTCGACAACATCCGGGCCGCACTCGCTCGCACGGTCGTGGCCGGCGCCGAGGAGGATGCCGGTGCCCTCGTCCTCGCCATGGGCTGGTTCTGGTGGCTGCGCAACTTCCGCCGTGAGGGCGTGGAATGGACGGATCGCGTACTGCGGTTGGGCGTGGCGCTCGATACGACCGCCGGCGTGCTCGGGGAGAGCGTGAGACACGGCGCCGACCGTGCTGACGGCGCCGTCCAGCTCGCCGGGCTGGACCGCTTCGACCCGCTGACGGCCTTCCTGGACGCCCCCGACCGGCAGGAGTCCCATCCGCTGCACCGCATGCGGATGAGGGTGCGCATGCTGCACTTGTTCATGCTGGTGGAGCTCGAGCCGCTGGACGGACGGGTGCACCCGCGTCTGCGGGAGTACATCACCCAGGTGCGGGACTTCTTCGAGAGGGGCGGTCCGGACGCGGCGAGTGTGCCGGGCATCGTCTGGCCGATGGCCTCCTTCTTCCTGAGCGGTTCGCACGACGTGCGTTCGGTGATGGACGCCGCGGTCGCCAACTGCCGTTCGTACGGCGGCGAGTGGGAGATCGCTGCCACTTTGATGTTCCGTACGCACAGGGTCGTCGACGCTCCGGGCGGCATGCCCGGCGTGGACGACGACCTGGCGGAGCTGCGCGTGATCAGCAAGCGAGTGGGCGACCGCTGGATACGCGCCCAGGTGTGCAGCGCCGCCGGGGAGGCGGCCATGGCACGCAGTCTCCACGACGAGGCGAAGGCCGAGTACGGGGAGGCGCTGCGGCTCGCCGTCGAGGTGGGGGCGTACGCCGAGACTCCCTTCCTCCTGGCGCGGCTGGCCGAGATCGCCTGCCGTGAGGGCGAGCGGTCGCAGGCACTGACCGCCCTGGACGAAGCGAGCGCCGCGGCCGACCGGTACGGGGTGGCGGACGCCCGCGCGTTCATCCACATGCTGCGCGCCCAGCTGGCCCTGGACGACGGCGAGGCCGGCCTGGCGCGCGAAATGTGGAAGCAGGCGTGCGTGGAGAGTTCCCACGGCAGCCCGCCGCCGCAGTTCACGGTGGCGCTGAACTGGATCGAGGCGCTCATCACGACCGCCGAGTCCGGCCCGGAGCGCGGTCTGCCGAAGATGGTGGACGCCCTGCTGGCGGCAGTGGCGGGGCAGTGCTCCGATGTGGTGATGGCGGGTCTCGTCGAGAGCGCGGCAACCCTCCTGTCGAAGCTCGGCGACCATCCCCGCGCGGTCCGCCTGCTCGCCGCCGGTACGCGGTGGCGCGGTGCCCACCCCCGTCCCGTATCGGAGTGCGCCGACGCCGACCGAGCCGAGGCTGCCGCACACACGGCACTCGGACCAGGCCGCCACGAGTCCGAGCGCACGCGGGGGACGGGCTTCACCACGGACGACGCCCTGGGTGACCTGGCGGAGGCGTTGAAGGAGCACGTCGCCGACTGACAGGCCGACGCCGACTCACTGGCAGTGGAACTTCGACTCCGCCCAGTCCGCCAGTGCCGTCGCGTCGAACGGCGTGCGCGGTTCGACGACCAGCCGGATCGTCTTGCGCCCGGTGAGGTTCACATGGACGGGGATCGCGTGGTCGCCGCCCTTGACCAGCGGCGACTGCCACAGGCGCGACCCGTCGGCGTACACGGAGAAGCTCACCTGGCCGAGGCCCATCGTCAGGTCGTCGACGCCGACCAGCGCGTCGTAGGCCGAGCAACTGCGGTTGAGGTCGATGGTGACGGAGGACGCACCATGGACGGTCACGCCATGCGCGTACTCCTGGTCCGCGATCGACACCCCCCAGCGCTGCCACACCCAACTGCTCTCACGGAGCCGCATCTCGGGCTTGGTGTGGTCGCCGGTGAGGCCGTACTGCAGCTCGTTCCACTGGTAGACGACCGGAGCGGGCGGCGGCGTCGGGGTGGGAGTGGGTGTCGGGGTGGGCGTCGGCGTCGGCGTCGGCGTGGGCGTGGGTTTCGGCTTCGCCTTCGTCGGGGTGGGGGACGGCTTGGGCGTGGGCTTCGGAGTCGGGGTCGGCGTCAGGGCCGGCGTCGGGGTCGGGATGGGCATCGGCGCGTGAGCCACCACCGGCGGCTTCGGCGCGGGCTTCTTCGACGGTGTCTGTGGCGGCGCCGGTTGCGGCACTTCGACGGCCGGTGAGGTGGCGTGCTTGGCCTCGGGCTTCTTGGCCGGGATGTCATTGCCCGCCAGGGCGAGCGCCACCGCCGTGGCGGCCACCGCGACGACTCCCGCCGCGATCCCGGCCTTGACCGGCGCCCCCAGCCCCTCCGAAGCCGCCGCGCCGCCCCTGGCGCTCGCCCCGCCGGAGCTGCCGCCCGCCGCTGCCGCGCCCGCCGCCCCGGCCGCACCCGCTCCGGCGCCACCAGCGATGAGCGCGACGACCTTCGCGTACCCGGCGGCACCGAACCAACCGATGACCGCAACCGGCACGACCGCGGGGATCCCGCTGGCGACTTCCTTGATCTGGCCCGCGGCCAGCCGACACTTGGCGCACTCCTCCAAGTGCTTGCGCAGCCCGCGCTCGGCCCGGGTGCGCAGCCCGCCGCGGGCGTACGCGCCGAGCCGGTCGGCGTAGCGCGCGCACTCCTCGTCCATGGTGAGCGTCGCGCTCACATGCGCCTGGAGGTAGGCCTGCTTGAGCCCTTCACGGGCACGGCTGGCGAGCACCCGCGTGCCGTTGGCATCGAGCCCGAAGAGCGTGGCGACCTCGCTCGGCGACTCGTCCTCGACCTCCGTGTGCCACAGCACGGCCTGCCATCGCTCCGGCAGCGAGCGGAACGCCTGCATGGCCATCGACTGCTCGGCCTCCTGCATCGCCCGTACGTCGGCGCCCAGGTCGAGGCCCGCTCCGAAGGAGCCGATGGACGCAGTGTCGTCCGACACTTCGGAGGTACGGACGGCCTGCGCGGCGAACACCGCGAAGTCGTCGACCAGTTGCTCCCGTTTAGCGGACTTGGTCCAGTTCGCGGCGACGCGGCGGACGGTCGTGAGCAGATAGGCGCGTACGGCGTGTTCGGGGCCGTGGCCGCCGCGCACCGCCTGGAGCATGCGGGCGAACACCTCGGCGGTGAGGTCTTCCGCGGTGTGCCCGTCCCGGCAGCAGGTGCGGGCATACCGACGGACGGCTTCCGCGTGGCGGCGGTACAGCTCCTCGTACGCCGTGTCGTCGCCCGAGCGCATCCGATCGATCAGATCGGCGTCGGAGGGCGGCAGTTCGACGGGAGGCGGCACGACGCTGCCCTCACGCCCCCTGCGCCCCTCGTACCCGTCACGTCGATCGAGCCGGTCGCGCTGTGCCGGAACACTGGGATCCCCCGGGGCGCCCGGAGTGCCCAAAGGGCCCGCACTGCCAGTAGGTCCCAGAGCGCGCCCGGACGGCCCGCCCTGACTCGGCACCTGCTGCGAGGGCGGCCCGCCGGCCTCCGCGCCACCGTCACCGAGTGACTCGTCCCGCCCGTCAACGCTCATCGCGGAAAGCCCCCGCCTGCACACTCGGACCCGAATACCGGGACAGAGTGCCACACGCTTCAGGGACGGGACTCCGCCCCACGGGCCAACCACTCGTCCGGGGGGATTTGCCACACGACAGCACTAGCGGTCACCCGTTCGGGGAATAGTCAATCAATGCTCCCCGCACCGGAGTTGACGATATGGTCGGAATATATCGATATGATCCGACCTGCCCGTGAGCGGGTGGAGCGATACCCGCGTCACGGACCGCCGTCCCCCGAAACCGCTCGCACCGGAAACCGCCGACGTCGCAAACCGCCGGAGTCGCCGACCGCTCCCTCCGGATCCGCTCACCGAGGCCGCGCCCGGCCGCACCCGCACCTGCCTCCGCACTCCGGAGAAGGCCGGGAAACCGCTCACGCCGGACGCGAGCGCAGCCCCTCCAGCAGGATGTCCAGCAGCCGGGCCGAGGCCGCGGCCTGCTGGGCGGCATCCGGCAGCGAGGGTGCCGCCGTGGCTATCACCAGCAGGACGTCCGCGACGGTCACATCCGCCCGCAGCTCGCCGGACGCACGCGCCCGATCCACCAGCCGGCCCACCACCTCGAGCAGCGCGGCCGCACCGGCGTCGTCGGCCAACGCGGTGACCGTTTCCTCCTCGGGCACCGACCGCTGCTCGACGAGCCGCAGCTCGGGAGTAAGTTGGGAGCGCTGCTGCGGCACCCGTGCTTCGTCCGCGATGTCCCCGTCCTCCGCGACGCCGACCCGCAGCACCTGCGGCGGCAGCAGCCGCCCGGCACCCGAGGCCACCGACGTGCGCAGAAAGCGCGAGAGTGCCGACCACGGCTGGTCCTCCTGGCCGAGCGCCGCGCGCGCCTGGTCGGTGAGCCGAGAGGTCTCCTCCTCGGCTATCCGACGGACCAGGACGTCCTTGCTCGGGAAGCGTCGGTACACCGTGCCGACACCGACCCGAGCGCGCCGCGCCACGTCCTCCATCGGCGCGCCGTACCCCAGCTCGCCGAAGACCTCGCGCGCCGCGCGCAGTACGTGCTCGAGATTGCGCTGTGCGTCCACACGCAGCGGCGTCGTCCGCGATCCGTCTCCCGGACCGCGGCCATGGCCGCCCGCTGCCGCGCCGACCCTGCCACCGGATGCGATGGCAGACGCCGACGACCAATGAGAGTCCTGAATATGCATAAGCGTTCCCCCGGTAATGACGTCTCCCCCCGGAGACTCTCCCCGCCATTGGAAGCCGGAGCGCGCGGAACAAGCTTGTTTCACGTGCCCGCCGTGCGGACCCGTCGAGCGCATCCCCCTACACCCCGTCGACACACGAACATAGTTGAGAGGGGGTCAATTCAGAAGGGGCAGGTTCCGCACGGAGCGCCCCCCGATCGGAGTACGGGTCGGTTACCTCCCGATTACGCCCCCTCCGAACCCTGCGATCAACCTCGCTGACCTGCACACTTATCCTGCACCCCGGCAAATCGGTCACCCCTTGGAGCCCTCCGCGGCCGGTCACACAAATTGTCGAGCCTGTGGACAAACGCCAGAGCTGGGTGCGTCATGGGATGGTGAAGGAACCAGTGCGCATTCTCATCGTCGGTGGCGGCTACGTAGGGATGTACACCGCTCTGCGCCTTCAGCGGAAGTTGAAGGCGGAACTGAAGCGGGGCGAGGTCGAGATCACGATCGTCTCGCCGGCCCCCTACATGACGTATCAGCCGTTCCTTCCCGAGGCCGCCGCGGGCTCGATCTCGCCGCGCCATGTGGTCGTCCCGCTGCGCCGGGTCCTCGACCAGTGCCGGGTCGTCATCGGTGAGGCCCGCGCGATCGACCACGCCAAGCGCACGGCGACCCTCACCACGCTCGCCACCGACGAGGAAGGCGCGGGCGCGGCACAGATCACGTACGACGAACTCGTTCTCGCCCCCGGCTCGATCTCGCGTGCCCTCCCGATCCCGGGTCTCGCCGACTACGCCATCGGCTTCAAGACCGTCGAGGAGGCCATCGGCCTGCGCAACCACGTCATCGAACAGATGGACATCGCCTCCTCCACCCGCGACCCCGCGATCCGCGACGCCGCCCTGACCTTCGTCTTCGTAGGAGGCGGTTACGCCGGCGTCGAGGCACTCGGCGAACTCGAGGACATGGCCCGCTACACCGCGCGCTACTACCACAACGTCAAGGCCGAGGACATGAAGTGGATCCTCGTCGAAGCCTCGGACCGCATCCTCCCCGAGGTCGGCGAGGCGATGGGCAAGTACGCGGTCACCGAGCTGCGCCGCCGCAACATCGACGTACGCCTCCACACCCGCCTCGACTCCTGCGCGGACCGGATCGCCGTCCTCAGCGACGGCGCCCGCTTCCCCACGCGTACGGTCGTGTGGACCGCCGGCGTGAAACCGCACCCGATCCTCGCCGCAACCGATCTCGCTTTGAACGAGCGCGGCCGCCTCAATTGCACCCCCCAGCTGACCGTCGACGGCACCACGCACGCGTGGGCCGCGGGAGACGCCGCCGCCGTACCCGACGTCACCGCCGAGGAGCCCGGCAAGGAGACCGCGCCCAACGCCCAGCACGCGGTGCGCCAGGCCAGGGTCCTCGGCGACAACATCGCGCACTCCCTGCGTGGCGAGCCCCTGGAGACGTACTCCCACAAGTACGTCGGCTCGGTCGCGTCCCTGGGGCTGCACAAGGGCGTCGCACACGTCTACGGGCGCAAGTTGAAGGGCTATCCTGCCTGGTTCATGCACCGCGTCTACCACCTGAGCAGGGTCCCGACCTTCAACCGCAAGGCCCGTGTGCTCGCCGAATGGACCTTGGCGGGGCTCTTCAAGAGGGAGATCGTGTCGCTCGGTTCGCTCGAACATCCCCGAGCGGAGTTCGAACTCGCGGCCGGTGGAAAGCCTCCTCTCGACCCGAAGCTCGACCCGAAGGGGTCGTCCTGACCGGACCCAGGAACTCCAGGGATCAGGAAGGCGTCTGACGGATGTCGGTCCGGTCGGCCAGACTGGTCCCCGACCTTGGGCGGGCCGACCGCTCGCTCTTCGAACCCCACGAGGCTTCTTCCCAAGCGCCGCATTCCCCAGGATTCCGACCGGACATCGACCGGACTCGATCGGATTCCTCCCGGGGACGCAGTGCCCCAGCGGCTCCGGCCGCGGGCCGGTCCCCCGGCCGGATCCGGAGCCGACCGGAGACGACAATCACGAGGCAAGGATTCGGTGAATTTCACCCGCTGGAGCGCCCGGCTCCCCGGAACGCAGCGCCGCGCCGCAGCGCGGACCGAGCACACGGCCTCCCCGGACCGGCGAGGGGAAGGCTCTGTGCCCGCGGCCCGCGCCGAGCAGCCGACCGAGGAACCGCCGCCCGTCCCCGCCGTCGACGACCTGCCGGTGCGCGAGGTCCTCGACCGTGTCCCGGCCCTCGTCGCCCTCGTGCACGGCCGCGAGCACCGCGTCGCGTACGTCAACGACGCCTATGCGGCGGCCTTCGGCGTACGCCCCGTCGGCGAGCCCGCGCGCGCGGCGCTGCCGGAGCTGGACGAACTCGGCCTGCTCCCGCTCCTCGACCAGGTGCTGCGCAGCGCCAAGCCACGCACGGTCAAGTCCCGCAAGGCGCCCGGCGGCCGCTCGTACACGTTCACCTGCACGCCCGTGGACACCTCCCCGAAAGCTGAGGGCCAGAGCGGCGGCGTACTGATCTTCGCCACCGACGTCACCGACCACGCCGAGGCCGCCGAGCGACTGCGCGCCAGCGAGCGCCGCCAGCGCGAGACCGCTGTCACCCTCCAGCGCTCCCTGCTCCCCCAGGAGCTGGAGGAGCCCGACGACCTGCGCGTCGCCGCCACCTACCAGCCCGGCGGCACCGAGGCCGCGGTCGGCGGCGACTGGTACGACGTGATCACCCTCGGCGGCGGCCGCACGGCGCTCGTCATCGGCGACGTCATGGGCCGCGGGGTGCGGGCCGCGGCTGTCATGGGTCAGTTGCGCACCGCCGTACGCGCGTACGCCCGCCTCGACCTGCCCCCGCACGAGGTCCTCCAGCTCCTCGACGGCCTCGCCACGGAGATCGACGCCAACCAGATCGCCACGTGTGCGTACGCCGTCCACGACCCCAACGAGGGCCGCCTCGTGTATGCGTCCGCCGGCCACCTCCCGATCCTCGTCCGCGACGAGAACGGCACCGTCGTGCGCGCCGACGAACCCACCGGACCGCCGCTCGGCACCGGCGGCTGGATGCACTCCTCGGGCTCGGTGCCGCTGGGACCCGGCTCGACGGCCGTCCTCTACACCGACGGCCTGGTCGAGCGCCGGGACGAGGACCTCGACGAAGGCATCGCTACGCTGGAGCGCGCCCTCGCGGGCGCCACAGGCACCCCCCAGGTGGTCTGCGACCGCCTCGTCCGCTCCGCCGGAGTGACGGCCGACCACGACGACGACGTGGCCGTCCTGGTCCTCCAGCACCCCGCCCGCACGGGCCCGGACAGCGAGCTCTTCCGCAACGCCGCCCTGGAGCTGTTGGGCGGTGTCGAAGCGGCCCCACGCGCGCGTGCCTTCGCCTCCGGCGTGCTGACGAGTTGGCGGTTCCCTCAGGACCTCCACGACCTCGGCGTCCTCGCCACCAGCGAACTGGTCGCCAACTCCCTCCAGCACGGCACCCCGCCCATGCGCCTGCGTCTGCGCCGGACCGACCGTCGCCTGATCATCGAGGTCACCGACGGCGACGATCACCTTCCGCGCCGCCGCCGCGCCGAACCCGCCGACGAGGCGGGCCGAGGCATCGCCATCGTGGCGACGATCGCCTCCGGCTGGGGGTCGCGCCGGACGCCTGGGGGTGGGAAGGCGGTGTGGTGTGAGTTCGCGTTGCCGCGGGGGGAGGGCTGAGCTCCGGCCGGGGTATCCAGCCCGTCCGGCGTTTGAGGACGAGCCCTTCGGGCGATGGCGGGGGTTTGGGGGCGCAGCCCCCAAGGGACGGGAACGGGTAGGGGCGGCGGGGGCGAGCAACCCTCCCGGAAGCACCTCCGCGCGTCACCTGGCGACCCACCCCACCCACCGCGGTCCTCGACGCAGTCGACCTGTTCCCCGGAGCCACGGTCCTGGACCTGGCCTGCGGCACGGGCTTCGCGCCCCGCGCATCAGCCGCCCGCGTCGGCCGTCCGCCCGTCAGGCGCCGGCCCGCACCGGCTCCGCCGACGCCCCACCCTGAGCGACCACCCGGCTCTTCGCCAGCCACGGCTGATCCTGTACGGGGCTGAGCTGCCGCCCCAGCCGCAGCGCCAGGAACGTGATGCCCAGCGAGAACAGCAGGAACGTCACGACGTACGGCCCGTGCAGCGAGGCCCCCATCGGACCGCCCACCGCCGGACCGACGGCCAGCGCGAGCTGCTTCACCAGGGCGAACGCGGAGTTGTACTGCCCCGCCAGGCCCGTCGGCGCCAGGTCGGCCACCAGCGGCGCGACGGTCGGCGACAGCAGCGCCTCGCCGAGCCCGAAGAGCGCGTACGTAGAGATGAACGCGGCGGTCGCCATGGTCCGGCTTCCGTGCCCGAGCCCCGCATACCCGGCCGCAAACCACGCGACGGCCCAGATGAGCCCCACCGAGGCGATCACCCGGGACCGCTTCCGGCGCTCGACGAACTTGAGCACCGCGAACTGAGCGACCACGATCATCGCGGTGTTCGCCGCCATCGCCGTACCCAGTGCGGAGGTGGAGATCCCGGCGGCCTCGACACCGTACGCGGAGAGGCCCGACTCGAACTGTCCGTAGCAGGCGAAGAACAGTACGAAGCCCAGCACGGACAGCTGCACCATGGCCCGGTTTCCAAGCAGCTGCTTCCAGCTGCCGCCCTTGGCCTGCGGCGTGTCACCGTGGATCCGCGGCGCGTGCGGCATTCGCACGGTCGCCATGATCACGACGAGCAGCAGGAACATCGCCGCCTCGATCGCGAACAACAGAGTGAAGGAGCTCGCCCGGCTCGTGTCGACGATGTGTCCGCCGATCAGACCTCCGACACCGAGCCCAAGGTTCTGCAGGAAGAACTGGGTGGCGAAGGCGCGCGACCGCGTCTCGGCCGAGGAGCAGTCCACGATCATCGTCGCCAGGGCCGGCTGCATCACGGCCTGTCCGGCGCCGAGCGCCGCCGCCGACAGCAGCACCGTCGTCGCGTTGTTCGCGAGCCCCAGGCTCAGCGCTCCGACGGCGGCGGTGACCAGAGCCGTGAGCAGGACCGGCAGCGGACCGCGCCGGACGATGACTCGCCCGGCGAACGGCAGTACGACGAGAGCGGCCACGGCGAAGACGGCGAGCACGACGCCCGCCGTCATGGAGCCGAGTCCCCGCACCTGCGCCACATAGACGTAGAGGAAGGGGACGGTAAAGCCGAGCCCGAACGCGCCGAGTGCGTTGCCCACGTGGATCCGGCGCATCGCTGCGCCCATCGCCCTGGTCACTTTCACCTGCCTTGGTCGTGAAGCCTTCAGGCGCGAGATTCAATGATGCAGGCCCGAAGATTTCGAAGCTAAAGTTAGAAGTTGAACTCTACATGGTGAAGGACTTCGATGCCAAGCGAGGCCGTGCCATACTGCGGCCATGGGCGACACCCCCGGCGTCAGTGAGCCGACACTCGAAGAACAGATCGCCGCCTACCAGCGCGAATTCCAGGACCTCGACCCCCAGGTCGAGAAGATCGTGTCGGCCCTCGGCCGTCTCAACCGCCGTATGAACGTCGCCTACGGCCGCCAGACCGCCACCCTCGGCATCAGCAACGCCGAGTGGGAGGTCCTCAAGGCCCTCGTCCTGTCCGGCTCTCCGTATCGCATGGGCCCGAGCGACCTCGCCAAGCGGCTGGGCCTGACGCCGGCCGCGATGACCCACCGGATCGACCGCATGGTGGCGGAGGGCCTCGTCACGCGCGAACGCGATGAGTCGAATCGCGTACGCGTCATCGTCGAGCTGACCGACGAGGGCCGTGAGAAGTGGCTGGAAGCGATGCGCCTCGCCATGGTGTTCGAGGAGGACCTCCTCCAGGACCTCTCCGCGGACGAACGGGGCGTCCTGGGTGACGTCCTGACCCGCCTCCTCCGACGCGTGGAGCACGCCCAGCCGGACGCGAGCGGCCGACTCAGCGACCTCGATTAAAGATCTTGACAGGATGGATTGACATCCCCCTACGGGATCCGTAAAGTTCTTCGAGTTGCCACAGAGCCGTAACGGTTCTGCAGTAGCACCTCCGCCGCAGTAGCGGCACCCAAACCATCAGCACGATCACCCAAACGGGGTAAATTCGGCGCGTCCGGATTCAATTCGATTGGGACACGGCAGTCCGATTGGGAACTGCCGAGAGGATCCGCTAAAGTTTGAAACGTCGGAACGGCCCAACAGCCGCGAAGACAACTCCCGCTGACTGGGAATCAGGCCCGAAAGGATCTGATAGAGTCGGAACCGCCGGAAAGGGAAACGCGAAAGCGGAAACCTGGAAAGCGCCGAGGAAATCGGATCGGGAAACGGTCTGATAGAGTCGGAAACGCAAGACCGAAGGGAAGCGCCCGGAGGAAAGCCTGAGAGAGTCTCTCGGGTGAGTACAAAGGAAGCGTCCGTTCCTTGAGAA